>NZ_CP047029.1:1572500-1930000 GCF_009796805.1 Algibacter sp. L1A34 | reverse complement strand
TAGTCATCTTTTGCCGTAACCTTTAATACATAACTCATGAAAGTAGTGTATACTATGCAGTATTAATCCAAATTTCTCTGGGCTATCCTGCAGCAAAAGGTAGATTCTATACGCGTTACGCACCCGTGCGCCGGTCGTCATCTGTGCAAGCACAATGTTACCCCTCGACTTGCATGTGTTAGGCCTGCCGCTAGCGTTCATCCTGAGCCAGGATCAAACTCTTCATCGTTAAATTTTTAAGTCTTTCGACTATTACTTTTAACAACTAATTAGAATCTCTAATACTCAAAATGGTCTATTCTCTTTGTTAAATTAATCCGTTTCCAAATTAATTTTACGCTGTCAATTCAATATGTTTATGAACTTTTTCTCTTCTTTTCTTAACAAGCTACCTTGCTAAGCGGGTGCAAATATAAAACCCTTTTTTAACTCCCACAACAATTATTTGATTTTTATTTTGAAAAAATTTGAAACCCTTTCTCAACCAAAACCCAATAACCTTCTTATGAACGTCTCGCTAAATTCGTTGCCGTTTTTAGCGGCTGCAAACTTACAACCTTTTCTGAAACTCACAATGTTTTTTAATCCTTTTTTTAAAAGAAATTTAATCCCTTCAAAATCTAAACTAAGCAACCTCTGTATGAACGTTACCGCTTTAAAAATTTTACCTTTTTTAACGGGGTGCAAATATACATGCCTTTTTAGTTCTGACAACCTTTTTATGAAGGTTTTTTAGATTATTATTTACAAATACTTTAATTAATTGATCTTTAATATTTTACAAAACTTCTTTTTTACTAGGTTTTACTATGACTCATATATTTTGCTAAGCAGCTTGGTATATCTTCTTTGATATAGCCACTTTTGTAGTCATTATTCTTTATAGATTTTATTTTTTTCAATCTTTTAAGCTTAAATATTATTTCGTTTTTTTATGTTTTAACTAGATAAATATTGAAATGCCTCAGAAAAAAGGGGTAACATTATTCTTTTTTATTCTTCTATAATATGCAACACATATAATTTAAAGGAAGAGTACTCTTATATATGCCTGTTCTTTTTTAATAACTCTCCCATTATTTCTACTTTAAAGTTTTTATTTCTTACATGTTTAGGTGTTAAATACTGCCACCTCAACAGATTTTAACTTAACTTTTTTAAAAACAGCCTGTCCTGATCTAGCCCCGCGTTAGGGATTGAACGGTATGTTTAAGCTCTTTTTGTGTGGTTGCGCCTATGCAACACAAAAAAGCGAGTAGTGAAAGCCCGACTCTTGATGCACGACTAAAGGTGCAGCAAGAGTAACGCCTAATTTATTCTAAAAGAAATATACCTATATATAATGACTAGGTTTAATATATTTACCGCATGTTTATGAATTCGACTTTTTTAAAACTTAATAAGCAATCATTACTCCTTGCTATTTTGTCTGTTTTGCTCTATTGGGCTTTTGCTTATAATTTGGTACGTACAGATTACTTGAAACTTATAGGTCTTTATGTTACCCTGTTTGCTTTGTTTTACCGTTTGGTATCTACATTTAAAGATGACCTTAAGCTTTTAACTTATTTGGCTTTTGGGTTTAGGTGTGTTTTTATTTTGGCTATACCGAACTTATCTCAAGATTTTTATCGTTTTATTTGGGATGGCCGGATGATTTTTGCTGGTTTTAACCCCTATCTATTTACGCCTGAATCATTTATAAATTCCGAACAATCCCCTATAGCCCAAGCCGAGGCTTTGTACACTGGAATGGGAGTGCTTAACGGGAGTCATTTTACAAATTACCCACCTATTAATCAGCTTTGTTTTTTTATTGCTTCAGTTTTTGCTGGAAAAAGTATTTTGGGTTCGGTTGTTGTTTTTAAGTTTCTTATTATTGCTGCCGATTTTGGTACGTTTTTCTATGGTAGTAAATTACTTAAAAGATTAGATATTCCTGTTTATAATATTTTCTGGTATATATTGAATCCTTTTATAATTATTGAACTCACGGGTAATTTACATTTTGAAGGTGTAATGATATTCTTTTTAATATGGAGTTTATATTTGCTGCATTGTGGAAAATGGAAATTTGCTGCCGTGATTTTAGCATTATCCATTACTGTTAAACTAATTCCTTTAATATTTTTGGCTTTATTTTTTAAGTGGTTTTTATTTAATAAACACAAGACGAACAATGAAAAACCAAATTTATTAGCAGGCTTATGGAAACTTGTTGGTTTTTACAGTATAACTTTACTAACCACACTCCTATTGTTTGCACCCTTTCTGTCTGCGGAATTCTTTAATAATTACGCTAAAACTGTTGGCTTATGGTTTCAGAATTTTGAATTTAACGCAAGTCTTTATTATATAGCCCGAGAAGTTGGCTATACGTTTAGAGGTTATAATGAAATTGGCATTATAGGAAAGGTGACTCCAATTTTGGTTGTTTTATTTATTTTGATTATTACTTTCTTTAGAAAGAATAAAACAATGGTTGAATTAATTTCTGCAATGTTACTCGTTTTGTCTTTCTACTACTTTACAGCAACTACTATACACCCTTGGTATATTGCAACACTTTTAATTTTGAGTGTTTTTACGAAATATAAGTTTCCGTTGGTTTGGAGCTTTGTAATAATACTTAGTTATTTGGCTTATGTTAATATTGATAAAGCAGATAAATCGGAAAACTTATGGGTAATCGCCTTGGAATACGCTGTGGTTTATGCTGTTTTTATTTGGGAAGTGTTTTTAAAGAAAACAGATAAGCGCTTAAGTGTTTCTTCAAAAAAAATATCGACCACCATATAAATGACGATCGATATTGAATATCAATATAAGCTTTACGCTTAGATTTTCTTTATTACTTAAAGAGTTTTGGCTACTGTATTAACTGCTGCGATGGTAAAATCCAAATCCTCATAACTCAATGCTTCTGTAATAAACCAAGTTTCGAAAGCACTTGGCGCTATATAAACACCAGCATTTAGCAATCCATGAAAAAAGGCTTTAAAAGTATCATTGTTTCCGTTTGCCGCTGTTTTAAAATCTACAACTTTAGCCTCATCAAAATGAATAGAAATCATAGACCCTACTCTATTTATAGTATGTGTAATATTATTTTCGGTTAAAACCTTAGCAATTCCTTTATGTAGGTAAGCTGTTTTTTTGGCTAAGCTTGTAAAAATAGTATCGTTATTATTTAATTCTGTTAACATCGCCAAACCCGCAGCCATAGCTAATGGGTTTCCGCTTAATGTTCCCGCTTGATATACTGGACCAATTGGCGCCAAATAATTCATAATTTCATTTCTAGCAGCAAAAGCACCTACAGGCAAACCGCCACCAATTACTTTTCCGAAGCATACAATATCTGCACTTATATTATATAACTCTTGTGCTCCTCCTTTTGCCAAGCGAAACCCCGTCATAACTTCATCAAAAATTAACAGAATATCATTTTCACTACAAACATTTCTCAAGGCTTGTAAAAAACCTTCGGTTGGAGGAATGCACCCCATATTACCAGCCACAGGTTCAATAATAATACAGGCTATTTCGTTTTTATTCGCTTCAATTAATGACTTAACATTTTCAATGTCATTATAAATAGCCAACAACGTATCTTTCGCTGTTCCTTTTGTAACACCAGGACTATTGGGTGTTCCAAATGTACTTGCCCCACTTCCTGCTTGAATTAAAAAAGAATCTGAATGCCCATGGTAACAACCCGCAAATTTTATTATTTTATCTTTATTTGTAAATCCACGAGCCAAGCGCACAGCACTCATACAAGCTTCTGTTCCCGAGTTTACAAAACGTATTTTATCAATATTTGGCACCATAGAAACCGCTAATTCTGCAATTTGTGTTTCTATTTCTGTAGGCATACCAAAAGATGTTCCTTTTTTCGCTTTTTCAATTACGGCATTTACAACGGGTTCGTGAGCATGCCCCAAAATCATTGGTCCCCAAGAATTAATGTAATCGATTAACCGGTTACCATCTTCATCATATAAATAAGCTCCTTTTGCTTCTTTTACAAAAATTGGAGTTCCACCAACACCATTAAACGCTCTAACCGGTGAATTCACACCACCCGGAATCACTTTTTCTGCCTCGGCAAATAAGGCGCTACTTCGTTTATAAATCATATGTTCTATTTTGGACTCACTTGAAGTTCTTGTCCTATTTTAATGTTATTATCCTCTAAATCGTTTATCGCTTTTAACTCTGGGACACTAATATTATGCATTTTAGCAATGTAATACAAGGTATCACCTTTAACAACAACATGTGTTATTACTTTTGGAACATCACGAACGCTAACCACATTAGTCTTCGCATTAATTACAATTTCATCTCTTTGTTTAAAATCTGAATTTGATTTTGATGATTTTCTTCCTCCATCGTATTGATCCAAATTATAACGCTCAATTAAGCTAATTAATTTAGCAGGATATTTAGGATCGGTAGCATAACCAGCAGCTCTTAATCCTCTGGCCCAACTTTTATAATCGGTCTTTTTTAACTTGAATAATCCAGAATATCGATTGCGTTCGGTTAAGAATAATGAGTGGTCACGAAAAGAATTTTTCGCATCATCGTATTTTCTAAAACATTCTTGCGCGGCATCATCATCATGATAAATTCTATCACCATCCCAATCGTGACATTTAATACCAAAATGATTATTAGCCTCTTTAGAAAGTCGTCCATTACCAGAAGCCGATTCCAAAATACCTTGTGCTAAAGTTATACTCGCGGGTATATTATACCGTTCCATTTCTGCAACCGCCACATCTGCATAATTTGCAATATATTCCTCAGTGGCATTTGTATAAGAACTTTTAGTTGCTGTTTTAACTCCCTCAGTTTTTTTTGTAACACGCTCTGTTTTTGTTTTTCGCTTTTTTGTAACTACCGTTTTTTTAGATTTACAACTAAAACTTACAACCACAACACAAAGCAATATTAAAACTCTATTCATTATTTATTCAATTAATGGTAAATTTTTCTTTTTCAAATTAACATTCATTCCATCGATTCCTTGTAAACCTCCTGTATGAATAGCTAATATTTTTGAACCTTTCGGAAACTGATTTTTTTCAATTAAATCGAAAAGCCCAAACATCATTTTCCCTGTATAAATAGGATCTAACGCAATACTATTTTCAGATTTAAACGTATTTATAAAACTGATTAAATCCGCATTTATTTTAGCATAACCACCAAAATGATACTCGGACGTTAATTTCCAATTCATTTTGGTTGCAAATTTACTAATATCTTGTTGTAAAAAGTCGCCTTTTAGAGCAGGAAAACCTAAAATTTGTTGATTTGGGTTCGATCTATTGATTAGTCCGGAAATTGTTCCTCCGGTTCCCACCGAACAACATATATAATCGAAACTTTCATCTTCAATAGTTAAAATCTCCTCACACCCTTTTACGGCAAGTGTATTTGTACCACCTTCTGGAATGGTATAAAAATCTTGAAATTCTTCACTTAAATAATTCAGAAAATCATCAGAAGTTTTATTTCTATAAGCCTCACGCGATACAAACTTAAACTGCATACCGCAATGCTTGGCATAGCTTAAAGTTGGGTTGCCCTCAATTTTATCAACTAATTCTTCCCCTCTAATAACCCCAATAGTATTAAATCCTAGAATTTGGCCAGCCGCAGCAACTGCGACAATATGGTTAGAATAGGCTCCACCAAAAGTAAGCAAGGTTTTAAACCCTAACTTTTCGGCTTCAATAAGGTTGTATTTAAGTTTTCTGTATTTGTTTCCAGAAACAAAACTATGAATAGCATCTTCACGTTTAATGTAAAGTTCTATATCACTATTATTTGGCAAACTTATTCGTTGATTTACGCTATTTTCTAGTTGAAAAATCATGGTTTCAAAGATACTTTAAAAATCTCCAAAACGAACGTTCATTTAAATATTGTAGGTTCCTTTCGTTTAAATACGCTTCTTTTTCAAATGAAATACTCCTATATGCAACATTCCAGTTTTTATGCTGAAAAAAGCGAAACACAAACTCCAAAACATACCATATATAAAAAGGAATAATAAACAGTTCTATTTGTTGTTTTAAATGAATTTTCTCGTGGTTGAGTAATACAATATCCGTTTTTAGCTTTTTACTTTTCAAAAACACAAAGGGATAAAGGGTTATGCCCGAATATCCTTTTGGAACTAAATATTTTGAAATAAAAATCATACTGTATTCTAAACAAAAACCAATCCAATATATGAAAGTTTCAGAAATAAATAATTCCATTTTACGTTATCTTTGTAATCTATGAAAAAAATTATCCCTATTGAAGAAGGCGATTTTTATTGGACACCCGAAGGTTACCGGTGTTTCACGGCGCAATACTTATTAAAACGAGAATATTGTTGCGAAAGCGGATGTCGACATTGCCCATATGGATTTAACAAGAAAAGTAACTCCATTAAATAATAACAAAAGCAGTAGAATCTAAAACTTATAATATGGTACGATTATTGCAGCATTTAAAAAATACAAACCAACTCAAAATCAATTACATGTTGATTAAAAAGTTGTAAATTGAAAAGAAAAACTTAAAAAACGCTTCCTTATGAAAACATTTTTAAAAACACTACCGCTTTTAGCATTGTTGGTTGTAGTAACTTCGTGTAGCTCAGTTAAAGTTGCTGCCGACTACGACAAAGATGCCAATTTTAACAGCTACAAAACATTTGCCTTTTTTAAAACAGGTATTGATAAAGCTGAAATTAGCGATTTAGATAAACGCCGTATTTTACGCGCTATTGAAGCCGAACTAATGGCAAAAGGTTTTACAAAATCTGAAGATCCAGATTTACTAATAAGCCTATTTACCAAAGCAAATCAACGTGTTGATGTTTACAACAACTCTTGGGGCATGGGCTCTTGGGGATGGGGTGGTTTTGGAGGCTATGGCCCTGGATGGGGATGGGGTTGGAATAGCCAGCCAAGTGTATCTACCTCTACACAAGGTGTTTTATATATTGACTTAATTGATGCCAAGAAAAAAGAACTAGTTTGGCAAGGTATGGGTACCGGTTATTTAACTCAAAAAATGGAAAAGAAAGATGAACGTATTAAAGAGTTTGTTTCAGAAATTATGATGAAGTATCCTCCAGGAGCGAATAAATAAACATAAAAAAAGGCGATTATAAATTTATAATCGCCTTTTTTTTTATCTCACTTTTTAATCCCTATTGCAAACTAAGCTTTAAAGCATCATAAGATTCAGAATTAATACCTACTAAACCGTATTTTACCTCACCTTGCTTTATTGTTGATCCCTTTATATCAAAATTTGCTAATTCAGTTTTAAACTTTTTATTAGCCGAACTTGCTGCTATTAAATTTCCTGCTGCTAAACCAGGTCCTAAAATTAATCCTACAGGTGTTGAACTCGTTGTTTCTTGCAACCCATATTCGCTTGTTTTTGTTGTATAAAAATTAACCGGAGTTAATAATAAATAAAATAAATGCGTTGCAGGGCTTTGTTTTAGAGTTTTAAAAGTTTTCTCTTTATCTAAAACATAAATTTCGTTTTCGTTTGCATAAACCAAGTTTAAATCTCTACCGAAAACTAAATCTCCATCAGAATTATTAGAAATTTTTACAGCTACCAATCGTATACCTTTTTTATCTTCTTTCTTAGAGTATTTTTTATCTAGTAAATCGTATTTATACTCTAATGTCACTCCTTTCGTTTCAGTCTTAGACACGTAGTTTATGTTATTTGGCTCAATCACTCGATAACGCGACGCGCAATTAAAAAAAGATAAAACAAAGATAAAGACACAAAGTAGTTTAATAAATTTCATATGGGTTGATTTTTAAGTTTGAGCGAAAATAAAACTATTATTAGTTCACTACCAACATGAATGACAAAAATAAAAGAAGAACATTATTACACATAATACAATCAAAATAAATGAAACAAAACACCATATCAATGATTAATTCGTATTTTCACCTAAGTAAAACCGTTTATATTTATGGATACATCAATAAAACCAAACGTTATTTTAAATTGCTTACCGAGACATCTAAGGCAATTTATTAAGCCACAAAATTATACCGCCTACTCGGCGATAGACCAAGCCGTTTGGCGTTATGTGATGCGCAAAAATGTTGATTTTTTAAAAAAAGTAGCACACAAATCTTATTTAGATGGTTTAAAACTTACAGGAATTTCAATTGATAGCATCCCCAATATGTATGGCATGAATCGTATTTTAAAAGATATTGGTTGGGCAGCTGTAGCAGTAGATGGCTTTATTCCTCCAAATGCTTTTATGGAATTTCAAGCTTATAATGTATTGGTTATTGCAAGCGATATTCGCCAATTGGAACATATTGAGTATACACCGGCTCCAGATATTATCCACGAAGGTGCAGGCCACGCTCCTATAATTGCAAACCCAGAATACGCTGAGTATTTACGTCGTTTTGGAGAAATTGGTTGTAAAGCTATTTCATCGGCTAAAGATTACGAACTCTATAAAGCTGTTAGACATTTGTCTATTATAAAAGAGGCTTCAGATTCAAATAAAGATGCTATCGCTTCCGCGGAAAAAAAGGTAGACCATTTACAACAAAACATGGGGGAGCCAAGTGAAATGTCTTTAATACGGAATTTACATTGGTGGACAGTAGAATATGGTTTAATTGGAACTATTGAAAATCCAAAAATTTATGGTGCCGGATTACTATCCTCAATTGGAGAAAGTGCTTGGTGCATGACGGACATTGTTAAAAAACACCCCTACAATATAAATGCTACATATCAAGATTTTGATATTACAAAACCCCAACCTCAACTTTTTGTAACGCCAGACTTTGCTCATTTAAGTTTAATTTTAGAAGAATTTGCTAATACAATGTCTGTTAGGAAAGGTGGCCTTTTAGGTATTAAAAAATTAATACAGTCGAATGCTTTAGGAACCGTGGAACTAAGTACAGGTCTTCAAATATCTGGAGTTTTCTATGAAGTAAAAGATAACGACGGACAAGTAATTTACATACATACCAAAGGAAAAACGGCCCTAGCCTATCGTGAAAAAGAATTGGTTGGGCATGGTACCAATCATTATTCCAATGGTTTTAGCTCTCCCATCGGGAAATTAAAAGGAATAAACATTGCTATTGAAGATATGAGTCCGCGTGATTTACGCGCCTATAACATATATGAAGAAAAAGAAACCACTTTAGAATTTGAAGGCGGCATTACTGTTTCGGGAGAAATTATTACAGGAAAACGGAATCTTCAAGGAAAAATAATACTCATAAGTTTTAATAACTGCACGGTAAAACATAACGACACAATTCTTTTTAAACCTGAATTTGGGGTTTACGAAATGGCCGTTGGCAAAACCATTGTTTCAGCTTTCTCTGGCCCAGCCGATTTAAATAGTTTCGATTTAATAACACACAAAACTTCATCTAAAACTATTCAGAATAAAAAATCTAAAAAACAATTAGAGTTAGAAAAACTCTACCAACAAATTCGAGACTATCGCCAAGGAATAAACAAAACTATTTCGAGAACTAAAGTTTTAGAAGAATTGATCGAAAATCACCAAAACGATTGGCTCTTACCTATAGAAATTTTCGAATTAGCTTTTATTGAAAATGAAACCAAACTTTGTAAAAGTATTCTAACTCACTTAGAAATAGTAAAACAAAACCAGCCACAAATTGGGAGATTAATTGATGATGGTTTGGGGATTATAAGGAGAAAACAACATACTATCTAAAACGTTTCAACGTGTTTTTCGTGAACGTACTAAGTACAAGTTTTCCACTAATTTTGGCACGTTCACTTAATAAATCGTCCCAGTTATTGGTGCCTTCCCAAAACACCTTTTTCATTTCTTTTAATGCTTTAGGGTTGTAAGTCGCCAATTTTTCAGCGAGTATTTTTACTGCTTCATCTAGTACTTCTGTGCTTTCAAAAACTTCAGAAAACAATCCTTTCTCCTTAGCAAATTCCGAAGAAAAAAAAGTTTCGGCATCTATCGTCATTTGCGACATCGCATTCTTCCCAATCTTCCTAGAAACAGCAGGTTCGATAACAAAGGGACCAATACCTATGCTAAGTTCGCTTAATTTAATAGAAGCGTATTGGGTTGCTAAACAATAATCTGTAGCTGCCGCTAAACCAACGCCGCCACCAACACTTTTACCTTGTACTCTACCAATAATAAGTTTCTGGCATTTCCGCATAGCGTTTATAACTTTTGCAAAACCTGAGAAAAACTGAAAACCAGTTTCCTCGTCCTCAATTGCACTAATTTCGTTAAAACTAGCACCGGCACAAAACGTTCTATCTCCACCACTTTTTAATACAATTACATTTATATCATCATTTATACCAGCAGCCTTAATAGTTTGTGCTAGTAATTCTAAAATATCACTTGGCATAGAGTTTCTATTGGGATGATGAAACTCAATATATCCAACCTTATTTTCTATGTTTAACGTAACGTATGCTTCCATTTATTCGGATAAATTAAAGGTGAAATATACATAAAATTATTAAGTAACAGTAGTTACATGTTTTTAATAAAATATGAAGATATTTGCAGAAATAAATTTAAAAAAATGGGATTACTAAATTTTCTTTTTGGCAATAAAACAAATACAATCACCGATTTTAAAGACAGGGATGCTATTATTCTTGATGTTCGTACAAAAGGCGAATACCAACAAGGGGCTATTGCTGGATCTAAAAATATACCGTTGCAAACTTTAAACACTAAAATTGATTATATAAAAAAGTTAAATAAACCAGTAATTACTTGTTGTGCAAGTGGTATGCGTTCGGCTAATGCTGCTAGTATTTTAAAAAGAAATAATATAGAAGCTACCAACGGTGGTGGCTGGCAAAGTTTACAGAAAAAACTATAATTTTATATCAAGTAATTCTTCGGTTTTAGTAATTGGCGTATTATTATACTGCAATGTCCAACCCAAAGAACTGGTTAGAATATAGAATTTTGAAAGTTCACTGATTAATCTATTTTGAGCATTACTTTTTAAGTCGGAGGCTTCTAGCTTTTTATCTAAAGATTTTTTTACAATAGTCTTTATGTCATTATAATCTTTGGCTTCAAAGGGGTTTAAAAAATCGGCCTGAATATCGTAATACTCAAAATCTGGACTTATTTTTATTTCTTCCTTAGGGATACTTAAAATAGTTAATGTTTTAGTAGCTTCATCTACATGAAATTCTATTTTACTTAAATCGTATGCAATAGTAACATCGGCATTTACAACCACAAGCGCCTTTTTTTCTGAAGTAAAATAATCGCCAAAAATTTCTTTAGAGTTCTTATAATTAAAAACTTCACTAAAGTGTCCTTCGGTAACAACTAGTTTTCCAACATTTTTTATTTGTTCTTGGATAAGCGCAGAACTTTCTTGAAGTACAATTTTATCTTCCTGCTTTTCACCACAGTATTTAAAGGTGAATAACACAACTAAAGTAATAATAACACCAAATAGAATTTTTCGCATATGGCTAAAATAAAAAAACATCAGTTTACTTCGACATATGAAGCCTAAACTAATGTAATTTATGTTAACAATTACTAACGGTACAAATATACAAGGGTTATGCCTTATAGATGTAACATAAAGGTTATCGTTACTTTAAATTAAGATATTTGACTGTATATGGAAGTAATAAAAAAATTATATTTTTGTTTTTTTTTAAATAACAAGCATAAAAAAACACCAACTGCAAAAAAAAATCTACAAACTTGGTGCTTTAAATGAACTGACTAATAGCAATCTAAAATTAATTGAATCTAATTATTTTGTGGTAATTTTTCGACAAAATGTTGTAAAAACTAGTTTAAGAGTTGCAACAAGGTACTAGAAACGGATATATTTAGGCTATGATGAAAATATATTTTTTTAAAAGTTTAATGTTATTTTTATAGATTTAAAATTAAAAGACCATGTTAGGAAACTGAGATTGAAGCGTCTCTTTTTTATTTTCTAATTGCTGAAGAAACTTGAGATGTGCTTCGGAATTTGGATTGAAAGCCTTATGCTTAATACCCTTTTGAACAACATCAACAGCTTGCATTATGTTTAATGCATCATTAGAAATCCAAACCTGTTGAAATTTCTCCCAAATATAATTAATCGCTGTAGCGTTGGGATGAATCATATCTTCTGTATAAAAGCGATAATCTCGAAGTTCGTCCATCATAATTTCATATGAAGGAAAATAAAAAGATTTTTGTGATATTACCTGATGAATAGCGGTTAATAAATGAGATTTACTTTGAGTATTTTCAACAAAACCATCTTTAATATGGCGCACTGGAGATACCGTAAAAATTACAATCGCACTATTATTTAAACTTCGTATTTGAGATAATATATTTTTTAGTGAAGTCGTAATTTCTTCAACTGAAAGCAAGGTTTTATTAAACTGCTTCTGAGGTATTTTATGGCAATTAGCAACAATACTATTGGTTTCAATTAAATTATAAACCCATGCTGTGCCCAACGTAATTACAATATGGGATGCGTTTTTTAATTGATTTTTAGTGGATTCAGCTTGTAGATTAAGTTTATCAACCAATACATCTTTAAACGAATTACTTAATTTTGAATGCGCATCGAAACAATGCCATTGCTCATTATGAAAAAACACATCATCTCCTGAATATACTTTATCCTGAATAGCATTTTCAATTAAATTCTCGATAGCCTTTGGATGAAAAAGAATTCCAAATGGATTCTGACCATTTTCAAACTTAAAATAATCTAACTTTTTGCCAATATTATCTGAAAAACATGAGCCAAATAAAAGTATTTTAGACTTATAATCTATTTGATTATTTTCTTGAGACAAAAATGGTATTTGCGTTTGCAATTTCATATAAGCGTTCTAATTAAATATTTCAAAAGTAAACATTAATCAATAAACCTTAAATGATAGTTCTTTAAAAAAACCTTACATTTGTTTAACATAAACAAAAATACGTTGAACGAAATTAAGAACAAATTCACAATAAAAGATCTTGAAAATATTTCAGGAATTAAGGCACACACCATTCGAATTTGGGAAAAACGGTATAATTTATTAGCACCAAAACGAACTGATACTAATATTAGATACTATACTACAGAAAGTTTAAAAAAACTTTTAAACATTGTATTGCTGAAAGACAATGGTTATAAGATATCTAAAATAGCCGAAATGCCATATGATGTTATACAAGATACGGCTCGAGAACTAGCAAACCAAAACGCAGTAGACCAGCACTCTATTCAGGCATTTAAACTTGCGATGATTCAATTTGACAGCTCATTATTTAACTCAACCTACGCCAAATTATTACAGACAAACGAGTTTAGCGAAATCATTAAAAATACTTTTATTCCGCTACTAAACTTCATTGGATTATTATGGCAAACCAACACATTAATTCCTGCACACGAGCATTTTATTTCAAATTTAATTACCCAAAAAATATTAGTTGAAACAGAAAGATTAACACATTCTAATTTAAATTCATCTACAACTTATGTGCTTTTCTTACCCGAAAATGAAATTCATGAAATAGGTTTACTCTATCTTAACTACGAGCTACTACTAAAAGGACTCAAAACCATATATTTAGGACCAAGCTTACCGGTAGATAATTTATCTTCTTTTTTTAACAGTGAATCAAAAATGTGTTTTATAACCTCCATAACAGTGAGCCCTACTCTAGATTTAATAGAAAGTTACTTTAAAGATTTAGATATCTTGCTATTACCAAAACAACACAAATTATTAGCCGCAGGCGTAAAACTTCAAGATCTTAAGCAAATGGATTTTAAATCGGACATTAAATTATACCCAACTGTAATACCTCTTTTAAAAGATCTTTAACTATTTTCTTATTTTGTTTAACTTATTTAGTATATTTGTTAAACAAAATGAAAAAACAAATACATATTATCGGATCCGGGTTCTCTGCCTTATCGGCGGCGTGCTATCTTGCACAAGCAGGATACAACGTTGAAGTATTAGAAAAAAACGAATTAATTGGAGGTAGAGCACGCCAGTTAAAAAGAGATGGTTTTACATTCGACATGGGACCGACTTGGTACTGGATGCCTGATGTTTTCGAAAAATTCTTTGCTGATTTTGGCAAAAAACCATCAGATTACTACGAATTAGAAAAGCTAGGCCCAGCTTATAAAGCTTACTTTGAAGATGGAGAAGCTCTAACAATTCCAGGAACTCTAAAGGAAATTTATGTACTTTTTGAGCGTGAAGAAGCAGGAAGCTCGAAACACTTAAAAGCTTTTTTAAAATCGGCTAAGTTTAATTACGATGTTTCGATAAACGATTTGGTTTACAAACCAGGCGTTTCTCCTTTAGAATTAGTGACTCCAACAACCATTAGTAAGATTACTCAGTTCTTCTCGAGTATAAGAACTCAGGTAAGAAAAGATATAAAAAGCCCGAAATTAATCGAAATATTAGAATTTCCTGTATTATTTCTTGGTGCTAAGCCAAGTAATACGCCAGCTTTTTATAACTTTATGAATTATGCCGATTTTGGTTTAGGTACTTGGCACCCAAAAGGTGGCATGCATAAAGTAATTGAAGCTATGGAATTACTAGCAAAAAGCTTAGGCGTTTCATTCAAAACAAATGCTAACGTACAATCTATTGAGGTGGATGCATCTAAAAACATAAAAGGACTTACGGTTAATGGCGAGTTTATTCCTTCGACATTAATTTTAAGCGGTGCAGATTACCACCATACGGAAACATTATTACCGCAATCTTACCGTCAATATTCGGAAAAATATTGGGACAAGAAAGTTTTTGCTCCATCGTCTTTATTGTTTTATGTAGGGTTAGATAAAAAATTAAAGAATGTATGTCATCACACTTTATTTTTTGACACCGATTTTGATACCCATGCTAAAACCATTTACGATAACCCGAGTTGGCCAGAAGAACCTCTATTCTATGCAAGTTTTCCATCTATAACAGATGATACTTTTGCTCCGGAACACCAAGAAGCTGCAACATTTTTAATTCCGTTAGCTCCAGATTTAGAAGATACACCAGAATTAAGAGAAAAATATTTCAACATTATAATAAAAAGGTTAGAAAAATTAACCGGCCAAAACGTTACAGATCATATTCTATTTAAAGAAAGTTTCTGTGTTAACGACTTTAAAAAAGATTACAACTCTTATAAAGGAAACGCTTATGGCTTGGCTAACATTTTGACACAAACCGCATTTTTAAGACCAAAAATAAAAAGTAAAAAAGTTAAGAACCTATATTTTACGGGGCAGTTAACAGTTCCTGGACCAGGAGTTCCTCCTGCATTAATATCTGGAAAAATAGCTTCTGATTTAATTTTGAAAAACGATAACTAGAAACAACAACAACAACTATGAAACAACTGTTTGACGAGGTTTCCTACTCTTGTAGTAAGTTGGTAACCCAAAAGTATAGCACTTCGTTTTCGTTAGCTACAAAAATGCTTTCACCAAAAATACGATCGGCTATTTATAATATTTATGGCTTTGTTCGTTTTGCAGACGAAATAGTAGACTCTTTTCATGAATATGATAAAGAACTTCTATTAAATAAATTTGAGGAAGATTATTATGCTTCCAAAGAACAAGGCATTAGCCTTAACCCTATTTTAAATTCTTTTATCCATACAGTGAATGAATATAAAATACCCGATCATTTAACTCAGGCATTTTTAAAAAGTATGCGTGCCGATTTACATAAAACGGAATACTCAACAGACGAAGAATATAAAGCTTACATTTATGGTTCTGCCGATGTTGTTGGTCTTATGTGTTTAAAGGTTTTTGTTAACGGAAACAACGAACAATATGAAGAGTTAAAGGAAGCAGCAAAACGCTTAGGTTCAGCATTTCAAAAAGTAAATTTTCTAAGAGATTTAAAAGATGATATTAACGTTTTAAACCGTTCATATTTTCCGAATATAAATTTAAAAGAGCTAGATGCCATTTCAAAAAACATCATTATACAAGATATTGAATCTGATTTTGAATTTGCCTATAAAAAGGGTATATTAAACCTACCTGTTGAAGCCAAGTTTGGAGTGTATATGGCCTATAGATATTATAGAAAATTACTAAAGAAACTTAAAAATACGCCATCAGAAAAAATTATAAATACACGGATTAGAGTTTCTAACCCAATGAAAATAAACTTACTAGCACGAAGCTACGTTAAGTATAAGCTAAATTTAATGTAATGTACTACTTCTGTGTTTTACTCTTTTTATTTCAGAACTCGACACCAGAACATATTGTTGAGTATCATGATATTAAAAGTAAAGCTCAAGAAATAGAATACATCACAAAATATAAAAAAAGTGATAGTACAGATATTCAAGCCTATGTTATTTCTTTAGAAATGAAACAAGCAGAATATAAAGTATTACCATGGCAAAAACTGAACACCTTTAGCAAAGGAAAAACTAAGCTAGAGCAATTAATAATGAACGAACCAAAAAATGCCAATTTAAGATATGTGCGTTTGGTTATACAAGAACAATTACCCAAGATGTTAAACTACAATACTGATATTGAAAATGATAAACATTTTTTATCAGAACTTTTAAAAACAAAAGACAACAGCGATTATTTGGATACATACATTTTAAATTACACAACCCTATGATCATTTTAACCTACATACTTACAACACTAATCACTTTCGTTATTATGGAAGGTGTTACTTGGTGTACACACAAATATATTATGCATGGGTTTGGTTGGTTTTTACACGAAGACCATCACCAACCGGGATACCCACACGTTTTCGAAAAAAACGATGCCTTCTTTATCATTTTTGCAACGCCTAGTATTCTGTTATTCGTTTTCGGGATTCGTCCGGAGCTTAATTTTTTATTTTTTATTGGGCTAGGTATTTTATTATACGGCTTAGCTTATTTTTTAATACATGATGTATTAATACACAGACGCTTCAGTTGGTTTAAAAATACGCAAAACTGGTACTTACGTGGTTTAAGAAAAGCACATAAAATACACCACAAACACCTGGACAAACCAGACGGTGAGTGCTTCGGGATGCTTTTTGTTCCTTTAAAATACTTTAAAAAAGTACAATAATGCCATACTTATATCTCATATTAACATTAGGGAGTTTAAGTATTCCCCTGCTGTATAGTGTTTTTGAAAAAAAATTTCACTTTATACAATACGCTAAAAGTGCCTTTTTAAGCATTTTATTAGTGGCAATACCTTTTATAATATGGGATGTTCTTTTTACAAAATTTGGCATTTGGGGATTTAACGATTCTTACCATTTACCCATTGCACTTTTAGGTATGCCAATAGAAGAATGGTTGTTTTTCTTTTGTATTCCCTATGCATGTTTGTTTACACACGAGGTTTTATCATATTATTTGCCAAATTTTAAACTCTCGAAAACAGCAACTATTATAAGTGGTGGTTTAACACTAATTTTAGTATTTGTTTTATTGTTATTTCATTTCGGAAAATGGTACACAACTTTAAATTTTATATTCTTTATAGTGCTATTAATTTATGGTTTAAAATTTCATTTGGAAATATTACAACGTTACTTCCTTAGTTTTTTAATCATTTTACTACCCTTTCTTTTAGTAAATGGGATACTAACCGGAAGTTTTATAGACGAACCCGTTGTATGGTATAACGACAACGAAAACTTAGGTTTTAGAATTTTTACGATACCATTTGAAGATATTTTTTACGCCTTCAACTTATTATTTTCAATACAATTAATTTTTAATTCATTTAAACAAAAAGCACATGGAAAATAACAAACTAGTAAGATTTACTATTTTTTTGTGCATAAACATTTTAGCACTTGGTGTTGGTGTTCTATTGATGGATAACGGACAAACATCACCTTGGTACGCCTCACTAAACAAAGCTCCTTGGACACCAGAAGGATGGGTTTTTGGAGCAGCTTGGACCACCGTTATGGCTGCCTTCGCTGTTTACATGGCTGCATTAAGTCTTAATTTCCCATTTGGTTTTAAACCTTTAATGAAACTCTATGCTTTGCAATGGTTTTTAAATGTATCATGGAATTTTTTATTCTTTAATCAGCAACAAACCCTTATAGCTCTAATCTTCATTATCGCTCTTTGGCTACTTATAGGTTATTTCACCTTCAATTATATAAAAACAGTAAAGTATTACACATTATTTATAGCTCCATACTTAATATGGATGACGATTGCAACAAGTCTAAACGCCTACATTGTATTTAACAATTAAAACAGAAACTCATGGCTAGAAAAAAAAATATTACAGCAGAAAAAATAATAGATTTATACATGTCTACTTTATTAATAGACGATAACATTCCTAAAACAGTATATGCATTTGCGCATACCAACAATTTTGAGGAAAACGATTTCTATAAATATTTCAGCAATTTTGAAGTTTTAGAAAAACACATATTTTCGCTTTTTTGCGAAAACACTTTGGCTCTATTAGCAGAAAATGAAGATTATGGGCACTACGCACCAAAAGATAAGTTACTAAGCTTTTATTTCACCTTTTTTGAAATGCTAAACGCGAACAGATCTTATGTTTATTTAAAATTAGCACAAAACAAAAATAAGTTAGAAGCCTTAAAGCTACTATCTAAACTTAGATCAACATTTCTTAAATATATTGAAAGTGAGATTTACACCAATAACGTAGATCTAAAAAACAAAACACTTAATTCTTTAAATAAAAAAGGCAGCAACGAAACCGCTTGGGCTCAATTATTATTTACCATACAGTTTTGGCTAGAAGACACATCTCTAAATTTTGAAAAAACAGATATTTTCATAGAAAAATCGGTACAAGTTAGTTTCGATTTAAAAGAAATAAAACCGCTAGAAAGCGTGTTAGATTTCGCTAAGTTCTTATGGAAAGAAAAAACTATGTCCACATGAAAACAATAGACAAAATACCTACATCAAAAATACAACGTGCCACTAAACTATTGAGTACAGGCCTGAAGGTTGGCGTAAATTATGCCAAATACTATGGTGAAAAAATGGTGAAAACTGAGGCTGAAGCTAAAGATAATTTAAATGAAGCCAATGCTACCGATATATACGATGGTTTAAAAAACCTGAAAGGTTCCGCATTAAAAGTGGCTCAAATGTTAAGCATGGAGAAAAATATTTTGCCCAATGCTTATGTAGAGAAATTTTCGCTCTCGCAATTTTCTGTCCCGCCTTTATCAGCTCCACTTGTTGCTAAAACCTTTAAAAAATATTTCAAAAAAACACCATCGGAAGTTTTCGACACGTTTACAGCAGAATCTGTAAATGCAGCCAGTATTGGTCAAGTACACAAGGCCACAAAAGGAGATAAAAAACTTGCCGTAAAAATTCAATACCCAGGTGTTGCAGATAGTATTTCGTCAGATTTGGCTCTTGTTAAACCTATCGCTTTACGTATGTTCAACATTAAAGGTGAAGGTACCGACGATTATTTTAAAGAAATCGAGAATAAACTTATAGAAGAAACAAACTATACGCTCGAACTTCAACAAAGTATTGAAATATCTAAAGCTTGTAAACATATTCCGAATTTAAAATTTCCGAAATATTACGAAGAATTTTCATCTAACAAAATCTTAACAATGGATTGGATGGACGGACTTCATATTTCAGAATTCACAAAAAAGAATAATGACCCTGAAGTTTCTAATAAACTTGGTCAGGCTTTATGGGATTTTTACATGTTTCAAATGCATATCTTAAAAAAAGTACATGCCGATCCGCATCCTGGTAACTTTTTAGTATCGCCAGATAATGCGTTAATCGCTATAGATTTTGGTTGTATGAAAGAAGTACCGTTAACTTTTTACACACCTTATTTTGAATTAGCTGAAAAAGAAAACATTGAAGACCCAGCATTTTTTGAAAAGAAATTGTACGAATTAGAAATTTTAAAACCAACAGATACACCAGAAGAAATTGTGTTTTTCAAAACCCTGTTTCACGAAATGTTATCGCTTTTCACAACACCTTTACAGCAAGAGGTTTTCGATTTTTCTAATCCCACCTTTTTTAATAAAATAGCAGAGCTAAGCACTAAATACGCACAAAGCACAGAACTTAAAAAAATGAATGGTAATCGTGGCTCGAAACATTTCATATATATTAATAGAACATTTTTCGGATTGTATAATTTAATGCACAATCTACAACCAAACCATATTGTAATAAACAATTATAAAACCTTATAAATGTATTTTAGCCGTAACGATATAGACCAACTCGATCATATTTATAAAATAAATCTGATTAATAGTGTTACGGGCTATAAACCTGCAAATTTAATAGCCACAAAATCAAAATCAGGAATAACAAATGTAGCTGTTTTTAGTTCTGTAGTTCATTACGGTTCTGCTCCACCTATTTTAGGTTTTGTAATGAGACCAACTACGGTAAGGCGCCATACTTTCGATAATATTATAGAAACAGGTTGTTACACAATTAACCATATTAACGAAACTATAGTTGAAGATGCTCATCATACATCTGCCAAATACCCTAAAGATGTTTCAGAGTTTAATAAAACAGGATTAGAGGAAGAATACAATAACGATTTTTATGCACCTTTTGTAAAGCAATCGACAATAAAAATGGGTATGAAATTTTCACAAAAGATAGATATAGAAGCAAATGGTACTATTTTAATTTTAGGTGAAATAACA
Organism: Algibacter sp. L1A34; assembly: GCF_009796805.1. Lineage (NCBI taxonomy): Bacteria > Pseudomonadati > Bacteroidota > Flavobacteriia > Flavobacteriales > Flavobacteriaceae > Algibacter > Algibacter sp. L1A34. The sequence goes on along the minus strand of NZ_CP047029.1, from coordinate 1,909,216 downwards.
GATCTATACATTAATGATGATCTAGTAGAACATGATGGTTTTGCAGACTTAATGAAAGCCAATACGGCTGTTATTAATGGCTTAGACACTTACGCCATACCAACTAAAAATAAAAGATTAACCTACCAAAGACCTAAATAAATAATTATGAAAAAACTAGTCATTATTGGTGGCAGTAAAGGTATCGGCCAAGCCATTATAAACGCTTTAAAAGATACATATAGCATTGTAAACATAAGCCGTACGGCTATAGAAACATCTTCTACGATTACGCAACATAGTTTAGATGTTTTAGAAGATGAGTTACCTGAAATAGATAGCATAGACGCTCTAGTGTATTGCCCAGGAAGCATCAACCTAAAAGCACTATCTCGCTTAGAATTAGACGACTTTAAAAACGATTTCAACATTAACGTTTTAGGTGCTATAAAAACTATAAAACATTACGAAAAAGCTTTAATAGAAGGTCATGGTAGCGTGGTTTTATTCAGTAGTGTAGCCACACAAATGGGTATGCCTTTTCACGCTAGTGTTGCAACAAGTAAAGCAGCCTTAGAAGGATTAACAAAATCGTTGGCAGCAGAATACGCTACAAAAATACGTTTCAACATTATTGCTCCAACCATTACAGATACACCTCTGGCTTCTCGATTATTACGTAACGAAAAACAAAGAGAAACCATGAGCGAACGCCACCCATTAAAATCTATTTTAGATCCTAATGAAGTAGCTGCACTAACCAAATACTTGTTATCTAGCGATGCTAAATCAATTTCCGGACAAACATTCCCAATAGATGCGGGAATAACTAGTCTAAAACTCTAAGTTTTTATTATGATTAATATAAAAAAACATTCTGGAATTTACACCTTAGAGGCTACACAAGAAATCGACATTCCGCTACATGAAGCTTGGTCTTTTTTTAGCTCTCCTAATAATCTAGAAAAAATCACTCCTTCAGAAATGGGTTTTAAAATCACATCTGAAGTTGATAAAAAGGCTTATGCCGGACAAATAATAACTTATAAAGTTGGTATTCTACCAGGTATAAATACAAATTGGGTTACAGAAATAACACAAGTTGAAAACGAATCTTTCTTTATAGACGAGCAGCGTTTTGGTCCATACAGAATGTGGCATCATGAACATTGGTTTTACAGCCAACCTGACGGAAAAACATTAATGAAAGATAAAATCTCATACAAAATACCTTTTGGAATTTTAGGTGATTTAGCTCAAACTCTTTTTATAAAAAAACAATTAAAAGGTATTTTCGAATACCGTTTTAAAACCTTAGAAACCTACTTTAATGGAAAATAAAACAACTCTATTTTGGTTTCGACGCGATTTAAGACTAGAAGATAATACGGCTTTACATTATGCTCTAAAATCGAGTAACAATGTATTACCTGTTTTTATTTTTGATGATGATATTTTAGACTCATTACCTAAAGATGATGCTAGGGTTTCCTTTATTCACAACACTTTAGAAAACATAAACAAAGAACTTACCGAGTTTGGATCGAGCCTTGTTGTAAAAAAAGGCTCGACTTTAGAAATTTGGAAAACTCTAATTGAAGAACATAACATTGAGCGTGTTTTTTTTAATAAAGATTACGAGCCTTACGCCATAAAAAGGGACCTTGAAATCTCAGATTTATTAAGTGCTAACGGCATAGAAACAAAGTCCTTCAAAGATCAAGTGATTTTTGAAGAAAACGATATTCTAAAAAACGATAATACACCTTATACGATATACACACCGTTTAAAAATAAGTGGTTAAAAAAATTCGATGAGAAAGCTGATGTATCAAATCATGAGATTGATAACACTCGATTTCATAAAAGCAATTTGGCTTTCCCTTCTATAGCAGACATAGGGTTTACTAAAAGTAAAATACTCGTAAAACCATATAATTTAACGGCTTTAGATCGCTATGATGAAGTCCGAAATTTTCCTGCACAAGATCAAACATCATACCTTTCACCACATTTAAGATTTGGACTCGTTAGTACTAGGAACATGGTGAAACTAGCTTTAAAAACAAATGCAATATTTTTAAGTGAGCTTATTTGGCGTGAATTTTTCATGCAAATCCTCTTTCATTTCCCCAAAGTTGTTACCGAAAATTTTAAACAAAAATACGACGCGATACCTTGGCGGAATAACGAAGCAGACTTTAAAGCTTGGTGCGAAGGAAAAACGGGCTACCCCATGGTTGATGCCGGTATGCGCGAATTAAACAAAACGGGATATATGCATAATCGTGTACGTATGATTACTGCCGGATTTCTATGCAAACACCTTTTAATAGATTGGCGTTGGGGCGAAGCATATTTCGCTGAAAAACTACTAGATTACGAACTCTCTGCAAATAACGGAAATTGGCAATGGGCTGCTGGCACAGGTTGCGATGCCGCACCTTATTTTAGAGTTTTTAATCCTGCCGAGCAGTTGAAAAAATTTGATAAAGATACCATTTACATACGCCGTTGGGTTGAAGATTATGATGAATTAACCTATCCGCAACCTATGGTCGAACATAAATTTGCACGAGAACGTGCTATTTCTACATACAAAAAAGCGCTAAACCCTTAATTAAGGTTTAGCGCTTTTTCATTATTAACAATGAATTAAAACAATTCTGTTTTATCCAATATAGGCTTTTGCCCCATCTAATGCTTTTGTAATACCATCTGGATTTTTACCACCAGCAGTTGCAAAAAATGGTTGCCCGCCGCCGCCGCCTTGAATATGTTTTCCAAGTTCGCGAACTACTTGCCCAGCATTTAAGCCTTTACTTGCAACTAATTCTTTTGAGATATAGCATGATAATAATGCTTTTCCATTTTGTTCGGTTGCAAATAATAAGAATAAATTATCAAACTGAGACCCTAACTCGAAAGCAACATCTTTTAATCCGCCAGCATCTAAATCTAATTTTTTAGCTAAAAACTGAACGCCATTAATTTCTGTTAATTCACTTCTTAATTCACCTTTTATATTTTTAGCTTTATCTTTCAATAAACCTTCAATTTGCTTTTTAAGGCTTGTGTTTTCATCTTGTAAATTCTGAAGTGCCTTTACCGGCTCTTTAGTGTTGTTAAGCAAATCTTTCATTTCGAAAAACGTCTTGTTATTTTCAGAATAAAAATCTTTTACAGCATCGTTAGTAATAGCTTCAATTCGTCTAATTCCCGCCGCAACCGCACCTTCGGAAACTATTTTAAAATACCAGATATCACCTGTGTTTTTCACATGTGTTCCTCCACAAAGCTCAACAGACTGTCCAAAACGAATAGCTCGAACGGTATCTCCATATTTCTCTCCAAATAAACTCATAGCTCCATCTGCAATAGCTTCTTCTTTTGGAACATTTCTTTTTTCAACTAAAGGAAGTTTGCCTTCAATTCTAGAATTCACAAAATTCTCAACATCTTGTAATTCTTCAGTCGTTAATTTAGAAAAATGAGAAAAATCAAAACGTAAATATTTAGAATTTACAGCAGATCCTTTTTGCTCTACATGAGTTCCTAAAACCTCTCTTAAAGCCTGATGTAATAAGTGTGTTGCTGTATGGTTGCTTTCTGTTCTATTACGTTGTTTAACATCTACTACAGCTTTAAAACTTTTGTTGATGTGCTTTGGTAAGTTTTTAGTAAAATGAATAATAACGTTACTTTCCTTTTTAGTATCTAAAATATAAACCACATCGCCATGCGCATCTTCCAAGTAACCTTTATCTCCTACTTGTCCGCCTCCCTCTGCGTAAAATGGTGTGATATTAAATACCAACTGATACATTTCGCCGTCTTTTTTAGAAACTACTTTTCTATATCGCGTTAATTTTACTTGGGCTTCTAAAGTATCATAACCTACAAATTCCTCTACAGCATCATCGCTCAGAATAGCCCAATCATCCATAGACATTTCACTAGCCGCACGAGAACGATTTTTTTGCTTTTGTAATTCTTCATTAAAGCCTTTTTCATCTAACTTTAATCCTTTTTCAGAAAGAATAAGCGCAGTTAAATCTATTGGAAAACCATAAGTATCGTATAATTCGAATGCTTTTTCTCCCGAAACAGTATCACCTTTTGTTGTTTCTACAATTCTATTTAATAATACTAAACCTTGATCTAATGTTCTTAAAAAGGATTGTTCTTCTTCTTTTATAACATTTTCTATAAGTTGTTTTTGAGCTTTTAATTCTGGGAAAGCATCCCCCATTTTTTCACTTAAAACATCTACTAATCTATAAATAAACGGTTCCTTTTTCTCTAAAAATGTAAATCCGTAACGTACGGCACGTCGTAAAATTCTACGAATTACATAACCTGCACCAGTATTACTAGGCAACTGCCCATCGGCAATTGAAAAGGCTACGGCACGAACATGATCGGAAATAACACGTATAGCAACATCTATCTCCTTATCCTTATTATAAACTTTATTTGTGATGGTTTCTATTTCGCGAATAATTGGAGTAAATACATCGGTATCATAATTAGACTGCACACCCTGTAAAACCATACAAAGACGTTCAAACCCCATACCTGTATCGATATGCTTGTCTGGTAAACCCTCAAGGGTTCCGTTAGCTTTTCGGTTGTATTGCATGAAAACTAAGTTCCAAATTTCAACCACTTGCGGATGATCCATGTTTATCAAATCTTTTCCAGGAATTTTAGCTTTTTCTTCCGCAGAACGAATATCTACATGTATTTCACTACATGGCCCACATGGACCTTGATCGCCCATTTCCCAGAAATTATCTTTCTTATTACCTTTTAAAATACGATCTTCAGATATATATTGTTTCCAAAAATCATAAGCCTCGGTATCCATTCCTAAATTATCAGCATCATCACTTCCTTCAAAAACGGTAACATATAATATATCTTTATCTATACCGTAAACATCTACTAGAAGTTCCCAGGCCCAAGCAATAGCCTCCTTTTTGAAATAATCTCCAAAACTCCAGTTACCAAGCATTTCGAACAAAGTATGGTGATAAGTATCATAACCAACCTCCTCTAAATCGTTATGCTTTCCAGAAACACGTAAACACTTTTGCGAATCGCTAATCCTATTATTTTTCGGCTTGGTATTTCCTAAAAAATACTCTTTAAAAGGAGCCATTCCCGAATTCACAAACATTAGGGTTGGATCATCTTTTAAAACCATGGGAGCAGATGGCACAATACTGTGCTTTTTATCTTCAAAAAAACTTAAAAACTTAGCGCGGATGTCTTGAGACTTCATATATAAATTATTCTCTTTTCAGTTATTCTCTATTAATTGCAAAACAATTTTTATCTTTACTTTTCAATTTAAAAACGCCAAGCCAAGGATTTATTATTCTATTAATAATAAATCAGTAGATTTGTCCGTTCTGCTTTTAAAATATAAAGCACAAACAACAAAAATTGTAAAGCGCAAAAATAGCATAAAAATAATAATGAGTAAGGTAAAATATTATTACGATTCCGATTCACTTTCTTACAGGAAGATTGAACGTAAAAAAAGAACAACGTTTAAGTATGCTTTCATGTTTATTTTAGCGGCGGGATTATTTGGTTTTTTATCTGTTTTTATAACAAGCCAATACGTGGCATCCCCTAAAGAACGTACACTTTCTAGAGAATTACACAACATGCAATTGCAATATGAATTGTTGAATAAAAAAATGAACGAAGCAGAAAACGTTTTAGCGAATGTGGCAGATAGAGACAATAATATTTATCGTGTTTATTTTGAAGCTAACCCTATTCCGGAAGCACAACGAAGAGCTGGCTTTGGCGGAATTAACAGATATAAAAATTTAGAAGGTTTTGATAATTCTAAACTAATTATTGAAAGTAACAAACGTTTGGATATTCTGCAGAAGCAAATTGTAGTACAATCGAAATCGCTAGATGAAATTGCAGTTCTTGCAAAAGAAAAAGAAAAATTACTAGCAGCAATTCCTGCCATTCAACCTGTTGCCAATAAGGACCTAAAGCGTATGGCATCTGGTTACGGCATGCGATCGGATCCTTTCACCAAAGTTAGAAAAATGCATTGGGGTATGGACTTTTCAGCACCACGCGGCACCCCAATTTATGCTTCGGGAGATGGTGTTGTGGTTCGAGCAGATTCGGGATCTACTGGTTACGGAAACCATATTAGAATAGATCACGGTTTTGGATATATTAGCTTATATGCCCATTTATATAAATATAATGTACGTAAAAACCAAAAAGTAAAACGTGGTGATTTAATTGGTTTTGTAGGAAGTACAGGACGCTCGCAGGCACCACATTGTCACTATGAAATTTTTAAAGACGGACAACGTATTAACCCAATGAATTTCTACTACGGAAGTTTAACGGCAGAAGAATATAGTAAGCTACTAGAGCATGCCTCTTTAGAAAATCAATCTTTAGATTAATAGTAATGCATATAGATTTACCAGAAAAACGATATTACGCCATTGGAGAAGTAGCCAAAGCTTTTGGTGTAAACACATCGTTAATACGTTTTTGGGAAAAAGAATTTGATGTCCTTAAACCTAAAAAAAATGCGAAGGGCAACCGAAAATTTACTCCTGAAGATGTTAAAAACCTAAAATTTATTTACCATTTAGTAAAGGAGCGTGGATTTACACTCGAAGGCGCCAAAACACATTTAAAGGAAGAAAAAAAAGAAGCTTTAAGTAACTTTCAAATTATTGATACTTTAGAAAACATAAAAACACAACTGATTAAAATAAAAGAGCATTTGTAAACATTTATTACAGACTCTAAAAGATTAAAACTTCCTTTTCTCTCGTAAAAAAGTAACTTTTTAATAAATAATGAGTCTAATATATTAGGAACTAAAATCAATATTCAAATTAATTTATCATGAAAAAATTTTTACCATTAATTATAATTGCAATTCTTGCTATTGGCGCATACTCTTGGGGTAAAGGATTTAATAATACCGCTGTAACTTTAAAAGAAACAGCAACTAAAACTTGGGCAAACGTAGAAAGTAGTTACCAACGTAGAAACGATTTAATTGGCAACTTAGTAAAAACAGTACAAGGAGCAGCCGATTTTGAAAAAGGGACATTAGAAGCCGTTATAGAAGCAAGAGCTAAAGCAACTTCTATCACTATAGATCCAACCAATATTACACCAGAACAATTGGCGAAATTCAACCAAGCACAAGGTGGATTATCTGGAGCTTTAAAAAGTTTATTAGTAACCGTAGAGCGTTACCCTGATTTAAAAGCAAACCAAAACTTTTTAGAATTACAAAGTCAGTTAGAAGGTACAGAAAACAGAATTAACGTTGCTAGAGATCGCTTTAACGGAACCGTAGAGCCATACAATATGCACATTAAAACTTTTCCAAATTCAATATTAGCAGGTTTATTTAATTTTGAACCATTAAGTTATTTTAAAGCCGAAGCCGGAAGTGAAAAAGCTCCAGATGTAGACTTTGAATTCTAAAAAATACATCTATTATATTTAATATTTCACAAAAGTAAATAATACAAACATGTCTAATAAAGTTGAAACATTTTTAACAAGCAAAGAAGAGCAAGACATTGTTGAAGCTATTCGTTTAGCCGAATTAAATACATCTGGTGAAATAAGAATTCATATTGAAAACACTTCTAATGGCGATGCTACAAATCGTGCTTTAGAAGTGTTTCATTATTTAAAAATGGACAATACCAAACTGCAAAACGGCGTGCTTATTTACGTCGCTATAAACGATAAAGCTTTTGTTATTTATGGTGATGAAGGTATAAATAAAGTAGTTCCAAAAAACTTTTGGGATAGCACTAAAGACGTGATGCAATCGCATTTTAAATTGGGTAAATTCAAAGAAGGTATTATTGAGGGCATTCAAAAAGCCGGCGAACAACTCGAATCTTTTTTCTCTTGGGAACATGATGATACCAACGAATTATCTAACGAAATTTCAAAAGGATAGTAAAAAACATGCAGCACTCAGTATTCAGTATTCGGTCGCAGTTTAAGATGAAAAATATTTTTTTTATTGTTTTACTTACTACGCTTTTATGCACTAACTTTTCATTTGCACAATATGAAATCCCTAAAACTCCAGATTTCCAAACTAGTGTTTACGATTACTACAATCTTTTAAGTGCATCACAAAAAAAGAATTTAGAAGATAAACTTGTAAAATATTCCGATACCACTTCTACACAAATTGTAGTGGCTATCATTGCTTCTACCGAAGGTGAAAACATAAACTATTTAGGAGCTAAATGGGGACAAGCTTGGGGAATTGGACAAGAGAAAGAAGATAACGGTGTACTTATTTTATTAGCACGTGATGATAGACGCATCGCCATTAATACAGGTTATGGCGTTGAACACTTGCTAACCGATGCTATGTCTAACAGAATTATTAATCGAGACATTATTCCATACTTTAAAAAAAATGATTATTACGGTGGACTAAACAAAGGTGCTGATGCTATTTTTGAAGTACTAACTGGCGAATATAAAGGTACAAGACAAGCCTCTAATCAAGAAGGTATTCCTATTGGGTTTATTATCATTCTAGTTTTTATTTTTATTATCATTCTCATTTCAATCTCCAAGAATAAACGCGGTGGAGGCGGGAATAACAGCGGAAATCGATCTACAGGTTCAGATATACTCGAAGCTATTATTTTGAGTAATATGGGCCGTGGTAATTACCGAAGAGGATCATCTGGAGGTTTTGGCGGTGGTTTCGGAGGCGGAAGCTCAGGCGGAGGTGGCTTCGGTGGAGGTTTTGGCGGCGGCGGCTTCGGTGGTGGTGGCGCTTCTGGTGGCTGGTAAATTTAGCTCATAAAAAAAAGGAAGAATTAATAATTCCTCCTTTTCATAATTTATTAAAATATTAGAATTTCTTATTAGAATCCTACATTATTGATATAAGCATCTACTTCCATATCGTGACCAACAAAATCGGTAAAGGCTTTGTTTAAATCAACACTATTACCAACAGATAATATATATTTTCTAAAACGCTCTCCATTTTCACGATTCATACCTCCGTGGGCTTTAATCCAATCGTAAGTATTATAATCTAATGTTTTACTCCAAGTATAAGCATAATAACCAGCAGCATAACCACCTCCCCAAATATGAGCAAAATATGGTGTATGATATCTTGGCGGTACTTCTTTTACCAATAATCCATTTTTAGCAAGCGCTTCTTTTTCGAATTCTAAAACCGATTTAAAATCAGCTTCATTCTCTACAGTATGCCACATCATATCGATTACAGATGCTGCTAACAACTCAGTTACATCATAACCTTTATTAAAGGTTTCAGCCTTCATGATTTTATCAATTAAAGCCTGAGGAATAGCTTCTTTTGTTTTGTAATGTATTGCATAATTTTTTAAAACCGCAGGTTCTAAAGCCGCATGCTCATTTATTTGAGAAGGAAATTCAACATAATCTCTAGGTACGCTTGTTCCCGATAAAGACACATATTGTTGATTTGCAAATAAACCGTGCAACGTATGTCCAAACTCATGAAACATAGTTGTTACGTTATCAAAACTAATTAAAGATGGATTTCCTTCTGTAGGTTTTATATAATTAAATACATTTACGATAACTGGCTTTTGTTTTAAATAATGAGACTGACTCACAAAATTATTCATCCAAGCACCTCCGCTTTTAGTATCACGTGTGTAAAAATCTAAATAATAAAGCGCCATGCTTGATCCATCTTTATCAAAAACCTCATAAGTAACGACATCTGGATTATATACAGGTAAATCGTTACGTTTCTTAAAGGTTATGCCATACATGCGCTCTGCAGCATAAAACACACCATTCTCTAAAACTGAATTTAATTCAAAATAAGGTTCTAGTTCTTTTTGATCTAAATCGTATTTTGCCTTTTTAACTTGCTCTGCATAAAAACTCCAATCCCAAGGTTCTAATTTAAAACCACCATTTTGAGCATCAATAATACTTTGAATGTTAGCCGCTTCTTTATTTGCTTTTGCAACGGATGCTTTCCCTAGTTCAGCCAATAAATTTAAAGCACGCTCTGGTGTTTTAGCCATTTGGTTTTGCAAATTCCATTCCGCATAATTCTTCTTACCCATTAATTGAGCCTTTTGCATGCGTAATAAAGCTATATCTTCTATAATTTTTCGGGTATCGGCATCATTATCCTTTTCAGCTCTACTCCAAGAAGCTTCATATAATTTCTTACGTGTTTCTCTATTTTTTAAAACCGCTAATAAAGGCTGTTGTGTAGTATTTGACAAACCTAAAAGATACTTTCCTTCAGCTCCAGCTTCTTCTGCTTTAGCTTTTGCTCTATCAATATCATCTTTACTTAAACCATCTAATTCGATCTCTGTATCGACTAATAAAGCGCCATCTTTACGAGCTTTCAATAACCGACTACTAAACTCGGTACTTAAAATGGACAGCTTTTTATTAATTTCCATCATCTTCTCCTTGTCTGCGCTAGATAGACTAGCACCGGCCATTTCAAACTTCTTCAAGTAATAATCAACCAATTTAAGGTTTTCACCATGTAGAGTAGAAAGATCTAATGCCTTTATACGATTATAAATTTTTGAATTAAGATAGATTTTATCAGAATGCGCTGAAAATATAGGAGCATACTCTTTTTTTATCTTTTGTAATTCAGGATTAGTATTAGCGCTTGTAAGATTATAAAATACACTTTGTGCCCTACCTAATGTTTCACCACTTAACTCAAGAGCTAAGACTGTGTTTTCAAATGTAGGAGTGGCTGTGTTATTGGTAATAACATCAATTTCAACATCGTGCTGTTTTAAACCTTCTTTAAAAGCAGGAATAAAATCTTCATCTTTTATTTTATCGAATGGAGGTGCTTGATATTGTAATGTACTTTTTTGAACTAAAGGATTATCGATTTCATCCATTTTTTCTTTGGTGTTTGAAGTACATGAAAACAAGACAGCATTAACTAGAACTAAACAAATAGCACTGTTCTTGATAAGGCAATTTTTCATAGTATTAGATTAAATTATTAATATATAAAAATACATAACTTAATCTAAAAACACCATTAAAAAAACAACTTATAATCTACTTTTTACGCATATAAACGCTAATAGGAACTCCTTTAAAATCGAACTTTTCACGAAGTTTATTTTCTAGAAAACGTTTGTAAGGTTCTTTTACGTATTGTGGTAAGTTACAGAAAAATGCAAATTGTGGTTGCGGTGTTGGCAACTGCATGATATATTTGATTTTAACGTATTTTGCTTTGTAAGCGGGTGGCGGGTAATTTTCTATAAGTGGTAAAAACACCTCATTAAGCTTACTTGTTTTAATCTTTTTAGATCTGTTATGATAAACCTCAACGGCTGTTTCAATCGCTTTAAAAATACGCTGTTTAGTTAAGACCGAAATAAAAACTACAGGTACATCCGTAAACGGCTCCATTTGCTGCTTAATAACGCGTTCGTATTCTTTCATAGATTTGTGATCTTTCTCTACTAAATCCCACTTATTTACAAGAATAACGATACCCTTTCTATTTCTTTGTGCTAACCAAAAGATATTTTGTACTTGTCCGTCAAAACCACGAGTAGCATCAAGAACTACTAAACATACATCGGCATGCTCAATAGCACGAACAGATCGCATTACAGAATAAAATTCTAAATCTTCCTTCACTTTAGATTTTCTTCTAATTCCAGCGGTATCCACTAAATTAAATTCAAATCCAAAACGGTTATATTTTGTATCAATAGAATCACGAGTTGTTCCTGCAACATCGGTAACAATGTATCTCTCTTCACCAATTAAGGCGTTTATAAAGGATGATTTTCCTGCATTAGGACGGCCAACTACCGCAAAACGAGGTAATACTTGCTCTTCAACTTCTTCTTTTTCTGGTAATGCTAGAACTAAAGCATCTAATAAATCACCTGTTCCACTACCATTTATACTTGCTATAGTGAAGTATTCACCTAAACCTAAAGAATAAAATTCAACAGCATCCGCAGCACGTTTACCGTTATCCACTTTATTTACAACAAGAAAAACAGGTTTATTTACTTTTCTTAGTAACTCAGCAACATCCTCATCCATTCCTGTAACGCCAGCTTCAACATCTACCATAAAAATAATGGCATCGGCTTCATCTATTGCTAATTCTACTTGTTTATCTATTTCTGCTTCAAAAACATCATCACTACCTAGAACGTATCCACCAGTATCAATTAACGAGAATTCTTTCCCATTCCAATCACTTTTCCCGTAATGACGGTCTCTCGTAACACCACTAACAGCATCGACAATAGCCTCGCGACGTTGTATTAAACGATTAAAAAAAGTTGATTTGCCAACATTTGGTCTTCCTACTATTGCTACTATATTACTCATAATTTTTGTTTTTATGCATTACATATCCTGTAAGCGGCTGCAAAGATAGTGTTTAGTTCGATAGAAATGAGTATTTTACTTTCCTAATGAATTTATTATGAACACACCGCTAAATGAAATTGTACTTAGACCACGATTTAAAATTGAATTACCACAAGCAAATACGGCAGTTTTAAAGAAGTTTGAAGATCACAAAACCTTACAGTCTAATTTTATCGTATCTACAATTGACGATCACGTTTTTATAAAACTCCCCAAAGAGAAACAACATTTTTGGTCTCCTCAATTACATTTAGAGATTAATGAAGTGGGCGAAAACAGCAGTATAGTTCGTGGCTTGTTTGGCCCTAGTCCTGCCGTTTGGACCATGTTTATGTTTTTCCACTTCGCAGTTGCTATGCTATTTATTGTTTTTAGCATTTGGGCATATAGCAATTGGGCATTAAAAACAACTTACCAAGCACAAATTATGGGCCTAGTCCTTTTAACCGGAATATGGTTTACGCTTTACTTTGCTGGTAGAGTAAGTAAGTTTTCTAACCAAAAAGAAATGAACGCTTTATACGTTTTTATGACAGGTGTTTTTAAAGCATAAAAAAAAGCTCTAATTGCTACCAACCAAAGCTTTTAAACTAAACTAACTCAAACTATATCCAAAATGTTCTTTTTTTGAATAGCACAAAGATGCTGTTCAAGTTTAAACTAAACGTTACCTAATTAAAAAGATAACGTTAGTTTTTATTGATTGTAACCAAAACGTTTTAATTGCTTTTGGTTACTTCTCCAATTTTTATTCACTTTTACATATAGTTCTAAGTGAATTTGTTTCCCAAAGAATTTCTCTAAATCTTTTCGAGCCTCTACCCCTACACGTTTTAAAGCAGAACCTTTATGGCCGATTATAATTCCTTTTTGTGTTTCGCGCTCTACCATAATTACAGATCGCATTCTAATAATTTTTTCTTCCTCAAAAAACTCCTCTGTTTCGATTTCTACAGCATAAGGAATTTCTTTTTTATAATGAATAAGGATTTTTTCACGAATAGTTTCGTTTATAAAGAAACGTTCTGGCTTATCCGTTAATTGGTCTTTTGGATAAAAGGCTGGTGATTCTGGTAATAATTCTATTATTCTATGAAACACTTCTTTTACCTGAAACCCTTGCAATGCTGAAATTGGAATAATTTCTGCACTTGGCACTTTCTCTGCCCAAAGTTGTACTTGAGTTTCTAGTTGTTCTTGATCTGATATATCAATCTTATTTAAAAGTAATAACACAGGAATTTTAGAAGATTTTATTTTATTGAAAAACGCTTCATCCTTTAAGGCTTGCTCTCCAATTTCCACCATATAAATTAATACATCTGCATCTTCAAAGGCCGATTTCACAAAACCCATCATAGATTCTTGCAACTCATAAGCCGGCTTAATAATTCCTGGCGTATCACTTAATACCACCTGAAAATCTTCGCCATTTACAATACCTAAAATTCTATGGCGCGTAGTCTGTGCCTTAGAAGTAATAATAGATAATTTTTCACCAATAAAGGCATTCATTAGTGTCGATTTTCCAACGTTTGGATTCCCGATAATATTTACAAAACCTGCTTTATGGTTCATAATCTTCAATTTATTAAGCTGCAAAGTTACAACCTTTATTTTTTTGAATTTACTAAAACAAAAAAGACTGTCATTTTCAGACAGTCTTTTCTATATATTTAAACGTTTCAACTTAATTATTGTTTGAGAAACTCTACACAACAAACGAAACGATTGAATTTTAAATTACTTAACAATTTCTAATAATTCAACATCGAATACTAAAACATCGAAAGGTTTAATTTTTCCACCTCTTGGTGTTGCACCATAACCTAATTCTTGTGGTACAAAGAATTTATATTTAGAACCTACATTCATTAACTGTAAACCTTCTGTCCAACCTGGAATAACTTGAGTTACACCAAAAGTAGCCGGAGTTCCACGATCTACAGAACTATCAAAAATAGTTCCATCGGTTAACGTACCATGGTAATGTACTTTTACTTGAGAAGCTGTTGTTGGCTTTTCACCTGTTCCTTCTTCTTCAACAATATATTGTAATCCGCTTGCTGTTACTTGAACACCATCTTTAGATTTATTTTCTTCTAAAAACTTTTCACCAGCTAATTTAACTTCACCAAACTCAGCTTCTGCTTTTTTAGCAGCTTCTTCTTTTTGTTTAGCTACGTCTGCTTGTTGCTTTTTTTGAAAATAAGCTTGTACTACTTTTTGAGCATCTGCTTGCTCTATTAAAACATCTGTAGAATCAATAGCGTTCATAAACCCTTGAATAAACAATTCGTTATCAAATTCTGTAAAGCTAGTTTTTACATTTCTAGCAACATCCATACCGATAGCGTAGCTTACTGAGTCTAATTCTGTTTTTATAGGCTTTTTTGTAACTCCTGTATTATTACAAGATGCCATTAATGCTGTAAGAGCAACTAGGCTTAAAACTTTAATTGTTTTCATTTTTTTGTGTTAAATTAATTTCGAGCCAAATGTAACAAAATTATAATAGGTATAAAATAGGTTTATGTTCTATTTAACAAAAAACATTAAGCAATTAAGTACATTACACTATTAGAAACCAACCTAAAATAGCAGAAAGAACGAATAAGCATAAACCAATTTATTAATTATATTTGATTATCCTAGACCTTTTTAATTTTTAGAACATGAGCCCAATCAATAAATATTTAATTTTTATATCTATTCTAATCATAGGTTCTAGTTGTAAATCTACCAGAATTACAAAACAGATAAACAGAGATTTAGAAACTAATTTTTACAATAATCAATTTACTGGTTTTTTAGTTTATAACCCCAAAACGAAAGACACCATCTATCAACATAATGCACAGAAATATTTTACACCTGCCAGTAACACTAAAATCTTCACGTTATACACGGCATTACAAATGCTACCCGATAGTATTCCCGCATTAAAATACAACGTTAAAAACGATACCTTAACCATAGTTGGCACAGGTAATCCAGCTTTCCTACATACTTATTTTAAGGATAGCACAGCTTTAAACTTAACCAAGAAGTATAAAATAGTTAACATTATAGAAAACAATTTAGCAGACGAAAAGTTTGGTCCTGGCTGGGCTTGGGAAGATTACGACACTTATTTTAATCCCGAACGAAGCGCCTTTCCCGTTTACGGCAATGTCGTTACAATTAGTAATTTAGATAGCTTAATTTGTACACCAGGCATATTCAAAAAAAATATTAGTGATACAATTAGCAAACATAGAAGAAGCTATAATGAAAACATATTTTATTACAACCCAAAACATACCGATTCTGTTGAAATCCCATTGGTTTTAAATCGATTTACATCGGAAGAAATATGGAAAGACTTACTCCCAACTGTTAATTTTACAACTAAAATCCCGTCCCATTTGGAAACCGTTTATAGTATCCCTTCGGATACATTGTATAAACGAATGATGCATGTAAGCGATAATTTTTTAGCTGAACAAATGCTCATTATGGCATCTTCAACTTTATCGGATACATTAAGCTCTAAAAACGCGAGAGAATTTATTCTTGAGAACCATTTAAAAACATTAACCGAAAAACCCCGTTGGGTTGATGGGTCGGGCTTAAGCCGATACAATCTGTTTTCTCCAAAATCTTTTGTAGATGTTCTTTCCAAACTATACAGCAGTATTCCAAAAGCGCGCTTATTTAATTTATTTCCTGCTGGCGGAACATCTGGAACATTAAAAAAATGGTACGCTGGCACAAACCAACCATATATTTATGCAAAATCGGGAACGTTAGGAAACAACTATTCTTTAAGTGGCTATCTAATTACCAACACTGGAGAAACTCTAATTTTTAGTTTTATGAATAACCATTACACCAAACCAACTACTGAAGTAAAACAAAACATGCAAACCATTTTCGAAGACTTAAGAAACACGTATTAATATATTCGAAAACCTTATAAAACAGAAAAGCCTGCTTAAAAGCAGGCTTTTCAAATTAAAGTGGGGAGAGTAGGATTCGAACCTACGAAGACGTAGTCAGCAGATTTACAGTCTGCCCTCGTTGGCCGCTTGAGTATCTCCCCAAAACTGACCGCAAATATATTATTGTTTATTAATTCTACAAACAAAAATCAAATCTTTTTTATAATTCGTATCGAATTCTAAAAGTTAGAAAACGAGGTTGTATATAATATTCGGTTGCACTTACCGATATAGTGCTAACACTACTCCGGTTTTGCGACCTGGTATTTAACAAGTTACTCGCTTTAATTTCATATTCCCATTTGCTGTTTTCATCTTTTCTATACGCTAAAGAAGCATCCCAAAATTCATAAGAATTTATTGTTTTTTCTTCATCTGAAAAATTATTATAAGTATAATCGGTCTTAAAAGTGAAGCTTTTTAAAATTAAAGCATCAAATTTTACCGATGGAGCCTTGGTATAAAACTTTGTTCTCTGTGTACCTTGATCGTTATCTTGGATACTGTAACGATAGCCTAACTCAAAATTTGGAGCCTCTCTAAAATTAGTTCTCAATTCCCCTCTATAACTTTGCGTGTAATTTTCGTTAGTAAAAGGCAAATTATTTACCAACTGGTTGTACTTTGTATAACTTAAATTCCCTGTACCTGTAGCTCTAAATTTCCCTATCGTTTTTTGAACACGTGCATTAATACTAGCACTTTCATCTGCTAAATTAGAATTATACGGCGAACTTACATTTATTACACTTCCTGCTGGTAATTCCGAGCTCGTTCTAATACGATCTATCGTTTTACTATAATTCAATCTGGCCGAAACATTGGTGTAATTAAACATATTAAAACTGAAATAAGATAGATTTAAATTATGAGATAAGGCACTTTCTAATTCCTGAAAACCAGAAAACACCGAACTATAATTATTTAAAACCAAACCTCTTGCTAATTGATTAACATCGGTAAAATCGGTTTCCATACTATAATTGAATATAATTTTTTCGCTCTTTTTTAACTGAATCAACGTATTGAAATCTGGTAGAAGGCGGAAAAAATTATCGGTATAATTCACATTAAATTGATCATTTTTCGCACTATAAGCATGCGCCGAAAAACCAGGAGTAAAAGTGAAAATTCCAGATTTTAAACGGTAATGCGCACCTAAATACACATCGGAAAAGGTATAAGCAATATCATTTACATCTAAACCATCGTTAATAGTTGGAGCTGAATCAAAATTGGAATTATCATCTAAAGTTTGAAATATATTCGAATCGAAATCTTGCTTACTGTAAATGGTTCCTAAAGTAAAATTAATATCACTTTTTTGATTTAGAATATTCCAATAATCAACTTTAGCATCCATTTGATTAGATTTTACACGCTTATCCTGATTGATATCATATTGAACCTGATCTCTATCAAACCCTAAATTACTCGCTATATCATCATAAGCATCGCTAGGATTAAGCGGATCGTTTAAACCATTATCATTATTAGTTGGGTCGTTTTCTAAAATAGCATTGTAAAAAGGATCTTCATCTTGCCATAAATGCTGAGCCTCTAAGGCAAAAATATTTTTTGAATCTAAAGTATAATAATAATTTAAATTTTGATTGATACTAAATGGTGAAGAGCTTTCTAGCTCACTAACATCACCAACCTGAGAAGATAATACAAATTGATCTTGCGACTCTTTAGAAGTTCTAGCAAGTATATCATAATCTAACTGGTTACTTCCGTTTGGTTTATATTTAGCACTAAACTTCAACATACCCATATCGCTACGCTGGCGCGTATTGCTTTCCTTATTTTCATCCCGAGAAGGATCATCTAAAAACTGTACATCACTAATTTCAGTTAAATCTGTACGGTTACTTAATAGAATAGCAAAACCACTTAAATCCAATTTTTTATTAGGTGAATAGCTAAAGTTAGCCGCACCAAACTTTGTGGTTATACTTTTTGCTTTATCATTCTGTAGTGATAAGAATCCTAAATTATTACTTCCCAAGTCAATATTAGTACCACTACTTCTGCTTGGTGATCTAAAACCGCCAGTAAAATTGAAATAATCACGACGCGTAAAAGCTATTTCGCCAATATTATTTAAATCGCCTATAACATTAATACTGTAATCTGGACTGTAATAAAACAATTTTGGCTGCACAACATACAAAGCATCTTTATCGGATGTTCCCCCTCCTGCGGTAACATTTCCAAACCAGAAATTCTTTTTCCCTTCTTTTAACTTTATATTTATAGCAATATTATCTTGGTTGTTGGTAACTCCACTTAACTGCCCAACTTCGGCATAATTTTTAAGCACCTCAACTTTATCAATAGCATTTGCTGGAATATTCTGAGTTGCTAATTTAGAGTCGCCGTCAAAAAACTCCTTGCCCTCTACCATAACTTTACCAACCTTAACGCCTTCTACCTCAATTTCGCCATCATCATTAATTTCAACACCTGGTAGCTTATCTAAAATATCTCCTAATTTTCTTTCGGTTCCAGATTTAAAAGAATCGGCATTATACACAATAGTATCGCCTTTAACGGTTACAGGCATTTCATAAACCAATTCAACTTCATCTAAAGCATTATCTTCAACCAATATAAAGTTTTGAGTAACCGCAACATCGGTAGTAACAACTTCAGCCTGTCCAGTTTTCATACCTATATAACTCACCTGTATATTGTACTTAGAATTTTTTTCTACAGAAAGTTTAAAACGACCATCAGGGTTTGTTATGCCATAAGCATCTAGTTTCTGGGTTTCTTGGTTTATAGCAATTACATTCGCCAACTCCAACGGCATACCAATACTATCTTTTACAACACCTTCCAGTTTCACTTGGGCAAAGGCTGAGCTTGCCGCTAACAGCAGCATAAAGCATATTATATTTTTCACAGGATAATTTTTCTATTAATTAAAGAATAAACAAGACAACTTAAACTAGCGTCTTCCGCCTCCACCACCTCCGCGGTTACCTTGACCTCTTGAAGCTCTCATTTCCGCCATTTTTTTCTTTACAATAGCATCATATTCACTTTGTGTAACTTCTTTTCCTTTAGAAGGTACTTTCATTTCATCTTTTTCCGAAGGGTTTAAAACAATTTTAGAACATAAAATAGTTGTTTTATCAGCACTAATTTCTAAAATTAATCCTGGTAATCCCCAATATGTATCTGGACCTTGATTTACTGGTATTTGTGGCGTATACCAAGCAGTTACCTCTATTTCTCTTGGCTTATCATCCTTTTTGTTCTCAGTGTCTTCATCAGCCTTACCTTCTGGTGGTCGTTTTCCTAAATCACTAAAATCGAATCCTTCTAATGGTTTTACTACTGTTGCCTTAAAACAGGTGTATTGTCCAATGGTTTTAGTTTCCGAACCTAATTCCCATTTTAATTCTCGTAAACTATCTTTTATTAAAAATTGCTTACCAAAAAACTCTTGTTCTTGTAAAAGCTCTTTATTTCGTACGTTTTTATATTGATTGCCACCTGTAGAGATCATTGCTCCAAATCTAAAACCTCGTCCTCCTTGCCCTGGAGCTTCTAAAGCTTCTTCTTCTTTATATAAAGATTCCGATTGATTAAAAGTTAGAATAAATGTTTTTTCTAACATACTTTTCATTCTGCCTGCAATTTCTTTTTTACGCTCCTCACTTAAATTTCCACCACCAAAATTACTCATATCTACGGTAGTCTTAGATTCGTAGTAAGCTTTACCTTGAAAATCTTTTTGAGCAAAAGAGATTACGGTAACCAAAAGCAATACCGCTGTTATTATAGGTTTTAAAGTATTAAATTTCATTCTATAGATATTTTATTAGTTATTAAAATTAATCTTTAATTTTAAATTAGACTCCTTTCGTTATACTAAGTTTAATTACGAAACGTTAAAATATTCTTAAAAAAATTGATTCAATTTTTGTATTTTTCCAATCCAATGAAGCACGGCACAATTATCCTTTTCCTATTTACACTTTCAATGTTCTCTCAAGAAGCTATTGAAACTACTTTAATAAAAAAAACACCATTACATGCAGAAACCCTTGTTTCGGTTAATAATTTCGGCACCGCTTTTTATATCAATAACAATGTTTTTTACAAAAAACAGAACGATATAATTCTAAATTACAACAACTTACAATTGGGTTATTTGGTTAGCGCGAATACATTTAACCCATTAAAAATCAACCTGTTTTATAAAGATTTTAATACAATAATAATTCTAGACAACCGACTAGCCGAGATTTTTAGAACAGATTTCAACACCATCAAAAACTATAAAAACGTATCATATATTTCCACAGGAAATGATAACACCGTTTGGGTTTTTAACCAAAACAACCAAAAATTAGAACTATTCGATTACAAACTAAACAGCTCTCGAGCGCAAACACAACCCATACAAAGTGATGTTTTGGACTTAAAAAGCAACTATAATTACTGCTGGTTACTCACTAAAAACCACCTATATACATACAACTATTTTGGAAGTCTAATAAAGAAAATAGATAACGACGGCTACACAACTATAGCCGTAAACAACGAAAACTTGGTGCTAAAAAAAGATAACACCCTTTTTTATCTCAATAAAAACGACGAACAGCCTATACCTATTAGTCTGCCAAATTTAATAATAAATCAGTTTTTTGTAATCAATGAAACCTTGTATATTTACAGCCAGAAAACTTTACAAGAATTCCATTTAAAAATAAATTAACACTATGCATATTGCTATTGCCGGAAATATAGGTGCTGGAAAAACCACTCTAACAAAACTACTAGCTAAACATTATAATTGGGAAGCACAGTTAGAAGATGTGGTAGATAACCCTTACCTAGACGACTTTTACAACCAAATGGAACGCTGGAGTTTTAACCTGCAAGTGTATTTTTTAAATAGTCGTTTTCGTCAAGTTTTACAAATTCGCGAAAGCGGAAAAGCAATTATACAAGACCGTACCATTTATGAGGATGCACATATTTTTGCACCCAACTTACATGCTATGGGACTTATGACAAATCGTGATTTCGAGAATTACAAATCACTTTTCGAGCTCATGGAATCTCTTGTACAGGGTCCAGATATTCTAATTTACCTACGTAGCACTATCCCTAATTTAGTATCGCAAATACAAAAACGTGGTCGCGATTACGAAAACTCTATAAGTATCGATTATTTAAGCCGATTAAACGAGCGTTACGAAGCTTGGATACATGGTTATGATAAAGGCAAACTTTTAATTATAGATGTAGATCACTTAGATTTTGTTGACAATCCTGAAGATTTAGGAACTGTTATAAATACTATTGATGCTGAAATAAACGGGCTGTTTTAAAAACCTGTTTTGGGCGCCACCACAAGGGTCGGGCTTTCACTACTCGCTCCCTCCTTTGGTCGGGGAGCTTAAACATGCCGTTCAATCCCTAGCGCATTCTTCTGCTAAATTTCTTATTAAAAGCTACAATTATTAATTACTTGCTTAATTTAGTAAGTGATAAAACTGGTGTATCTATTATTTTTATAAATTAGAATACTATACACAATTGACTTTAAAATGATAAAAAAACGAAAAGAAACTTACAAATTAAATTTATCAGATAAGTCGATTACATCCATTACAGAAGACATTCTTAAATACCCCAATCTAAAAGAGCTAGATTTAAGAAATAACCATATTACCGAAATACCAGAATTCTTAACACGTTTAAAATATTTAGAAGTATTACTTCTTCGGAATAATAAAATTATTGTAGCTCCTGAATTATTATTACAATTTAGAGCATTACGCGTTTTAACTTTACCTGAAAATAAAATAACAAAAATTCCGGAAAGCTATAGCGCTTTAACTCAACTCGAAAAGTTCGACATAGGCTCTAACCCACTAACTGAATTTCCAGAATGGTTATGGCGTTTATACAAGCTAAAAGATTTAGGTATATACGATCTTAACTTAGAACATCTACCACAATCGGTAACAAAAATAAGTAGCCTAGAAACCCTATCACTCGATGGAAATAACCTAACAACTCTACCCGATTCTATAGAAAACTTAAGGCAACTTAAATGGTTATGGGCAGAAGGCAATTGTTTTGAAAAGCTACCCGAAAGTTTTGGTAATTTACGATCGTTAAAGATTTTTAATTTATCAGTAAATAAAATAAAAAATCTCCCAGAATCTGTTGCAAACCTGCGAAACCTCGAAGCCATTCATATCGGAGAAAATAAGCTTCAAGCATTACCAAAAAACATTGGTAATCTAAAAAAACTAACAACTCTAGATGTAAGCTACAACCAATTAAAAGAATTACCAGTTTCGTTTAGTAATTTAATTTTAAGCACCTTAGATTTTTGGGTAGAGGGAAATCAATTTAACGACGAAACTATTGCGCGAATAAAAAAACTAATTCCTGATATAGACGAGTCTGATTTTGAGCCGATCGAAACTAAAAAAGAAGACTCTTTAGACACAAAGATAAACCAACCACAGCACATAAAGCAAGCCGAAAACAACGATGTAAAAACAGAAACTATAGACTCCAATAGCTACAACTGGTTTCAGTTTAAAATCTATTCTATTCTTATTCTAGTACTCGCTGCACCCTTCCTTTTGTCCATTATTTTTAAAAAGCAAGATCCCATTGCAAAAGCAATAGAAAAAGCAAATAACGATTACAGTAAGGTATACAATCTTTATCAAGAAAATGAAAACAAAATATTAAAAGAAACAGAATATCTTTATGTTTTCACTAACGATACTAATAATTTAAAAGCTACTATACGCCCAAATATTGATTATTACGTGAACGAGTATGCGATGTCTTACCAAAACCTGCAATGGAGAGCAAATGAATTAAACGATTTTCTTCAAAATAAAAGCAAAGGTTATGATATCTTGCTAAATAACAATAGAGTTCGCTTTTACCAAGGAAAATTATTCGATTCGATAATTCCCGAGAAAGCTCCAAAAAAATATAAACTAGTTGTAGATTATAAACTTACTCAACAGGAACTCGATGCGAAAAAAAGAGCAGAGAAGAAACGTAAATATAGGCTTTATAGCAAAGATAAAGACTCACTACACGATACATATGGCATTGTAATTACAACCGAAGAACTTAAGAACAAAACACTCGAATCGAGCTTAAAAAAGCTGCTTATGCCAAAAATAGATTTAGAAAATAAAAATTTCTTTTTCTATTTCTCTCCTTATGATGGTAGTTTAACAAAACAAGAGTTTATAGCTGCCATAGAAGATTTTAAAATTATGTTTTTAAAAGACAAAAAATTAAACAAAAATTTCACTATTAAAAAATTGAAAATTGAAAAAACAGAATAACTATAACATAATTTACAATACAAACCCGCTTTTTCGAGCATGCTCAATAGCTTGTTCGCTAGTTTCAACCAATAAAACAGGTGTAGTTTTGTAATCCTTGAACAATCCAGAAACACGAAGCATTTTCTTTTTATGCTTTACACTGCGTAAATAAATGGCTGAAATTCTATCGGGAAAAACCTGAGTAATTTCAATATAGATATCAGGATCGTGTTCACCGCAATCACCAATTAAAATAAATTTTAAATCGGGATAGGACTTTAATAAATTTATGATTTCCCTTTGTTTTTCTGGCTTTTCATCTTTAGATTTTCGTTTAAAAACACTCGGAAATTTCCTTAAAATTATAGGACCAGCAGGAAATTTATTTTGCTTTAAAAAATAATCCAAATATCTATAAAGATTCCAAGGACTATGGCTTACGTAAAAAATAGGATTAGCTTCATGTCCCGCCTTTCCTTTATGTAATAACTTATAAAATTCTGCAGCACCTTCTAAAGGCAATCGTTTTCCTGCCGACTTTAAAAACGTGTTAAAAAGCACTCGCCATTTAAACATAGAAACAATACCGGTATGCAAAATAGTATCATCAATATCGCTTATAACACCAAACCGCGTACTACCAGAAGGAATAAGCATATGTGCAGAAAACTTATTCTCAAACTGAATTTCTCGTTTTACAAGTTTATTTTTAAAAGAAAATTCAAATCGAACCCAACCTTCATCATCTTGATACTTACAAATATCATCAACCGTTTCATCTAATAGAAAATAACCTCTTTCGTCTGTTTTAGTGTAAAATAAGCTATCAACGCCAAGTTTAACAACTAGTTCAGCATGTTTTATTTCATCTGTTTCAAAACGTTTCCATGCATTAATGAGTAGTTTTAAAACACTTTTTTGCTCCAAATCAATACTTTCATCTTCTATAGCTCGACCACGTAAATACACACGGCTGCCAGTGCCATAAGTTTTAAATGCTATAATTTGAACGGGATCTTTTTTGAACATACAGATTACAAAAATACAAAAAACCACGCTTACACGTGGTTTTTAAAAATTACTAAAAAAAGAAGTCTAATCTAATTTAAAACATCTTCTTCAACTTTATTCATATCATTTTGTATTTCGATAATTACATCTTTACCATCTTCATTTAAAGCCGCAAGATTTTTCTTTACCTCAGCTTCTGTACCTTCAAAATTCTCATAGGTTGTAGAACCTTCTCCATTTTTTGTCATTACCGTTTTCACAATGGCTTTTACAGTGCCATCGTCATTTTTATGTATTTGAACATTTACTTCTTTTTTAACTTCAACTTGCTCTATACCATCCGTTTTATTAACATAAGCAGCAACATCATTGGAAGATATTGCAATACTTGGAGCGATAACCAAAGCCACAACCGACATTAATTTCAATAGAATATTTAATGAAGGACCAGACGTATCTTTAAATGGATCTCCAACCGTATCTCCTACAACGGCTGCTTTATGAGCATCGGTTCCTTTTCTACCTTGTTCTTCAATAGTTTTCTTAGCATTATCCCAAGCACCACCAGCATTAGACTGAAAGATAGCCATAAGAACACCACAAGTTGTTACTCCAGCTAAAAGCCCACCTAACATTTCGGCACCACCAATAAAACCAACCGCAACAGGTACAGCAATCGCCAATAACCCTGGCAATACCATTTCTCTAATAGATGCTTTTGTAGAAATATCAAC
Source organism: Algibacter sp. L1A34 (assembly GCF_009796805.1). Taxonomy (NCBI): domain Bacteria; kingdom Pseudomonadati; phylum Bacteroidota; class Flavobacteriia; order Flavobacteriales; family Flavobacteriaceae; genus Algibacter; species Algibacter sp. L1A34. The sequence goes on along the minus strand of NZ_CP047029.1, from coordinate 1,883,701 downwards.
ACATTTATCGTATTCAGCATAACCATCGGCCGCATCAAAAATAGCACGATCTTCTTTAGTCGCTTTAGACATATCCGAATCGTATTTACGCATTACAGCCAAAGCTGCTTTTAATTGAGGTATATCTCTAAATTGTCTTCGTACTTCTTCTATCATTGCCATAGCAGCACGCCCTACCGCATTCATTGATAATGCAGAAAAAACAAATGGTAACATACCTCCTACTAATAAACCAGCCATAATCTGTGGTTGAGATACATCAATTGCGGTTACGCCAGCTGTTTTCATAAAAGCAGCAAATAAGGCTAATGCCGTTAACGCTGCCGAAGCAATAGCAAATCCTTTACCAACTGCTGCAGTTGTATTACCAACAGCATCTAATTTATCCGTACGCTCACGTACTTCTTTTGGCAATTCTGCCATTTCTGCAATTCCACCAGCATTGTCACAAATTGGTCCATACGCATCAACTGCTAACTGAATCCCTGTATTAGCTAGCATACCAACGGCTGCAATAGCAATACCATATAATCCAGCAAAATAATGAGACACCATAATTGCTGCAGCAATTAATAAAATAGGAATCATTGTAGACATCATACCTACACCTAAGCCTGCTATAATATTTGTAGCAGCGCCTGTTTCCGACTGCTCGACAATAGACATAACGGGTTTTTTACCTGTAGCCGTATAATATTCTGTTATTTTACCAACACCTAAACCTGCAACCAAGCCTGCTATAGTTGCCCAAAACACACCCATAGCACCAAAAGGTAATCCTTCAACAGATTCTGGAATTAATGCTTTAATAATAAAATAAGAAGCCACAACCATTAATCCGGCTGAGCCAAACTCACCTATATTTAATGCTGTTTGTGGATTCCCTCCATCTTTTACTTTTACAAAAAATGTGCCTAGTATAGACATTACAATTCCAACAGCTCCCAGAACTAAAGGAAGATACACAGCTCCTAAACCATTGAAATCTGGAGTTAAAATAAAAGCTCCTAAAACCATGGTACCTATAATAGAACCAACGTAAGACTCGAATAAATCGGCTCCCATACCAGCGACATCTCCAACATTATCACCAACATTATCAGCAATAGTTGCAGGGTTTAAAGGATGGTCTTCAGGAATTCCTGCTTCAACCTTACCAACCAAATCGGCTCCAACATCGGCAGCTTTGGTATAAATACCTCCACCAACACGGGCAAATAAGGCAATAGATGATGCTCCAAGAGAAAAACCAGAAAGCACATTAAGTACTAAAGATAAATTCTCTGGACCAGACCACATGTTTTGATAAAGCATAAATAATCCGCTTAATCCTAAAATACCTAAACCTACAACACCAAGCCCCATAACGGCACCACCTGCAAAAGCAACTTCTAAGGCTTTCCCTAAAGAAGTACGCGCAGCGTTTGTAGTTCTAACATTAGCTTTCGTGGCTACCTTCATACCAATAAATCCAGCTAATGCTGAACAAATAGCGCCAACAATAAAAGATACGGCTACCATACCATGAGAGCCCATTTCGGCATCTCCTTTAAAATATAATAAGATAGCTACAGCTACCACAAAAATTGATAAGATTTTGTATTCTGCTTTAAGAAAAGACATCGCTCCATCGGCAATATTCTTGGCTATTCTAATCATTTTTTCATCGCCTTGATCTTGCTTAGTAACCCAAGCACTTTTTATAAAGACGAACAATAATGCTCCAATTCCGAAAAGAGGTAAAAATTTTATTATTAATTCCATATTAGTTAGATGGTTTTGGGTTAGTTAATTTTTTCCAAAGCTAAAAATAAGGAAATATAATTAATAAAAAAAGCCACCTTTAGTTAAAGATGACTCATTTATTATACGATATTTTAAGAATCTACTAATTAGATAGTAAAAGTACGTTTTTTCTTGTGCTCGCTTTTATCATAACGATCTACACATTCATGATAAATTTTCACAGCTTCCTCTGCATTTCCCCAACCGCCTGTATCAACTTTTTTCTTCTCTAAATCTTTATATACTTGAAAGAAATGTTCTATTTCTTTTAATCTGTGTGGGTTTAAATCAGCAATATCCATTTTATTACTCCAAATAGGATCTGATACTGGTACGCAAATAATTTTTTCATCCGGACCTTTTTCATCAGTCATATAAAAAACACCAATTGGGCGAACTTCCATTACAACCATTGGGAATGTAGGTTGATGACCTAAAACTAATACATCTAAAGGATCTTTATCTAACGCTAATGTTTCGGGAATAAACCCATAATCACCAGGATACATCATTGAAGAAAATAACATACGGTCAAAACGGATTTTGTGTAATGTAAAATCGTATTCGTATTTATTTCTACTTCCTTTTGGTATTTCAATTAAAACATCAAAAGTTAAGGGTTGTGCTTGCTTTTTACTCATATTAAATCTTATTTTATATTTATCCTTTTAAGAAAGGATTTTATTTCTATATCAGAATACAAATGTACTGAACACGAAAGCAGTAAACAAGATAAAATAACTAGTTTTAATACAAAACAGTAAGCTTAATCCAAATTTCACCTTATCCTAATTCATGATTTAAAAGATAATTCTTCTATAATTTCATGTTTTTTTCTTACCAAAAAAAGATCTGTTTTTACAAAAGTCTTACATTAATTATAAAGCTTATCTATAATTAGTATCTTGTATTTTTTAAAATATCAATATATAACCATCACGATATGCGATTACTCCCTATTATAATTTTCACTTTTCTACTTAACTTTAGTTTAAATGCACAAACTAAACCTTGGCAAGGTAAATTTGAACCTATTGATAATTTAATTGCTGCACCAAATACTTACCGCACAGCAAGTGGTGCTCCCGGTAAAGATTATTGGCAACAGCGCGCTAACTATAAAATAAAAGCAACAATAGATGAAAAAACTAACACCCTTACAGGAGAAGAAACTATAACATATTTTAATAATTCTCCAGATGAGTTAACCTATTTATGGCTTCAGTTAGAACAAAATGTAAACAAAAAAGAGAATGAAGATTTTGGTAGTATCAATAATGAGATTAAAGATTTTATTACTACTAGAAAAATGCAATTTCTTACCCGAACTATTGACTTTCCTGCGGGTTACTCTATAAAGCAGATAAAAGACGCTAATAACCAAAACCTAAAAATCATGATAAATAACACCATGATGAAGGTTAAATTGAATGAACCTCTAAAATCTGGTGAACAAATTAGTTTTTCTATCGCATGGTCTTACCCAATAACAGATAGAAGCATGTACACACTATCTAGAGAAGGTTATGAGTATTTCCCTGAAGATGACAACAGTGCGTATTTAATTGCTCATTGGTTTCCTAGAATGGCCGTATACAGCGATACTGAAGGTTGGCAAAACCAACAATTTCAAAAGCTTGGCGAGTTTGCCTTAGAATTTGGAGATTACGATGTTGAGATTACCGTTCCTGCAGATCATATAATTGCTGCAACTGGCACATTAGAAAATAGTGAATCCGTACTTACAAAAACACAGCTTAAACGCTTGAAGGACGCTAAAACCAGTTTCGAAAAACCGATAATGATAATTACTAAAGAAGAAGCTGACCTCAACAAAAAGAATAAATCCACCAATAAAAAAACATGGAAATTTAACGCAAAAAATGTTCGGGATTTTGCATTTGCATCATCTAGAAAATTTATGTGGGATGCTCAAGCTGTAAAATTACCAACTAATACAGTAATAGCTATGTCGTTTTATCCAAAAGAAGGTTTACCCGTTTGGCAGGAAGAATCTACAAGAGCCATTAAAAATGCACTTGAAGTATATTCAAACGCAACTTTCGACTACCCTTACCCCGTTGCTATTTCCGTTAACACGTCTAATATTGGCATGGAATTCCCAATGATTAGTTTTAATGGTGGCCGCCCAAAAAATGGCAAAATAAGCGAAAAAGCTAAAGCAGGTATGATTGGCACCATCATCCATGAAGTAGGACACAACTGGTTCCCAATGATTGTAAGTTCCGACGAACGTAAATGGATGTGGATGGACGAAGGATTAAATACTTTTTTACACCAACGCACATTAAAAGAACGTTACCCAAATTACAGCCACGTTACACCTAAAAAAATTGTCCCGTTTATGACTGGCGACAAAAACATTTTACGCCCAATAATGACAACATCGGATAATGAATTATTCAATCAATTTGGAGCTAATTTTTATATTAAACCAACCGTTGGCTTACAAATGCTGCGTAATTCAATTATAGGTAAAGACTTATTTGATGAAGCTTTTAGAGAATATGCCAACCGATGGAAATACAAACACCCAAATCCAGCAGATTTATTTAGAACCTTAGAAGATGCTACAGCAACCGATTTAGACTGGTTTTACAAAGGTTGGTTTTTTACAACAGATTATGTTGATTTAGAATTAAGCAATATAAAATGGTTTAAAGTACATGAGGAAAACTCCAATTTAGAAGGCAAAAACACAACCTTGAATGCCAAGATAGAAATGAGTGGTCCTCATGGAGAAACAACAGCTAAAGATTTCTCGAATGGGCCAGAAATTATTAATATGATTTCGACTCCCGATAAAGATTACGGACAATTTACTTCACGTTTAGATGAATCTGAAATGCGCAAACAGCTTTCTGGAAAAAACATTTATGAAATTACAGTTAAAAACATTGGAGGTTTAGTAATGCCCGTTATTGTTGAATGGATTTATTCTGATGGTTCTTCGGAAATTGATAGAATTCCGGCTCAAATATGGAGAAGAAACGAATATGAAATCAAGAAAACCTTTATAAAAAGTAAAGAAGTTGTTAAGGTGAATTTGGATCCTAATTTTGAGCTTGCAGATACCGATATGAATAACAATAGCTTTCCTAAAACAGATTCAAAATCGGAGTTTGATAGGTTTAAATCCAAAAAATAGAACTAAGCTTTTTTAAAATTATAAATAAAAAAACCAACTAAATATTTTAGTTGGTTTTTTTATTTGATTAAGATATCACTATTTTTAAGCTTCTTTTTTCTTCTTCTTAAAACTCATAATCACCAAAATAATCATTCCGGTTGTTACCGATAAATCGGCCATATTAAAAATACCTGTTCTAAAAACACCTCCTAAATCAATAAAGAAAAAATCGGTTACAGAACCATAAACTACACGGTCGTAAACATTAGCAATACCACCACCAATAATACTAGCAAAAGCAAAAAGAGATAAATTATCTAAGCTTGTATCTTTTAAAATATGACGCAAAACAAAAGCTAAAACAATAATAGGCAGAATTAATAATAAAATAATTCTAAGTGTTGGGTTTAGATCGCTTCCCATACCTAAAAAAGCACCTGTGTTTTCAACATTCATTAAAATAAAAGCATCCCCAATTAGCGAAATACGTTCTCCAGGATGAAGATCTGTGCGTCCAACAATATTATTTCGAACTAATATTTTAGAAATTTGATCAACAGCAATAGTTAAAACAATAACTAAAATAATGTAAATCGAGCGTTTTGTAATTTTCATTTACTTATTTGTATCTAACGTTGCAGAAGCCGTTTCCGAAGCTCTATTAATTTTTTTAACTAAACCTTGTAAAACTTTACCGGGACCTACTTCAGTAAATAAAGTAGCACCATCGTTTATCATTTGTTGTACAGATTGCGTCCAACGTACAGGCGCAGTAAGTTGCAAAATTAGATTCGCTTTTATTTCCGATTCATCGGTAACCGCACTTGCCGTTACGTTTTGATAAATTGGACAATTTGGTTTACTAAATTTTGTGTTTTCAATAGCTGCCGCTAATTCTTCTCGAGCAGGCTCCATCATTGGTGAGTGGAATGCACCACCAACAGGTAATACTAAAGCACGACGTGCTCCAGCTTCTTTCAAAGCCTCACAAGCTTTATTTATAGCTTCAATTTCTCCCGAAATCACTAATTGACCTGGACAGTTATAATTTGCAGGAACAACAACACCTTCTATGGTTTTACATATTTTTTCTACTACAGCATCTTCTAAACCTAAAACTGCAGCCATAGTACTTGGCTTTAACTCGCAAGCTTTTTGCATCGCAATAGCACGTTGAGAAACCAGTTTTAAACCGTCTTCAAAAGTTAATGCTCCATTGGCAACTAATGCTGAAAATTCACCTAAAGAATGTCCTGCTACCATATCTGGTTTAAAACTTTCGCCTAAAGTTTTCGCTAAAATTACCGAGTGTAAAAATATAGCTGGTTGTGTAACTTTGGTTTGTTTTAAGTCTTCCGCAGAACCTTCAAACATAATGTCGGTAATGTGAAAACCTAATATATCGTTAGCTTTTTCGAATAAACTTTGTGCTAAAGGAGAGTTTTCATAAAGGTCTAAACCCATTCCTGAAAATTGTGCGCCTTGGCCTGGAAAAATATATGCGTTCATAAGTTGATCTATTTTTAGTGCTGCAAAAATAACAATTATTAACTATTATCTATGGATTTAATCATTTTAGCCGGATTTCCTGCAATAAAAACATCATCTAAAAAAATTCTAGTAACCACCGAACCTACACCAAACACTAAATTATATCCAATAACGACACCTAGACAAATAGTAATATTTCAACCAATCCAAATGTTATTACCTGTTTTTATGTTGTAACCATAATCGCAATAAAAAGCGTTTTTATATAAAGTTTTTCTCCTGCATTAGGCATCAACACTTTAAAAACAGCTTCATATTCTATTTTCTCTGTAACACTAAGTGTGTTTATTTTATCTAAATGAATTCGGGTTTCGAAACGTTCTTAAATAAGCGTTTCATCTTCGGTATTGAATAGATTTCCCGCAATCATTTTTTCTTTTTCAGTCATAAAAATGAAGTATAAAGATCCTGGAGACTATAAGTTTTCCGTTGCCGCTTCTGCACAACGCTCACCATCCATAGCAGCCGAAACAATACCGCCTGCATAACCACCACCTTCACCACAAGGAAATAAATTAGAAATTTGAGGGTGCGCCAAATTTTCTTTTCGAGGAATAGAAACTGGAGACGATGTTCTAGATTCCACACCAACAACATTAGCCTCCTCGGTGTAATACCCTTTCATTTTTTGTCCGAAAGCTTCAAACCCTTTTCTTAATCTGCTTCCTATAAATTTTGGTAAAAGCGAATGTAATGGCGCTGAATTTAATCCCGGTTGGTATGAAGTTGGATTTAAACTTGACGATAGATTACCTTTTACAAAATCGGTTAATCTCTGGGCTGGAGCTACTTGACTTCTTCCGCCTGCGGTAAAAGCTAATCGCTCTAAATTCTTTTGATATTCTAAACCTTTTAATGGGCCGAATTGCTCGTATTTAGGTAAATCTTTGTTCACATCAATTTCAACCACAATACCCGAATTGGCAAATAAATTATTCCGCTTCGACGGCGACATACCATTTACTACAACTTCACCATTTGCAGTCGCTGCCGGAACAATAAATCCGCCTGGACACATACAAAATGAATAAACACCACGTTCGTTAACTTGTTGTACTAACCCGTAAGATGCGGCAGGCAAAAGCTCGTGACGATCTCCAGAACAATGGTATTGAATAGAATCGATAATATGTTGCGGGTGCTCAACACGAACACCCATTGCAAATGATTTTGCTTCTAAGGCTATTTCTTTTTTATGAAGTAAATAAAAGATGTCTCTTGCAGAATGACCAGTTGCTAAGATAACTTGATCTACTGGGATTTCTTCTTTATTAAGAAGTTGAATAGCTTTGATGCTATTATCTTTTATAATGAAATCGGTAACTCGTGTTTCAAAATGCACTTCTCCACCATAATTTAAAATGGTTTCACGAATATTCTGTACCACTTTTGGAAGTTTATTTGTTCCTATATGTGGATGTGCATCAACTAAAATTTGATCGGTTGCTCCATGAAAAACTAAATTTTCAAAAATACGGCGTACATCACCACGTTTTAAACTTCGTGTGTAAAGTTTTCCATCACTATAAGTTCCTGCTCCACCTTCTCCAAAACAATAGTTAGAATCTTCGTTTACAAAATGATCTTGGTTTATAGCTTTTAAATCACGACGACGATCTTTAACATTTTTTCCACGTTCTAAAACAATAGGTTTAAAACCTAGTTCTATACAACGCAACGCCGCATACATGCCTGCAGGTCCGAAACCAATAATATGAATGGGCTTAGCTTTTGAAACATCTTTGTAATCGAAAATATAATCGGATTTTTCCGGTAAAGCTTCGCGAATATAAACAGCTACTTTATAGTTGAGAATTATTTTAGGTTTTCTAGCATCTATAGATTTTCGTAAAACTTTTACGCCCGTAATATCTTCACGATCAATATCTAATTTTAAAGCAGACTTTAAAACGAGAATATCACTGCGTTCTTCTTCTTTTAATGAAATACGAAGTTGAAGTTCTTTTACCATAAATATTGAAATTCTGTATAGAAATTAAATGAGAAAATATACTGATTATTTTCTTTCGTAAGTCTGAAAAGTAAATTCGTAATCATGCTTTCCATCTTTACTATGAAACTTATGTGCCGTTTCTTTCCAAATCGACATATCAATTTTCGGGAAGTACGTATCGGCCTCAAAACTTTCATGCACTCTTGTAATCTCAATTTTATCTGCTATAGCCAGTGCTTGTCTATAAATTTCACCACCACCTATAATGTAAGGTTGTAAATCGCTTTTACAAGCTATAACAGCTTCTTCTAAGCTATTTACTAGAATAACGCCCTCAGGTGCTTTATAATCACTTTGGCGCGTAATTACAACATGTGTACGGTTTGGCAAAGGCTTTGGGAAGCTTTCAAACGTTTTACGCCCCATAATAATATGGTGATTGTTCGTTAAGCTTTTAAATCGTTTTAAATCGTCGCTTAAATGCCATATTAGCTTATTACCTTTCCCTATCGCATCGTTTTCCGCTGCAGCGACAATAATAGTGAGTTCCTGTTTATTAGAACTTAACGGTTCTATTGCATTTTGCTCACTCTTAAAGACTTCACTTTTAACAATATGCTTTTCTTCTTTAGCTAAAGTGGTCTTTAGAGTTTCAATACGAGCTTGTTGTTTGGCTACTAGTTTTTCTAATTGTTGTTTCTCCCATGCTTTACCCATAAATTGATGCGTAATAAACACATTTAATAAATGGTATAAAAAGAAAAATGACCAAGCCAAAATAGCATACAAAAACCATTCTTTTCCAAAAAAAGTAATGTCTTTACCAATACCTAAAACGGTATTAGCGATTATTAAAAAAACTGCGCCAAGCAAAAATATAACAAAATGAATATATAATCCTTTCTTTTGCTTAATGCGTTTTTGAGCATTTTCTATAAGCTCTAATTGGTCTTTATCTATTTGTGGAGTGGGTCTTTTTTTTCCGAACATAATATAAAAATAATAGATGTAAAGTTATAACTTTTTAATGATATGCCGAAGTTTATTTAATTTGTTGTATTTTAGAGAAACACTAAGACTTAAACTCTCAAAACTATTTGAAAATCAAGCAAAAAGGCGTTTTTTTCATTGCTGATTTTATAAAAATTTTGCTGATTTTATTATTTACCGTGAATTAATGGGAATGCATATTAATAAATTGATAATTTTTTGATGTTAAGGCTTCTAAATGATAATGCATTTAATAAACTTTTATAAATTTGTAACATAAACAACATTTTTTACTATGGCTATTAAAAAACAATATTTAAAAAGCAAACCTGTTTGTAAAGTAACTTTTACTTTAGAAGCTGAGGCAGCAAAAAAAGTTTCTATTGTTGGAAGCTTTAATGAATGGAATGAAAAAGCAACACCGCTAAAAAAATTAAAAAACGGAACATTTAAAGGTACTGTTGATTTAGATGCTGAAAATTCTTACGAATTTAAATACCTAGTTGACGGAGCTTACGTTAATGATACTGCTGCCGATTCTTATGTTTGGAGTGATTTTGCTTCTGCTGAGAATAGTGTAGTTAGTGTATAATTACATAACTATATTTTATAAAAAAGGGCTTCTAAAATTTTAGAAGCCCTTTTTTATGTACTTTATATTTTAAATAGCAACTTTCCCTTTAATATGTGGATGCGGATTGTAATCCTCTAAAGTAAAATCACTAAAACCGAAATCGAAAATATCTTTAATTTCTGGATTCATTTTCATTTTTGGCAACGGACGAATATCTCTAGATAATTGCAATTCTAATTGCTCGTAATGGTTACTGTATATATGTGCATCTCCAAAGGTATGTATAAATTCACCAGCCTCGTAACCACAAACCTGAGCCATCATCATGGTGAATAATGCATAGGAAGCAATATTGAATGGCACTCCTAAAAAGATATCGGCACTACGTTGATAAAGCTGACATGATAATTTACCATTAGCTACATAAAACTGAAAAAATGCATGACATGGAGGAAGCGCAGCTTTTCCGTTAGCTACATTTTCACTGAACGATTTAGAATTATCTGGTAAAACCGAAGGATTCCATGCAGAGACGAGCATTCTTCGGCTATTTGGATTAGTCTTTAAGCTATGAATAACTTCCTTAATTTGATCTATTTCATCGCCATTCCAATTGCGCCATTGATATCCGTAAACAGGACCAAGATCGCCATTTTCATCTGCCCATTCGTTCCAAATACGAACACCGTTTTCGTTTAAATACTTAGTATTAGTATCTCCTTTTAAAAACCAAAGCAGTTCGTAAATGATAGATTTAAGGTGAAGTTTTTTGGTTGTCACCATTGGAAAACCTTCGCTTAAATCGAAACGCATTTGATAACCAAAAACACTTTTTGTACCAGTACCAGTACGGTCTCCTTTTTCGTTTCCGTTTTCTAAAACGTGTTTTACTAAGTCGTGATATTGTTTCATAATTTTCGCTCCTGCGGAAACAGGGTTCTATTATTTAGTGATTGTTTATTACCATGAAATAACTATAATATAGTTAGTGACAAAATTAGTAAAAACAATTGTTTATTTAATACTACGGTAAAATATTAAGATGTATTCTAAAATTATTATCTGGGTAGGAATTTTTTATCCAATAATCATTCCAGCAATCGTTGCAGAAATTAATGACGCAATAGTACCGCCAATTAGAGCCTTTATCCCAAATTTAGATAAGGTTTTACGTTGCCCAGGAGCTAGAGATCCAATACCTCCAATTTGAATTCCAATAGATGCAAAGTTAGCAAAACCACAAAGCATATAGGTAGCCATAATTATTGATTTCTCGTAACTTAAATGTGTTGCGCTTGCTACATCTTTTAATTCTCTTAATTGAATATACCCAATAAATTCACTTGCGGCCAATTTAATACCTAATAGCTGCCCCATTAAAGCCATATCTTCTTTAGCTACTCCAATAAGCCACATAAGCGGCGCAAAAGCATAACCTAAAATAAGTTCAATAGATAATTTAGTGTATGATGTATTACTAGCAATCCAACCGTTTACAGATGTTACATCTCCAACCCAGCCAAGAATACCATTAAACATAGCTATAAATGCCACAAACACGAGCAACATGGCACCAACATTAACTGCTAGCTTTAAACCTTCGGTAGTTCCGTTTGCAATGGCATCTAAAAAGTTAGATCCTATTTTTTCTTGAGAAACAGAAACATCGGTATTTACATCTTCCGTTTGCGGGTATAATATTTTTGAAATAACAATAGCTCCTGGCGCCGCCATAACAGACGCAGCCAACAAGTGTTTTGCATAAAACAATCTTAATTCAGGATCATCTCCACCTAAAAAACCAATGTATGCCGCTAATACAGCACCTGCAACGGTTGCCATACCACCAATCATAACCAATAGCATTTCAGATTTATTCATTTTCTCCAAATACGCCTTTATTAAAAGCGGTGCTTCAGTTTGACCTAAAAAGATATTTCCAGCAACACTTAAACTTTCGGCTCCAGATATTTTTAAGGTTTTTGAAAGCAGCCAAGCCATAGCTTTTACAACTCTTTGAATAATGCCTAAATAAAATAAGACAGATGTTAATGCAGAAAAGAATATGATAGTTGGAAGGACTTGAAACGCGAATATGAACCCAAAAGTATCCATATCGACTACCAAGCCTTCGAAAAGAAATTTACTTCCTGCCCTTGTGAAATCTAGTACATTAACAAATAAGCTACCTATAAATTCAAAGATTGTTTTTATAAATTCTACTTTTAAAACACCAATAGCAATTAAAAGTTGAAAGGCTAAACCAATAACAACAATTTTCCAATCGATAGCTTTTCGGTTACTACTAAAAAGAAAGGCTACAAAAATTAAAGTAACCATACCTAAAACACCTCGCCATAAACTAGTGATTGTAAATCCTTCACTAGGGATTATGATTGAGGTAGATGATTCTTGTGGTTTGGTAACCGCAGGTTCGGTAATTTGTTCTACTACCTTCAGCTCTGCCGTAATAACCTCTAAGGAATCTTTAGAGGTACCGCCAACTTTTTCTATAGTTTGAGTAACCTCTGTAGTTATTGTTTCGTTTACATTCTGTGCTGCTATTGTTGTTGTAAGAAACAGAAAAAAAGCAACAGTAATCAAAAACAACTTTTTCATATAAAAAACTTTGATGTGGAATTATTCTCTTTTGGAAATTTCGTCACGAATATGTGCGGCCTTTTCGTAATCTTCATTAGAAACCGCTTCTTCTAACAAATTGTTAAGTTCTTCGAGTGATTTGGCTTTATAATTTTCACCAGACTCTTGAGGCTCTAACTCATTTGCCACCAACTCATCCATTAAAATACTGTCTTCGGTTTCTTCATCCTCTTTTTTCGGATTCACTTTTAAGTAAATACCAGCTTTATCAAGAATGTTTTTAAAGGTAAAAATAGGTGCCTGAAAGCGAAGGGCTAAAGCAATAGCATCACTAGTTCGAGCATCTATAATTTCTTCAATTTTATCGCGTTCGCAAATTAAACTTGAATAAAAAACACCATCAACCAACTTGTGGATGATAACCTGCTTTACAACAATATCAAAACGGTCTGCAAAATTTTTAAATAAATCATGGGTTAAAGGTCTTGGAGGACTAATTTCTTTCTCTAAAGCAATAGCAATAGATTGCGCCTCGAAAGCACCAATGACTATAGGGAGTTTACGATCACCATCTACCTCATTTAAAATTAATGCATACGCACCATTTTGGGTTTGACTATAGGAAATCCCCTTTATGTTTAATCTTACTAAACTCATAATTAATAAAAACGCAAAGAACTGTTTAAATTAGGACTTTACCAACTGCATGATGGATAAATTCTAATTTAATCAGTTCTGAATAACATTACAATTTAAAAAAAATAATTTATTGTTGCGCTTTAAAAGCTTTTAATTTCGTGATTAGCTCCGGAATAACCTGAAAAGCATCTCCAACTACACCGTAATCGGCTGCTTTAAAAAACGGTGCTTCCGGGTCGGTATTAACTACAACTTTTACTTTAGAAGCGTTAATACCAGCTAAATGTTGTATCGCTCCAGAAATACCGATGGCAATATATAAGTTAGATGCCACAGGTTTTCCTGTTTGCCCTACATGCTCGCCGTGTGGTCTCCATCCTAAATCTGACACTGGTTTAGAGCAAGCTGTTGCTGCGCCTAAAACTTCTGCCAATTCTTCTATCATCCCCCAATTTTCAGGACCTTTCAATCCACGACCACCAGATACTACAATTTCAGCATCGGCAATGGTTACTTTATCTGTGGCTTTATCTACAGACTCAACTTTTACAGCAAATCCTGGAATGGTAGGCGAAAAATCTTCCGCGGAAGCGCTACCACTAGTTTCAACTAATCCGAAAGCATTATTAGAAACTCCAATAATTTTTACTTCGGTATTAATTTGAATATTTTCGAAAGCTTTATTTGTAAACGCCGGACGTTTTACCGTAAAAGGACTCGTGCCTGATGGTGCTGCCACTACATTAGAAGCATAACCTGCATTTAAACCCACTGCTAAAAGTGGTGCCAAATATTTACTATCTGCACTAGAACTAACAATAATTACTTTTGCGTTTTCGTTTTCGACAGCTTGCTTAATAACACTTGCATAAGCACTAGCGTTAAAACTATTTAATTGATCACTAGCAACATGTAACACTTTATCTACTCCGTAATTACCTAAAACGGATGTGTCGGTAGCGTTTACACTAACGGCTGTAACTGTTGTGCCTAATTGGTCGGCAACGGCTTTTGCGTAAGAAGCAACTTCTAATGCTGCTTTTTTAAAGTGACCTTGTTCTGATTCTGTATATACTAAAACTGACATAATTTTTTTTTAAATTTTTACTTTACGTTAAAAAGATTCCAAACAAAGTTTGGGATAATTTAATTTCCAACTAAATTACTTTAGCTTCATTATGAAGTAAATTAATTAATTCGTCTAAATTATCTGGAGAAACCAAAGTAACGGCACCTTTTGGAGCGGGTTTTTCAAAAGAAACAGAAATTGTTTCAGGAGACGCATTTACAGGCTCTACAACTGTTAAAGGTTTTTTACGCGCCATCATGATACCACGCATATTCGGGATACGCAAATCGCTTTCTTCCACCAGTCCTTTTTGTCCACCAATTACTAATGGTAGTGAAGTAGAAACTGTTTCTTTACCGCCATCAATTTCTCTTATCGCTGTAGCATTTGCACCGTCTATTTCAAGACTAATACAGCTATTAACAAAATTTGCATTGGTTAACCCAGCAATCATACCTGGAACCATTCCTCCATTATAATCAATAGATTCACGACCAGCCATTACTAAATCGTAACCACCATTACTAAAAACATTAGCAATTTGTTTAGCCACAGAAAAAGCATCGGTTGCAACCGTATTAACTCGTATTGCAGCATCTGCTCCAATAGCTAAGGCTTTACGTAACGTAGGTTCGGTTTCAGGACCTCCAACATTTATAACATCTATACTTGCACCTTGTTTTTCTTTAAACCACATGGCACGTGTTAATCCAAATTCATCGTAAGGATTTATCACAAATTGCACGCCATTGGCATCAAATTTAGTATTATCTTCTGTAAAATTAATCTTGGATGTGGTGTCAGGAACGTGACTAATGCACACTAATATTTTCATAATAATCGCTATTTAGTAAGAATATGTTTGTTTGAATTTACGAAGTTAATTATATTTTTTCACAAAAGTACTATGCATGCATAATAAATTTTAATTTCTTTTTAATTGACTTGACCCAATATTTACTAAAGCACAATTTGAAAGTATGCTTTAAAATCGATTTTTCACTAATAATTTGACAAAAAAACAGTCTACTTAGGTATATCTCGAAAATTAACCTAAATCAAAATGTAAAAAACAATATTTTTCTCGTAGAAAATATTTAATTTAGCAACTTGATTTAAAATAGATAGAATGAAGACAATTCAATTTAGAGAAGCTATTTGTGAAGCCATGAGCGAAGAAATGCGTCGTGACGAAAGCATTTACCTAATGGGAGAAGAAGTAGCAGAATATAATGGTGCTTACAAAGCATCAAAAGGAATGCTAGATGAGTTTGGAGCAAAACGTGTTATTGATACACCAATTGCTGAGCTTGGTTTTGCAGGTATAGCCATTGGTTCTACCATGACAGGTAACCGCCCAATTGTGGAATACATGACATTCAACTTCTCCTTAGTTGGAATTGATCAAATTATAAATAACGCAGCAAAAATCAGACAAATGTCTGGTGGGCAATTTAATTGCCCTATTGTTTTTCGTGGACCAACAGGTTCTGCGGGACAATTAGGAGCAACACACTCACAAGCATTTGAAAACTGGTTTGCAAACACTCCAGGTTTAAAAGTTGTTGTACCATCTAACCCTTATGATGCAAAAGGACTTTTAAAAGCAGCTATTCGCGACGATGATCCTGTTATTTTTATGGAAAGTGAGCAAATGTATGGTGATAAAGGAGAAGTTCCAGAAGGCGAATACATTGTTCCAATAGGTGTTGCAGATATTAAACGTGAAGGTACCGATGTTACTATCGTATCTTTCGGTAAAATTATTAAAGAAGCTTATAAAGCAGCAGACGAGTTAGAGAAAGAAGGTATCTCTTGTGAAATTATCGATTTACGTACTGTTCGTCCGTTGGATAGAAAAGCGATTGTAGATTCTGTTAAGAAAACAAACAGATTAGTGATTTTAGAAGAAGCTTGGCCTTTTGGGAATGTAGCTACGGAAATCACTTATTTAGTGCAAAGCGAAGCATTCGATTATTTAGATGCTCCAATTATAAAAATTAACACTGCTGATACGCCAGCACCTTATTCTCCTGTTCTTTTAGCAGAATGGTTACCTAATAAGGATGAGGTTATCAAGGCAGTAAAAAAAGTATTATACAAATAAAACTGCATATTTTACGTTATTAAAACTTCATTAGCATAATTGTTGATGAAGTTTTTTCGTATAATATAATAACCTATTATTATTTTTTGAAAGGAATGTTAATATATACAGACCATTACTTCTTTTTTGAAAACATTATTTAAATACCCCAAATGAAAATAAAATTAATTATCATATTTTTCTTTTTTGGATTAACTTCAATTGTAGCGCAAACTAAAGTAAGCGGTTATATTTTTGACGAATATAAGGAACCCGTATCTTTTGCAAACGTTTTGTTTAAAGGATCTACACAAGGAACAATAACAGATGAAAACGGAAAATTCTATCTAGAATCTGGTGAAACTTGGAGTAACCTAATTGTATCTTTTATAGGCTACGAAACCTTAGATATCCCTTTAAATAAAAAGGTTAATTACAATTTAAACTTTACGCTAAAAGAAGAAGCCTCTGCCCTAGGCCAAGTATTAATTGTTACAGGTAAACAATCTAAGAAAAACAATCCTGCCATAGATTTACTTCGTAAAATTTGGGAAAACAAGAGAAGTAACGGCCTAAAACAATTTAAACAATACGAATACGATAAATACGAAAAAGTAGAATTCGATATTAATACCATTGATAGTGCGCTTATAAAAAGTAAACTATTTAGAGGTATGGAATTCGTTTTTGACCAAGTGGACACCTCAAGTGTTACTGGTAAAACCTACTTACCTATGTTTATAAACGAAGCCGTATCTACCGTTTATGGCGACAATATTATAAACAAAGAAAAAAACGATTTAAAAGGAAATAAAAACTCTGGATTTAGCGACAACCAAATTATAATAGATTTTGTTGATGATTTATACAACGATTTTAACGTGTATGATAATTACTTAAAATTCTTTGACAAGAGTTTTGTAAGTCCGCTATCTAAAACAGGAATTAGCACCTATAACTATGTGCTATCCGATAGCTCGTTTATTGACAACAAATGGTGTTATAATATTATTTATTATCCACGCCGTAAAAATGAATTGACTTTTAAAGGTGATTTTTGGGTTGCCGACAGCACCTATGCTATTAAAGAAATTAATATGCAAGCTTCAAAAAGCGCCAATATAAACTGGGTAAAAGATATTTATATTGAACAAGAATTCGAAGTATTAAACGACTCTCTATTTTTAGTAAAACGTGATTATATGATGAGTGATTTCTCTTTCAGTAAAAAAGAAAAATCGCGAGGTGTTTACGGCAAACGTACTACTTTGTACAATAATTATATGTTTGATGTTGAAAAGGATAAAAAATTCTACGATGTTGAAGTTTATAATTTTGACAAAGACATCTACGATCGTGATGACACCTTTTGGTCGGAAAACAGATTAGAAAACTTAAATAAAGATGAACAAGGCGTTTATAAAATGCTAGATACTTTAAAAACCGTTAAAAAGTTTAAGCGTCTCTATAATTTAGGAAGTATATTAACCTCTGGGTATATCGAATTTAATTCGCTACCACTAGATTATGGACCTATATTTTCAACCTTTGGTTTTAACGATGTTGAAGGTTTACGTTTGCGAGCTGGAGGTAGAACTTATTTTGGAAAAAATGATTTATGGCGTTTAGAAGGTTTTATGGCTTATGGCTTTAAAGATGATAAATTTAAATATGGCATATCTGGAAAATGGCTGATAGATAAAAAAAGTCGATTAATTGTTTCTGGTGGAAACAGAAGAGATGTCGAGCAAATTGGAGCCAGTTTAACAACAAGTTCTGATGTTTTAGGACGAAGTTTAGCATCTTCATCTTTAGTGGGCACTAGCACAAACGATAAGCTAACCTCGATTAACTTAACTAGTTTAGCTGTTGAAGCTGAGCCTTGGCGTAATGTTATATTTAGAATAGGTGGAAATTACAGAACGTTAGAATCGGCATCGCCAACCTTTAGTTTAGACTATAATACTCCAGATGGACTAGAATCGGAAATTAAACAATTTGAATCTTCTTTATCGATATCATATTTTCCAAAACGTAAAATGACAGGTTTTGGCGTTGAGCGTTTAAATGCTAACGACGATTTCGCACGTTTATTCACCCAAATATCACGTGGAGACAAAGGTATTCTTGATGGTGACTTTAATTATACAAAACTTCAATTCTCGTACATTCAGCCTTGGCAAATTGGAGGTTTTGGTCGCTTAACAACAACCGTAGAAGCAGGTAAAACCTTTGGCGAAGTTCCATTAGGCTTGTTAAGTGTTATTCCTGGAAATCAATCGTATTTCTCAATATACAATACGTTTTCTCAGCTTGATTATTACGAGTTTGTTTCTGATACTTATACATCGGTGCATTTAGAGCATAATTTTAACGGACGCCTATTTTCAAGGATTCCATTTTTACGCAAATTAAATCTGAGAGAAATTGTGAGTTTTCGTGGCGTTATTGGCGGGTTATCTGATGAGAATATAGCTTTAAACAACACAGGATTACCAAACAGTATACCACTAAGCGCACCAAACAAAAATCCATATTACGAGTATGGATTTGGTATTGGAAATATTTTTAAAGTATTTAGAATTGACTTTAACTTTAGAGGAAATTATTTAAATGAAACCACTTATCCTGATGCCAGAAAATTTGGAATTACAGGAAGTTTTGGATTTAACTTCTAAGAAGTTTTTTTCATTAACATAAAAAAAAAACGCACAAAAACAGGAGTTGTCTTTGTGCGTTTTTTTTGTGCGATGGCTAGTATATGTAAATAAAAAGCATAAGCTTAAAGCAACTTTTTATTTGAATTAAACCCAGCTACTGCCTTCCTCTTATCGTTAAAACCTTAATTAATTTTACGTTTTTGAAACCAAATACCTTCTAAGCTTAAATTTATTGAAAACAAATGATAGTTTTCCTTTATCAAACCGTTAGAAATTGTGCCTTTATTACCGTAAGAGTAACTAAAATTTATCATAGAGCTCGAATTATGTTTTAAAGGAACTCCTATTCCGAAGTTTAAAGCAGAATTACTAATTCGAGTATTATCAATCTCAATGTTTCCGTTATCATAATTAAATCCGGCGCGATATTCCAATCTATTAAAAAATTTCGATTGATTACTCCTGCTTTTAAATTGCAAACCTGCTCCAAAGAAATCCTGATCTACAAAAGTTCCTATTTGATCGGATTGATTGGTATTATTCCAAAAACTCTTCTTATAGTCTAAACTTACTGTAAAAGCCTCTTTAATTTTTGTTTGTAAACCAAACCCAAGTTCCAACGGTAGCTTAAAATCATCAAGATCAGAATCTGTTTCAATAACTTCATAAACAGAACTGGTACTAACAGTAGTAGTTCCTTCTGCATCTCCTCCAAGAGTAGTTGGTAAATTTATTATCCCACCAATAGAGGTATCGCTCGTAATATCATATTGAAACCCTGCACCCAAACGCACTCCAGAATAACGATTATCTTCCTCTATTAAAATAGAGTTAATACTATTGGTAAGAATATAATTAGTTTCTGTTTCGGTAATTTTACCAAAAAGAGCAGAAAGCGTTAATCCTAATCTAAATTTATTAGTTAAAGCATAACCATAATTTATTTTTAAATCATTGATTCCGCCTTCACCGTCAATAGTTGTGATAAATAAATCACTACTACCTTCAATATAACTTTCTATTCCAGAAATAGTGTAACCCACACTGGTAAATGGGATTAATGTAACTCCGAAACCCGATTTTTCATTAATAGGAAAAGCAATCCCTATATTAGAAAAATTGGCCGTAATATTAGAGTTAGAGCTTCCCCCTTCCGCAGAAGTATTTGTTTCACCTTTAAAACCAAAATCGTAAAAAAAAGAATTCTTAGGTATTGCTCCAAACGATGCTGGATTGGAATTATTTATAAAAGTACTAGATGGTATAGCGATTCCAGATTTCCCTAAACCGTTTATTTTTCCTGTACCAATATCGTTAGTTAAACCTAAACCATATAATGAGTACGGTGAACTTGACAACGCATTTGATTGCGCGTAAACCTTGCTCGAAACAATAAGCAAAAAGGTATAAAGTGTTATATATTTAATCTTCATAAATAGCATAAGTTAATTCTAGTTTCAGCTTTAAATCATCGCTCGGAGTTTCTTCTCCATTTAAAATATAGCGATCCACAGATTGGTTAAAGTCTTGTCCGTATATGGCTAAATACAAGTTGTCTTTATAAGTTGTATCTAACTTTAAGTTTAAAAAGTAAGTAACAGGGATAGAATATGTTAAGGTTTCGAATTCTTCATCACTATCTTCTAAAACAGCATAAACAGTCTCGCTCGAAGTATCTGTAAGCACACCATAAACATCTCCCTTCCTATCAATTAAATACACACTTAAAGAATCTCTAGTAAAAAGGTTTTCTGTAGATGAATTTTGTTTAATAGATATTTTTAAATTAGCATCTAAAATACTTCCGGTTCCAGCAATATCATTTATTCTTTCAACAAAAGGGATATCAATTCTAGTAGCAAGCCCCGTTCCAGATTGAGTAAAAACGTTATCATCGGTATCTGTACTTGCAATCTGTGTTTCTTCACTTTCAAGTGTATCAAAATAAGTACCAGAATAATCGGTAGCAATATTATGAAAACTGTTAGTAGAATTTAAAGAAAATTCTATAATTTCACTTTCTTCGGCTTCGGTTTCATCATCATACGAATAATATAAACGCAAAGAGCTGGTAGTTGAAAACCCTAAAACACTCGTGTTATTTTCATCCGGACTTACTAAAATCCCTTGGTATTGATTTAAAAACTCATCACTTGTAGTAATCTCGTTATCTCTAATTTTTTCATACAATTCTTCACCAAAAACATCACTAATTCTAACATGAATAGAATCTTCTTTTGTTGGGTAAGGTGTAAAAGTTCGGGAACCTATTGATGTTTCACTTACGTCAAAAGTTGTTGTATTATAAAAGTAACCATCATCCGTTTTAATATCATCTAAAACATTAAACACCTCAATACTCTGCGTTTGTGTAGTATCATTATAATAGTAATTATCATAATTTAAAACTAAAGCAATAGAATCGTAAACAGCATCATCACTAATACTAGAAAACGGATATGCCAATTGCATAAAACTTTTAGCTTTTACTTTCCCAAAAACAGGGTCTGTATAAGAGCCAACTAATAAGCGACTGGTATTTGAAACTGAAATAGAATCGAATTTAAAGGTTGAAGACTCCACCGTCATAGAATCGATAAAATAGATTTTCGTGTCTACCTTAATCCAATCTTCTCCTACTGGAACAAGATCTTCATCTTCTTCACAAGAAATTACAACTCCTATACTTAGGAAAAATAATAGAGCAGAAAACAGCTGTTTAATATTCATATAAATTAAAATTTATGCGAACCTAAATAAACACTTCTATTAAATAAAACATGTTATACAAAGTGCATGTTTTAATATGCCAAATCGGTTATTTTCCAGACCAACACTTATTAAACCGGTTGGTCTAGAAAATAACCGTGTTGGTATAGACTAATTGCTAGAATATCAATTATGTTTTTATATCGCGTTAGTAAGAAATACTTTTGGCGAAAGATTAATAAAAGAAGAGATACCAAATTATGAGAAATAAATTAAAAATCCTTTTAGGTTTAAGCGTTTTTGTAGGTCTATTTGCAAGTTGCAGTAGCGACGATGATGACGATGAAAGAGGAAACTGGATAGAACGCTCTATTTTTGATGGCGTACCAAGAAGTAATGCTGCTAGTTTTGTAATAGACGATTTAGGGTACATGGGTACAGGTTATGATGGTGATGATTATTTAAGTGACTTTTGGCAATTTAATATTGAAGGGAACTACTGGTCTCAAAAAGCAAATTTTCCAGGAACAGAAAGAAGTTCTGCTTCCGGAATGAATATTAGCGGAGATGGTTACATTGGTAGTGGTTATGATGGTGTTGATGAATTAAGTGATTTCTGGAAATACGATGTTGCAGCCAACTCATGGTCGCAAATAGCAGATTTTGGCGGAGGCGTTAGGCGAGCTGCTGTTAGTTTTGGAGTTAACGGAACTGGGTATGTAGGTACCGGTTACGATGGTGATAACGATTTAAAAGATTTCTGGAAATATACACCCGGAAATGATACTTGGAGCGAACTTGTTGGCTTTGGAGGAGACAAAAGAAGAGACGCAACAACCTTTACAATAGATGATAAAGTATATTTAGGTACAGGTATTAGTAATGGTTCTTACAAAACTGATTTCTGGGTTTTTGATCCAACAACAGAAGTTTGGACGAGCTTAACTGATTTGGATGATGACGATGATTATAATGTTGTAAGATCTAATGCTGTTGGTTTTAGCATGAATGGGTTAGGATATATCGCAACAGGATACTACGGTGGTAGTATGACATCAATATGGGAATATGATCCATTTAATGACGATTGGGAAGAAATAACAAATTTAGAGGCTACCGCAAGACAAGATGCTACAGCGTTCTCTACCGGAACTCGTGCTTTTGTAACTTTAGGAAAAACAGGTACCTTATATTTAGATGACACATTCGAAGTGTTCCCTCAGGATGATTATGATGATGAAGATTAATAGCATATTCTATTTCATCCTTTAATTAAAAACCAAAGTGTTTATGCGCATTAATTTGTAGCAATCACTTTGGTTTTTTACTTTTAAAAAAATATAAATAATGCTTAAAAGAAAAGTAGTAATAGTTTTAATGGTAATTTTGGTCGCTGCTAGTGCTTTTTATGTTGCTAATTCGGATATGTTTAACAAATCAAACCCATACGAAACTGAAGTTTTTAGTATTGAAAATGGTTATGGATATCAAATAAAGTACAATGCAAAATTATTGATTAAGCAAAATTATATTCCCGCAATTAATCTAAACAAAACATTTTGTACTGCAAAAGATGCAGATCGAGTAGCACATTTGGTTAGCCAAAAACTATATAATAAAGAAAACCCGCAGATAACGCTAGAAAACTTAAATCAATTAAACGTAAACCTCAACTGCAATAATTAAATGGAAACCATGGCCCAGTCTTCCTTTTTTGGAATAAAGAACAGAAAACAAATTATGCTCCACATCTCTATATGGACCATTTTTATTTTTATGCATTTAATTCAAGCCAGGCCAGGGCAAGATTTAATAAATTTTAGTAATAGTTCGCTTTTTGTAATAAATATTATTTTATTTTATCTCAACTATTTAATATTAGTTCCCAAATTACTACTTCAAAAAAAAACAGGCTTATATGTTTTCTGTGCTATTGTGTTTATTGCATTTTTCACATTTTTGTTTAAAGAATTAAGCTTTGAAGTAAATAAAACATTTAATCTTTTCGATAGAAACCTTGAACTAGATAGAGGCCCAAGACCAAGACATTTTTTTTGGGGACTTAAAGGCGCCATGATAGCAATTAATAGTTTTTTAATATTAGCTATTGGCACCATAATAAGAATGTATACCGAATGGAGTAGCAACGAAATAACAAAAAAACAAATTGAAGCACAAAAATCATCATCCGAACTTCATTTTTTAAAAAATCAAATTAGTCCTCACTTTTTATTTAACTCCTTAAATAGCATTTATTCGCTTACCACAAAAAAATCTAATGATGCACCAGAAGCTGTGATTACACTTTCGGAATTATTGCGCTATATGCTGTATCAAACCAATCAAGATTTTGTGTTATTGAGTAACGAACTAGATTATATTCAGAATTATTTAAAGCTTCAACGTTTACGTATTGCCAATAACGAACATGTCACCATAAACATTCACGGAGGCATAAATAGCCAAAAAAATAAGACCCCTACTACTTATTTCCTTTATTGAAAATGCTTTTAAATATGGCACCGATTTTAAAGGCAACACCAAAATAAAAATTGAAATTTATGTTAAAGATGATGAACTTCAATTTACATGTGTTAACTTGATAGGCAGTAGAAAGAACGATAAAGGCAGTTCTGGAATTGGGTTACAAAACACCCGCGATCGTTTAAATTTATTATACCCAAATAGCCATTGGTTAACGGTTAATGAAGTTGAAAATGAATTTGTTGTAAAATTAACATTGAAACTAGAGTAAAACATAAGTGTATGAAATGTATTATTATAGACGATGAACCTCTAGCTATTGACGTTGTAGAATCATACGTTCAGCAAGTTGGTGGTATAGAAATTGTTGCAAAATGCACAAATCCTCTAGAAGCTATTACACTTTTAAATAAGCATCAAGTAGATTTAGTATTTTTAGATATTGAAATGCCTAACCTTACCGGAATAGATTTGGTAAAAGCTATTGATAACATACCACAATTTATTTTCACGACGGCATATCCAGAATACGCTTTAGATGGTTTTAACTTGAATGCTACCGATTATTTGGTTAAACCTATTCCGTTTCATCGGTTTCTGAAAGCGATTTCTCGTGCTAAAGAAAAATACGAGCTAGAAAACAAAGTGATTATAAGCACACCTTTAAAAGAAGGAATGACACCTGTTAATGTTGATAATTTTATTTTTGTAAAATCGGAATACGAAAATATTAAAATAAATATTGACACTATTATTTATCTTCAAGGCTTAAAAGATTATATAAAAATTTACACATCTAATACGCAAAAGCCCGTATTAACTTTATCGAGCTTTAAAGATATACTAGATAAACTGCCAGCTTCAAAATTTATTCGTGTTCATAAATCTTATGTAGTTAGTATTGAACATATAAAAGCCATACAAAAATCTAAAATTCTAGTTGGCGATATCCGAATTCCCGTAGGCGAAACTTATAAGGAAACCGTTATGAAACGCTTGGGCGTATAATCCCTAATTTCACCCTTCTTATTATATAACAACAGAACCTAAATACATGCGTTTAGAGCTTAAATGCAACACCTATACTATATAGTTTTCCAACTATGGCTAATAAAAGTGAAGTTCGCTTATACGACCTCTTTTACAATACGTTAAAAAATAGAATATTTTAAATTTTGTGCATAAAAAAAAGCCTTATCTAATAAAAGATAAGGCTTTTGTACTGAAGACGGGACTTGAACCCGTACGTCCTAATGGACATTGGATTTTAAGTCCAACGTGTCTACCAATTCCACCACTTCAGCATTGGAATATTTTAATCGAAAAATTCTCAGAGCGAAAGACGGGATTTGAACCCGCGACCCCCACCTTGGCAAGGTGATGCTCTACCCCTGAGCTACTTTCGCAGTCTTTTAATGAACGAGCAATATTGCTATTGCGGTTGCAAATTTAAGCCTTTTATTGGATTACCAAAGCCTTTTTCAAAAAAAAATTAAAAAAATTTTTAAGCTTGCTTTTTCTTAACCAACATGCGCTTAATTTCATTAAGTTTCATAAGTGCTTCTACCGGTGTAAGTGTATCAATATCAATATCTAAAATTTCTTCTTTAATATTTTCGAGTAATGGATCGTCTAAATTAAAAAAACTGAGTTGCATATCGTCTTGCATCAATTTTACCTTATTTGTGAGTTCTTCACTAGAATGCGACTTCTCTAATTTTTGTAGAATTTTGTTGGCGCGGTGCAAAACTTGCTGTGGCATACCCGCCATTTTTGCCACATGTATACCAAAACTATGCGCACTTCCTCCTTCAACTAGCTTTCTTAAGAAAAGTACATTGTCTTTTAATTCTTTCACAGAAACATTAAAGTTTTTAATGCGCCCAAAAGTTTCCGTCATTTCATTCAACTCATGATAATGTGTTGCAAACAAGGTTTTCGGTTTTGCTGGATGCTCGTGTAAATATTCACTAATAGCCCAAGCAATAGAAATGCCATCGTATGTACTTGTTCCACGACCAATTTCATCTAGCAACACCAAACTACGCTCTGAGATGTTATTTAGAATAGAAGCCGTCTCATTCATTTCCACCATAAAAGTAGACTCGCCCATCGAAATATTATCACTAGCTCCTACTCTAGTAAATATTTTATCTACCAAACCTATTCTAGCCTCTTTTGCAGGTACAAAACTTCCCATTTGAGCCAAGAGCACAATAAGTGCTGTTTGACGTAAAATAGCCGACTTACCAGACATGTTAGGCCCAGTAATCATGATAAGTTGTTGTGTAGTTCTATCTAAAAACACATCATTGGCAATATAAGCTTCACCAATAGGTAATTGCTTTTCAATTACTGGGTGGCGCCCTTCCTTAATTTCTAAATCGTGAGACTCATCTATCACAGGATAGATGTAACTATTATCTTTTGCCAATTGCGCAAAACCGCATAAGCAATCTATTTGCCCTATTAAATAAGCGTTTTGTTGCACAGCCTTTATATATTGGTTCATCCAACTCACCAAATCAGCAAACAGTTTTTGCTCAATGGCTTGTATTTTATCTTCGGCCCCTAAAATTTTGGCTTCGTATTCTTTTAATTCTTCAGTAATATAACGTTCGGCATTTACCAAAGTTTGTTTTCTAATCCATTCTTCTGGCACTTTATCTTTATGCGTATTTCGAACTTCTATATAGTAACCAAACACATTGTTGGATGCTATTTTAAGCGATGTAATACCTGTACGCTCACTTTCGCGGGCTAACATACCGTTTAAATAATCTTTCCCGGAAGTTGATAGCGCTCGTAACTCATCTAATTCTTTCGAAAAACCTTCAGCAATACTATTCCCTTTTAAAACATTTACTGGGGCTTCTTCATTTAAAGTTTCTATAATTTTAGCACGAAGCACTTCACAACTTTGCAGTGTGTCTCCAATAATTCTCAGAGATTCATTATCGCAATCGGATGCCAACGTTTTTATTGGCACAATAGCTTCTAATGAATTTTTAAGTTGAATAACCTCACGCGGATTCACTTTAGTGGTAGCCACTTTAGAAATTAAACGCTCTAAATCTCCAATTCCTAATATATGGTTTTGAACAGTTTGCAGCGTAACATCTTCTGTTGTTAAAAATTGAACAACCTCATGGCGCTGTTTTATTTTCGCCACATTTTTCAAAGGCAAAGCCAACCAACGCTTTAATAACCTACCACCCATTGGTGAAATAGTTTTATCGATAACGTTTAAAAGGGTTACGGCATTATTATTTGTAGAATTATAAAGTTCGAGGTTACGAATAGTAAATCGATCCATCCAAACATAATCATCTTCTGCAATACGCGAAATAGATGTAATATGCTGTAATTTATGGTGCTGTGTTTCTCCTAAATAATGCAGGATAGAACCAGAAGCAATAATACCTTCGTACAAATCTTCTATTCCAAAACCTTTTAATGTTTTAGTATCAAAGTGCTTTGTTAAGGTTTCGTAGGCATAATCGGTTTGATACACCCAATCTTCTAAATAAAAGGTATGAAAATCGTCTCCAAAGGTTTCATTAAACTTAGCGCGTTTTTGCTTAGAGACTAAAACTTCACTCGGACTAAAATTTTGAAGTAATTTATCGATATACTCGGCATTACCTTGCGATGTTAAAAACTCACCTGTAGAAATATCTAAAAATGAAATACCGATATATTTTTTATCAAAATAAACCGAACATAAAAAATTGTTCGATTTAGACACTAAAACCTCATCGTTTAATGCTACACCAGGTGTTACAAGTTCTGTTACACCACGCTTTACAATATTTTTAGTTTGTTTCGGGTCTTCGAGTTGATCGCAAATAGCCACACGCTCTCCAGCCTTTACCAATTTAGGTAAATAGGTGTTTAATGAATGATGCGGAAAACCAGCCAATTCAATCTCGCTTTCGCTACCTGCACCACGCTTGGTTAAAATAATACCTAAAATCCCTGCCGTTTTTACTGCATCAGAACCAAAGGTTTCGTAAAAATCGCCCACTCTAAACAGCAACAAAGCATCAGGATATTTAGCCTTGATGGCGTTGTACTGTTTCATTAACGGTGTTACTTTTTTACTTTTTGTTGCCAATGGTTTTCTGTTTTAGTAAGTTTGCTAAAGTAACTATTATTCTATTTTTTTTGAAGTTGAAACCATAGAAGTTATTGCTATTTGTTCACAAATTCACGATTATTATTTATTAAACCGAATATTAGAACGGAGTAAGCACACAACAGTGGCGCGTTAGGGATTAAACGGCCTGTTTGAGCTCTTTTTGTGTGGTTGCACCTATGCAACACAAAAAAGCGAGTAGTGCAAGCCCGACCCTTGGGGAACGCCAAAAGAAATAAACACGTTAAATTAGATAGGTTTTCGCTTTCGCGGAAATAAAAAACATATAATGTACCATGCGTAAATTAAAAAATAACGAGCTAGACAGACTGAGTGTTGATGCTTTTAAGGAGGCAAAAAAAACACCTATTATTATTGTTCTCGATAATATTAGAAGTTTAAATAATATTGGTTCTGTATTTAGAACGAGTGATGCGTTTTTGGTTGAGAAAATTTACCTCTGCGGTATTACGGCAACGCCACCACATAAAGACATTCATAAAACTGCGCTTGGAAGCACGGATACTGTAGCTTGGGAACACGTTGAAAACACCATGGATTTGGTTGAAAAACTTAAAGCTGATAAAGTAAAAATCTGTTCTATTGAGCAAGCTGAAAACGCAACGATGCTTAACAATTTTACTCCAGAGGAGAATACGAAATACGCACTTGTTTTTGGTAACGAAGTTAAGGGTGTGGCACAAAATGTGGTTAGCGCTAGCGATGTGGTTATTGAGATTCCGCAGTACGGTACAAAGCACTCTTTAAATATTTCTGTGAGTTGTGGTGTTGTTGTTTGGGATATATTTAGTAAATTGGTAAACCAATTTAAACAATAATGAAAACTAAACTAAAATTATCCTTTTTAGCAGCACTTCTTTTCTCTGCTGCAGCCGTTTACGCGCAAGAAATCCCTATCAAACACCTTGATATGGAATTGCAAGAAGACCAACAAGAACAAAGTAAAAACATTTTAACCAATGAGATTGACGGTGTTACCACCGACCACATTACCATTAATAGTGATATTACCCAAAAAGTAGATATCGATGCAACGCACAAAACCATTTATTTATTTATAACGGGTAATGCAACATTAACTTCTGGCGGTAAAACTTACGAGATTGTTCCGGAAACTATTATGTTACCTAACAATGTAGATGATATTGAATTTAAAGCTAATGAAGATGAAACGCTACATTACCTAAAAATATCGGTTTTACAAACAGAATTAGACCTTGTAGATATTAAAACGTTCCCGAAAGAAAATGTAGATAATATTTATTTTAAACAATTTACAGATTGCGAATCGTACACGGAACCAATTAAGAGTCCGCAAACTACAAGTAGAACCATATTACCTAACAAATACATACCAAGAGTAGCCATGGGAACAGTTAGAACTATTGGTCCAGATAAAGTTGGTGCGCACGTACATGGTATGCTTGAGCAATTGTTTTTAGGTCTTACAGATAACAACAGCGTTGTTTATGCAGATGAAGCTCAGGTTGATTTCCCAGAATATTCATTACTACACATTCCAAGAGGTTCAAGCCACTCAGTGAGTGTAGAAGCTGATAATGAAATGTATTATGTTTGGATGGATTTCTTTGTTGATAAAGACGGAGAAGAGTGGTTAAAAACACATAACAAAGACGACTAGTAAAACAACCTTATTTTACAATAAATATATATTACAAACGGATAGTTTTTGAAATAACATTTAAAATGTTTCAAAAACTATCCGTTTGTTTTTTTTATAAATTGAAAACCTAAAACAGGTGACTAAAAGAATTAAAAAACCATGGCCAACTAAAGACGCCATGCATCAAATTTACAAATTGAATCTTTGGGGTGGCACCGAATTCGATTTCTATTCTGGATCTGGCTCTCACGATCCGGACATTATAAACCCGTATTTAGATGTTTTAACTGCTTTTTTAGAATCGTATAACAGAACTTTAACAGTCTGCGATTTAGGTTGTGGTGATTTTAATATAGGTAAACAGCTTACTCAATTCACAAAAAAATATATTGCCGCAGATATTGTTGAAAGCCTTATTGAGAGAAATAAACAAATATACCAAGCTGATAATTTAGAATTCCATTGTCTAAATATTGCTAAAGACGAACTCCCAACGGGTGACTGTATTATTCTCCGCCAAGTATTACAGCATTTATCTAATGCTGAAATAGAACGTGTAGTAGAAAAACTAGCTAATTATAAATACATTATACTGACAGAACATTTACCGTTAGGCAACTTTACACCTAATAAAGATATTATTTCTGGACAAGGCATTAGATTGAAACAAAACAGCGGCGTTAACCTACTAGAAGCTCCTTTTAATTTAGAAGTTAAAACAGAAACTATACTTGGAGAATATATTTTAGAACACCATAAAGGACGAATTGTAACGAAGTTATATGAGGTTATTTAATTTGAAAGATTTTAATTACTCTCCGTTAATCTCACAAATAATCACTTCTATTTGCAACAGAATAACGACTGGAAATATCAATAATTTTAACATTGAAAATTCTTCTGACTTTTTAGAAGTTCCAAAAATAATCGGAATTGATTTTTATCAAAACACAGCTTCATCAACAAATCCTGTATTTTTTTAAAAAGAAATCAAAAGAATTGTATTAAAACCGCCAATAAAGAAATACTTACAAATCAAGCAACGACTTACTGAAAAAAGTTTTATTTTTATTCAAAACCTAATAAAAACGAAAAGGCATCAAAAATCAACTTTGATATATGCATGATAAGCGTTCTTAATTTATGGTTTCAACTTTATTAATAATTACACCTAGAACTCATGGCTGATAAAAATCCTGAATCAGAACGTTTAGCAACTCCTAATAATTATAAAAACTGGAAAAACTGGGGACCATATTTAGCAGAAAGGCAATGGGGAACCGTTAGAGAGGATTATAGCGAACATGGAGAATCGTGGGAATTTATAGATCATGAAAAAGCTAGGAGTAACGCCTATAGATGGGGAGAAGAAGGTATAGGAGGCTTTTGTGATGCCAAAGAAATTTTATGTTTGGCACCTGCATTTTGGAATGGAAAAGACACCATTTTAAAAGAGCGATTGTTCGGCCTTACTAACAACCAAGGAAACCACGGGGAAGATGTTAAGGAACTTTATTTTCATCAAGTATCTACACCAACACATTCATACAATAAATACCTATATAAATATCCGCATTGTAAATTTCCTTACGGCGATTTGGTAGAAGGAAACAGAAAAGGTCGGGACGAAGACGAATATGAAATATTAGACACAGGTTGTTTTAAAGACAACGCTTATTTTGATTGCTTTATTGAATACGCGAAAGGAGACATCGAAGATATCTTAATGAAAGTTACTGTTGTAAACAGAGGCTCGAAAGCAGCAGATATTCATGTATTACCACACTTATGGTTTCGAAATGTTTGGAAACACAATGATAAGTTCGAGCGCCCAGTTATAAAATCGACCAAAGAAGGCTGCGCACAATCTAACAGCAGCAGAAATGGCGAGTACTATTTCTATCACGAAAACGGGAAACCTTTATATTGTGAAAACGAAACCAATAACGAACTTATTTATAACGTACCTAATGAAGTTCCTTTTGTTAAAGACGGAATCCATGAGCACGTTGTAAATAAAAAAAACACTGTAAACCCAAAGAACACAGGCTCTAAAATGGCCGTTTGGCATAAGTTTAAGCTAAAAGCAGGAGAAGAGAAAAGTATTAAAATACGCCTTAGCAAAAATCAATTAGATAATCCTTGGGAAGCTTTTGATTCTATTTTTGATCTAAGAAAAGCGGAATGCGAAGATTTCTATGCCGACATCATAAAAAAGGATTTACCAGAGGCACAACAAGATCTTGCTAAAAAAGCCTTTTCTGGCTTATTATGGACTAAGCAGTTTTATTATTTCGATGTTTTTAAATGGCTTTTTGGAGGCCCTGGAGAAAACAAACCAAAAAGAACCAACATGAGAAATTATAGTTGGCAACACCTTACCAATAGACATATTATATCTATGCCCGACAAATGGGAATATCCTTGGTATGCAGCTTGGGATTTAGCTTTCCACATGGCCTCGTTTGTAGAAATCGACCCCTATTTCGCTAAAGACCAATTACTATTGGTCTTGCAGGAAAACTACATGCACCCTAACGGTCAAATCCCTGCTTACGAGTGGAATTTTAGCGATGTTAACCCGCCTGTACACAGTTATGCTGTATGGAAAGTTTACGAAAAAGATAAAGAAAAAACAGGAAAAGGAGACCTTCCATTTTTAGAAAAAGCATTCCAAAAACTTATGATTAACTACACATGGTGGGTTAACCAAAAAGACAAAAACGGAACAGATTTATTTGAGGGCGGCTTTTTGGGTTTAGATAATATTGGTGTTTTCGACAGAAACCACATGCCAGAAGGTATCGCCAGAATGCAACAAGCAGATGCGACTAGCTGGATGGCTATGTTCTCTATTAATATGCTGCGCATGTCTCTTGAGCTTGCCAAAAACAATAAAGTTTACGAAGAGCCTGCTGTTAAGTTTTTCAGGCATTTTTTGAACATCGCTTGGGCTATGCACCATATTGGAAAAAAAGATATTTCGCTTTGGGATGATGATGATAATTTCTATTATGATGTTGTTGAGATGAATGACGGAAGAACCGACCGTTTAAGAGTACGTTCTTTGGTAGGTGTTATCCCAATGTTTGCTGTAGAAATTATTAACAAGGATTTATTTAAAGAATTAAAAGAATTTAGAAGAAGAGCAAACAACATTATAAAAACACGACCAGATTTAGCATCACTAATTTCAAATTTAGAAGAAGCCAACAAAGACGGCAACTTTATGTTCTCTATTATGCGTGGTTTTAGATTAGAACACTTATTAAAACGTTTACTGGATGAAGATGAATTTTTGTCTGATTTCGGGATTCGTTCGCTTTCAAAATATCACGAAAAATATCCTTTTGTGTTTCACCATAACGGTCATCATCAAATTCAATATGAACCTGGAGAAAGTCGTTCTAATATGTTTGGAGGCAACTCAAATTGGCGTGGACCGATTTGGATGCCTTTAAATTACATGATTATCCAATCGTTACGTAAATACTATGAATTTTATGGCGATGAATATACTTATGAATTCCCAACAGGTTCCGGAAATAAACTTAATTTAAAGCAAATTGCTAATGAATTAACCAAAAGACTGATAAAGCTTTTTGAACCAAATAAAGATGGCAGATATCAATACCATTCTGATGATCCTGACAAGGTTTTCACAAAAGACGAACATTTTAAAAAGGAACACTTTTTCTATGAATTTTTTGATGGCAATACTGGCAGAGGGCTTGGAGCATCTCACCAAACAGGATGGACATCGCTTATTGCTAATTTAATTATGGAAATGGACAAGGACTAATTTCTGTTTTCTCAATATAATATTAAATCTACTCCATTAGAATTTCATAAAGAACATGAATTCTAATGGAGTTTTTATTTTAAAGTTGTTCGTCACAAATCTCTCCCAAAACCCACAAATAGTCACTCCTATTCGTAACAAAATCGCGATCGGAAATGTCAATAATTTTCACGTTAAAATCAGTTTGACTTTTTAGAAACGCTAAATACCCCGAGTTAATTTTTTCTAAATAATCGTCCGCTATATTTTGCTCGTAATCACGTCCTCGTTTTTTAATATTTTGCTGTAAGCGCTCTGTGTTTTGGTATAAATAAATATATAATTCTGGTTTCGGAATATCTTTATACATTAAGTAAAA
This sequence comes from Algibacter sp. L1A34, assembly GCF_009796805.1. Taxonomy (NCBI): domain Bacteria; kingdom Pseudomonadati; phylum Bacteroidota; class Flavobacteriia; order Flavobacteriales; family Flavobacteriaceae; genus Algibacter; species Algibacter sp. L1A34. The sequence continues at coordinate 1,849,505 of NZ_CP047029.1, read as the reverse complement.
CAACTTTCTATACAAACCATATTCATCTGTATTTAAGGTTATTTTTGAAAAAATAAGCGATTTAAACACATCATAATCACTTACAACAAACTGCTTAAACAAATCGAGTTGTGCTAAATCTTCCGAAATTTGCTGATAGCGATCTGCCAAAAAAGACATTTCTAACGTAAAGGCATAACGCTGTGCATCGTTATAAAATTTTGGTAAAAATGGATTATCTGCAAAACGCTCCTTAAGCAGTCTTGCATTAAAATCTTGTGCAATTTTATTTGCCAAACTCGTTTTTCCCGCACCAATATTTCCTTCTATAGCAATGTAATTATATTTTGAAAAATCTAGGTTTTCACTAGGGTTCTTTAACAAAATATTTATAGCTTCTAAATCAGAATCATCTCTACAAGCATCTAATAATTCTGAAACTGTTTTACCTAATTTAGCATGTTTCACCTTAGCAGCAATATCGTTAAGCGGCATCAACACAAATTTTCGCTTTTGCATTTCAGGATGTGGTACCTTTAGCGTTTCGGTACTTATTATTTCTTCTTCAGCAAAAACAATATCTAAGTCTATAATTCGTGCTTCGTAAGCGTCTTTTAATTTTCGAGTTCTACCTAATTCAGTTTCAATAGTTAATAATATGTCGAGCACCGTTTGCGGCTCTAAATCACTTTCTAAAACCAAGCAACAATTCAAGAAATCTTCACTTTCAAACCCGAAAGCAGGCGCCTTATACACATTGGAAATCAACTTAATACTACCAATTTTCAGGTAAATAGCATCCACAGCGTTTTGCAAATTTTTAAATTTATCGCCTTTATTACTTCCTAAAGCAATGTGAAATTTTGTTGTTCTCATCATAAGTAAGTGCAAAATAATGAAAACTAAATGGTTTCATTGTATATTTACCCAAGGTATTTATTCACAACTTTATATGACTTTAAAAGACAAACTAGCTGCCCAACGAATTTATATGCTTTTGGGAGCTTTATTTATTACCTCGTTAGTTGTTTCTAACCTTATTTTTCAGAAATTTTTCTATTGGTATCCTTTTGATGTTGAAATTTTTGGATCAAAACTTTTTGAAGTTTCAGTAGGCATTCTCCCCTATCCCATTACTTTTTTAATAACCGATTTAATAAGTGAAATTTATGGAAAAAAGAGAGCCAACCAAATCGTTACAGCAGGAATTTTCGCTTCGTTTTTTTCTCTTTTAATCGTTTATGTTTCCGATTTAGTACCTGCAACACCATGGTCGCCCGTTCAAAACGGCATGTTTAATACCGTATTTGGCAATACTGTTTTGGCTGTTTTCGCGAGTATGATGGCATATTTATTTGCTCAATTTATTGACATTCAAATTTATCATTTCTGGAAACAACTCACCAAAGGCAAGCATCTATGGCTAAGAAATAATTTTTCAACCTTCTTATCTCAGTTTTTAGACACGTTTACCGTAGTTGGTTTACTCTGTATTTTCGAGATTATTGCCTGGGAACGTTTTTTGGGGTTGTTGCTTAGTGGGTTTATATTTAAAATAATTATTGCCCTTTTCGACACACCTTTTTTATATTTAGGTGTATTTTTATTCCGAAAACGATTCAGGCTAAAAGTAAATGAAGAGATTCACTTACTTTAGCATTCCGTTAAAATTAACTTAAACCCGCTACTATTCTCATCCTTTAGTCCGTTTTTTGCGTAAATATCTTACAAACACCTCCTTATGAAGAAAGTTTTAAAAATCACCGGTTTCACCATACTTACCATACTTATTTTATTAATTGTTATTCCATTTGTTTTCCAAGGGAAAATCCAAGGAATGGTAAAACAATTTATAAACGAAAACGTAAACGCTAACGTAGAGTTTAGCGATGTAAGCCTTAGTTTTCTTCGTCGCTTCCCAGAAGCACATGTTAGTATAAATGATTTTGTTATTACCAACTTTGAACCATTTAAAGGTGACACCCTTGTTGCCGCAAAAACAATTGCTTTCACGGTATCTATTCCAGAATTATTTAAAACAGCCGGCGAAGACCCTATTGTTATTAATAGTATTTCTATAGATGAAGCCTTGGTTACTCTAAAAACCAACACCGAAGGACAAACCAACTACGATATTGCAAAAGCAAGCGAAACCGAAACAACAAGTAGCGAGACAGAAAGCAGCAGTTTTGCATTTAGTATAGACAATTACAGCATTGAAAATAGTGCTTTTAACTATATAGATGAAAGTTCTAAAATGATGATGCAAATCTCAGAATTAAACCACACTGGAAGCGGAACATTCTCGGGAGCAACATCGGAACTTGATACGGAAACAGATGCAAACGTCAGCTTTACTATGGATGGCACCAATTACCTTAACCATAATGCTATAAAACTAGATGCTTTAATAGATTTAGACTTAACGAACAGTAAATATACTTTTAAAGAAAACAAAGGTTATATTAATAAACTACCTATAGAATTTAATGGTTTTGTTCAGTTATTAGACGAAGGCCAGAATATTGATTTAACATTTAAAAATCCAGAATCTGACTTTAAAAACTTCTTGGCCTTAATTCCGGAAACATACTCAGGAAGTCTTGATGGTGTTCAAACTAGTGGTGATTTTACAATTAATGGTATTGTAAAAGGCGTAAACTCAGACAAAACTATACCAACGTTCGATATTAACATTGCATCAAATAACGCATCTTTTAAATACCCCGATTTACCAAAAAGCGTAAAAAACATTGTAATTAACACCACGATAAAAAACACAACAGGATTTTTAGATGATACTTTTGTGGATATAAAAACACTGAATTTTAAAATTGATGATGATGTTTTTAAATCGTCTGCCAGCATAAAAAACATCACGAAGAATATGCTTGTAAAAGCAAATTTAGATGGTGTTTTAAACTTAGCAAACATATCTAAAGCTTACCCTGTGAAGCTTGAAAACGAACTTACCGGAATTTTAAAAGCCAAATTAAATACGGCTTTCGATATGAATGCGATTGAAACAAATGCTTTCGAACGCATCAAAAGTAGCGGAACTGCAAGCCTTAGTAATTTTGTTTACGCTTCAGAAGATATGGCAAACCCTATTAATATTTCCGAAGCCGACTTAACCTTTAACTCACAATCGGTAACTCTAAATCATTTTAAAGCTAAAACCGGTGAAAGTGATATAAACGCTAGCGGAACTATAAACAATTTACTTGGTTTTGTACTTAGTGACACGGAACTTAAAGGTAATTTCGATTTAAATTCAAACCTATTTAAAATGAGTGATTTTATGACGGAAAGCGAAACAGCTACTACCGATAATAAAACCACAACTGATGGTGAATCGTTAAAGATTCCAGCATTTTTAGATTGTACAATAAACGCCAATGCTAAAACGGTAATTTATGATAATTTAAAGTTAACCGATGTTAAGGGCAAACTATTAATTAAAGACCAACAAGCTACGTTAAGCAATGTAACTTCTAGTATTTTTGATGGCGCACTTTCCATTTCTGGCGATGTTTCTACTAAAACAGAAACACCAACTTTTAGTTTTAATTTAGATGCTAATAATTTCGATATTTCTAAATCGTTTCAAGGTTTAGAATTATTGCAAAACCTAGCACCTATAGCTAAATTATTACAAGGTAAATTAAACACAAACATTAATTTAGCTGGTAGTTTAGATAAAGAATTCGCTCCAAACTTAAGTACAGTTTCTGGGAATGCATTAGCCGAATTATTAACGACAAATATAGACGAAAACAAAGATGGGTTAATAAGTAAACTAGAAAGCTCAATCAGTTTTATCGATTTTAGTAAACTAGATTTAAAAGATCTAAAAACAAAACTTGAATTTGCTAACGGACAGGTGAGTGTAAAACCTTTCGATTTAAAATATAAAGATATTGCAATCACCGTTTCTGGTTCGCATGGTTTTGATAAAACGCTAAATTACAATGCCGTTTTTAATGTGCCAGCAAAATATTTAGGTAGCGAGGTTACCCAACTTATTAGTAAAATTGATAGCGACGAAGCTAAAAACATTACAATTCCTGTTACTGCAAATATTGGAGGATCTTACACGAGCCCAACCGTGAAAACCGATTTAACAAATGGTGTTACCAACCTAACGAAACAATTGGTTGAAATAGAAAAACAAAAACTACTTAACAAAGGAAAAGACCAAGTTACCGACTTAATTGGTGGTATTATAAGCGGAAACAAAACCAAAACCGATTCTACCAAAACCGAACAAACAAATGCGGTTAAAGATGTTTTAGGTGGTATTCTGGGGAATAAAACAACACAAACAGATTCTACAAAAACGACATCGAATACAACAACTACCAATGCTGTAAAAAATGTACTTGGTGGTTTATTAAAGAAAAAAACAAAGGATACAATTAAATAATTTTAGGACAACAAAATAAACTTTCAATAATTACTGAAAGTTCAGAAATATTATATATCTTTGCTGTATGGATTACCAAGAAGCGAAGGATAAATTTATTAGCACATGGGGGAGTTTAGGCACATTATGGGGCATAAACAAGGCTATGGCACAAATACAATCTTTACTTTTTATTTCTACCAAAGCATTATCTATGGAAGAAATCATGAGAGAACTTAAAATTTCTCGTGGTAATACTAGCATGAATTTACGCCAGTTAATGGATTGGGGGATTGTTACCAAAGAACTTATTCCGGGTGAACGTAAAGAATATTTTTCTACAGAAAAAGACGTCCAAGAACTTGCCAGACACATTGCAAAAGAACGTAGCCGAAGAGAAATTAAACCGGTTATCAAAATTCTTAAAGATGTGTCTTCTATTGAAGATGATGGTACCGAAAAAACCAAAGAACTTATTAAACAAACCAAAGCACTTCACGATTTAGCTGAAACTGCCGATGCGATGATGAATAAAATTGTAAATCAAGAACAAACCTGGATTACCAAATCTTTATTGAAATTGATTAAATAAAAAAATTTAAATAAAACTTTCAGTAATTCCTGAAAGTTTAAAATATTTAGAAAATGAATACGCAAAATTTATTAACCTATTTCTTTGCATTAGTTTGGATAGCAAACGGCCTCTTTTGCAAAGTACTAAATCTTGTACCAAGGCATCAAGACATTGTGGAACGTATTTTAGGGAATACCAACTCAAGATTTATAACAATATTAATTGGAATCTCAGAAATTATAATGGCAATCTGGATTATAAGCCGATATAAAGCAAAACTAAATGCAAATACCCAAATTATTATCATAGCCATAATGAATTTAATTGAGTTGTTATTGGCTCCAGACCTATTACTTTGGGGCCCATTTAATTCGCTATTTGCGATACTATTTATAAGTATAATCTATTACACGAACTTTAAAATCAACAAAGAACATGCTAACTTTTCTTAAAAACCATCCATTTGCAGTTCAATCATTTTTTGAAAGCTCGCTAGTACTCACGTTTTCAGTCCCGAAAGAAGAACTTCAAAATTTAATTCCAGATTGCTTAGAACTTGATGTTTTTAAAAACAAGTATGCTTTTATTGCTGTTGCCATGGTACAAACAAAAGGATTGCGCCCGAAAAGATTTCCGAAGTTTATGGGAAACGACTTCTTTTTGATTGGCTTTCGCATATTCGTGACTTATACAAACAATAAAGGCAAACGCTTACGTGGACTATACATTATAAAATCTGAAACCAATAAGAAAAAAATGGAGTACTTAGGCAATATATTCACCCATTACAACTACACAACAACCGATATAAACCATTACAATAAACATCATACTAAGGAAATTTCATCTGTAAAATCTAATTTTAAAATAGAACTAGATACTTCGGAAAATGATGATATCCCTTTACCCGAAGGTTCTCCATTTAAAAACTGGAAAGAAGCAAGACGTTTTGCCGGACCACTTCCATTTACATTCACATATAATGATAAAACAAAAGAAGTATTAATTATTGAAGGTGTAAGACAGAACTGGAAACCCAAACCAGTAAAAATCAACACATATCATGTAAATTTTTTAGAAACGCTTAAACTTAACAACCTAGTATTAGCAAATGCTTTTATAATTGAAAACATACCGTATTACTGGAAAAAAGGAAGAAAAGAATTATGGAATTAAAAAGAAGAAAATTTCAAGGAGTTTTAAATATTTTGAGTTTCAATAGACATTTTTATGTTTATGGTTTACTTGTTTTAGCTCTAATAATATCGAGTTATGTCATCTTTCAATGGAACGCTATTTTATTTTGGGTAATTATTATCTCCTTTAGCTACGGATTAATAATGCCACTAATTGTTTCAGCTTATGTGTATGACTATTCTGGATATTACGATTTCAATTGGTTAAAAGACTTAAAATTAAATAATTCAAAAACCACTAAAATAGTTAATATTAATGCAGGCTTTGATGAAACAAGTTATATCATTAAAGATAAATTAGCAAAATCTAATTTAGCAGTATTTGATTTTTATAATGCTGAAAAGCATACAGAACCAGCAATTATAAGAGCAAGAAAAGTGAGTTTAACTTATCCAAATACGCAACAAATAAAAACCAACCACATTCCCCTTCACGACAAAAGTGTCGATGTGGTTTTTCTACTTTCGGCAGCACACGAAATACGGTCTCTTGAAGAAAAAATACAATTTTTAAAAGAATGCCAAAGAATATGCAAACCTAACGGGAATGTAATTATGATAGAGCACCTTCGAGATTTCCCTAATTTTCTAGCATTCTCAATCGGCTTTACTCATTTCTTCTCAAGAAAAACTTGGCAACAAGCATTTAAAAGTGCCGGATTCACATCATTTAACGAGGTAAAATTCACGCCTTTCATGTCTATATTTAATTGTTCACATTAACGTTTAATTTATTCAGCACCATGTATATTCATTTAAAAATAATTGGAACGCTATTAATCTTCTTAGCCCTAATACATGTGTTTTTTCCAAAATATTTTAGTTGGAAAAAAGAATTGTCGTCTTTAAGTTTAATAAACCGACAAATGATGACAACACATACATTTTTCATTGCTTTCACCGTTTTTTTAATGGGGCTTCTATGTTTAACCTCTGCATCAGAAATTATTGAAACCGTTTTAGGTAAAAAAATAGCATTAGGCTTAGGTGTATTTTGGATAGTTCGCTTATTTTTCCAATTCTTCATCTACTCAAAACAACTTTGGACAGGAAAAACATTTGAAACCGCAATGCATATTCTATTTTCGCTTTTATGGGGTTACTTTAGCAGCGTATTTTTAGCAATATCCTTCAATTAATAGTTAACACTTTTAATCATTCATTTTTTTACCCTATTTTTGGTGAAAATTGTAACACTATGCCCAAACACGAAATACATCCCGATAAGTGGATAGATTTATATGCAGATTACTTGTTTAATTACACAGTAACCCGTGTAAGCGACCGTGAAATCGCGCAAGATTTGGTGCAGGATACATTTTTAGCTGGCTTAAAATCAATGAAAAACTTTAAAGGAGAAGCAAGTGAGCGTACTTGGTTGATATCTATTTTAAAACGAAAAATCATTGATCATTACCGGAAAATTAATTCTAACAAAGGTAAAGCAGAAGTTAGAATTCAATATAATGATGCAGAATCTGAAGGTGATTGGCTAGAAGAACGTGTTGCCGACCCATTCGATAAAACAGCCGAAGACAGTATGCAGAACAGCGAGTTAGGCGATGCCATACATAATTGTTTAAGCAAATTACCAAAGAAGCAATCCAATGTTTTTAAGATGAAAACCATTCTTAATTATGAAACAGAGGTAATTTGTAATGAACTAAATATCACTGCGTCTAACCTATGGGTAATTATCCACAGAGCACGAACTGCTATGGCCGATTGCTTAAAAGAAAATTGGTTTTAATTATGAGTAAAAAAATAAACATATTCATGCCTTGCGACGAAGCAAATCTGGTATGCGACAAAGCCCAATATAAAGAAGCTTCTTTATGGGAGAAAATAAAACTTAACTTGCATTTAACTTACTGTAAAGCTTGTAGATGCTATTCTAAAAACAACGCAGAGCTAACAAAAACTATCGACAAATCTAACTTAGAATGTTTAGATCTGCAATGTAAAGAAAAGATGAAAAAAGATTTAGATAAAGCGATAACAGAACAAACTAGCTAAGCAAATAAAAGCATTAAAATAAGCCATAAAATAGGTAAAGCTTCCACCCAAAATGAAGCATAGTAAACATTTTGCTTTTTACTAGACAGCAACACCAATACTCCTGTAAGGATTGACAACATAAGCAGTACTAATATTTTTATTTGGTGAGTTTCATCTTTAAAAAATTCTAATACAAAAAAAACAAACAGTAATATAACACCCATTAACTTGGTTCCCTTTACTCCAATTTTTTGTGGCACGGTAGATAACTTCAAACTATCGTATTGCAAATCACGAATTTCAAAAGGCAACATTAAAACGAGTACATAAACATAGCGTTGCAAAGCCGTTATAATTACATCGGTACCCACAGCATATTCATTTTCTATTATAGGAAGACATACGGTTACACCCATCCAAACTAAGCCAATGAGGTAAATTTTAAGACCACCAATACTTCGTAAATTATTCTGCTGATCTAAAAACAATTCTTTTGGTAAAAATGGAATAGCATATAAAAAAGTAACCACCCCAAATCCTGCAATACACATTAGCGTCATTAAGCTTAGTTGTAACCCATAATAACACATCAAAATAAAAGCGAAAAACGAAAAAACTTGAATCGCTTTTAACCAATTCGCCAAGCGGCGATGGTGAAATTTGGCTACTCCAAAATACTTTACAAAATTATATCCGGTAACCGACGCGTAAAAAACAAAATTTAGCACATTTTCCTCATAAGAAAAACCAAACTCCAAAAGTGTTATATAAGTTAAAGCATATACCGATAAGGCCACGTGAATACTGCTATTCAAATAAAAATTTAAAAGTTGTTTTACTAGCTTCATGCTGTAAAAATAAACAAACTGTTGATAACACTTTTAAATGGTTAAAAACTTTCCCGTTTCTTCCATAAAAAATATCAATTATTATTTATTTTTGCGAAATCTATAACAAATCGTAACTATAATGAATACAAACGCTTTCGCTTTGCGTCATATTGGTCCTCGTGCAGACGATCAAAATAAAATGTTAACAACAATTGGTGTCGATTCTTTAGACCAACTCATATACGAAACCGTACCAAATGATATTCGATTAAAAAAAGACCTTGATTTGGATCAACCGATGACGGAGCATGAGTATTTATTGCATATCCATGAGTTATCGAAAAAAAATAAAGCCTACACAACATATATTGGTTTAGGCTACCATCCAACTATTTTACCTGCGGTTATCCAACGTAACATCTTAGAAAACCCGGGTTGGTACACAGCTTACACCCCTTACCAAGCAGAAATTGCACAAGGTAGACTAGAAGCTCTTTTAAATTTCCAAACCATGGTTATCGATTTAACCGGAATGGAAATTGCAAATGCATCGTTACTTGACGAAAGTACTGCTGCAGCTGAAGCAATGAGTCTATTGTTTGCTGTTAGAGAGCGTGATCAGAAAAAAGCAGGAATCAATAAATTTTTTGTTTCTGAAAACATATTGCCACAAACACTGTCTTTACTAAAAACAAGATCAAACCCTATTGGTATAGAATTAGTTGTTGGAAAAGAAGAAGAGTTTAATTTTTCTGAAGAATTTTTCGGTGCTATTTTACAGTACCCTGGCAAAGACGGACAAATTACCGATATAAAATCATTCATTTCAAAAGCTAATAGCAACAGAATAAAAGTTGCAGTTGCTGCCGATATTCTAAGCTTAGTAAAACTAGAAGCACCAGGTAAATTTGGAGCAGATGTAGTTCTTGGAACTACACAACGTTTTGGAATCCCAATGGGCTACGGAGGTCCTCATGCCGCTTACTTTGCTACAAAAGAAGCTTACAAACGTGATCTTCCAGGTCGTATTATTGGTGTTACCAAAGATGCTAACGGTAATCGTGCCTTACGAATGGCATTACAAACACGCGAGCAGCATATTAAGCGAGACAGAGCAACATCAAACATCTGTACAGCACAAGTACTACTTGCTGTTATGGCCAGTATGTATGCTGTTTATCACGGTCCAAAAGGCTTAAAGCATATTGCTAATAAAGTGCACAACAAAACGGTAACTTTAGCTAATGCATTAGAGAAATTAGGATACAAACAAGTAAACTCTTCTTATTTTGATACGCTTCAAATAAAAACAAAAGCTAAAAAAATCAAGAAAGTAGCTACCGAAAAAAAGGTGAATTTTTATTATCCTGATAAAAAAACGGTGACTATTTCAATAAATGAAACCACATCAATTAGAGATATTAATTATTTAATTTCCGTTTTTGCTAAAGCAGCCGATAAAAAAACAATTACAATTTCTGCTATTGAAGCTTTTAATAATATTGAAGAGACTATTCAACGTCAATCGGATTTCTTAACGAATGCTATTTTTAATTCCCATCATTCAGAAACCGAATTGATGCGTTACATAAAATTACTAGAACGTAAGGATTTATCGTTAAATCACTCTATGATTTCTTTAGGATCTTGTACCATGAAACTTAATGCTGCATCGGAAATGTTACCGTTAAGTATTTTTAAATGGGCAAACATCCACCCTTTTGTTCCTGCTAAACAGGCTAAAGGATATTTAACAGTTATCAAAAAACTAGAAGACCAACTTACCGAAATTACTGGTTTTGCAGCAACATCATTACAACCAAACTCTGGAGCTCAAGGTGAGTTTGCTGGTTTAATGGTAATAAAAGCGTATCACGAATCTCGTAAAGATCATCATAGAAATATTTGTTTAATCCCATCTTCCGCACACGGAACAAATCCCGCAAGTGCTGTTATGGCCGGTATGAAAGTGGTGGTTACAAAATCTACCGCAGAAGGTAATATTGATGTTGATGATTTGCGTGAAAAAGCAGAACTACATAAAGATAATTTAGCATGTTTAATGGTTACTTACCCATCTACACACGGGGTTTATGAGTCGGCTATTAAAGAAATTACACAAATTATTCACGATAACGGCGGACAGGTTTATATGGATGGTGCGAATATGAACGCTCAAGTTGGGTTAACAAATCCAGGAAATATTGGAGCCGATGTTTGTCACCTAAACCTACATAAAACCTTCGCAATTCCTCATGGTGGTGGTGGTCCTGGTGTTGGTCCAATTTGCGTAGCCAAACAACTCGTTCCTTTTTTACCAGGAAACCCTGTTATTAAAACAGGAGGAAAAAAAGCAATTACAGCAATTTCTGCCGCACCTTTTGGTTCAGCTTTAGCTTGTTTAATTTCTTATGGTTACATTAAAATGTTAGGAGCAGAAGGTTTAACCGAATCAACTAAAATCGCCATTTTAAACGCCAATTACATAAAACAACGCCTACAGGGTAGTTTCGATACGCTTTATTCTGGAGAACGCGGACGTGCAGCTCACGAAATGATTGTAGATTGCCGTCCTTTTAAAGCTAACGGCATCGAAGTTACCGATATAGCAAAACGTTTAATGGATTATGGTTTTCATGCTCCAACCGTTTCTTTTCCTGTTGCAGGAACATTAATGATTGAACCAACAGAAAGTGAAAGTAAAGCTGAAATTGATCGTTTTTGTGATGCTTTAATTTCAATAAAAACAGAAATAGACAGTGTATCTAAAGAAGATGATAATAACGTTTTAAAAAACGCACCACATACGCTTGATATGATTACAGCAGACGAATGGGTTTTCCCTTATTCTCGTGAAACAGCAGCTTTTCCGCTAGATTACGTTAGAGAAAACAAATTTTGGCCAAGTGTTCGACGTGTTGATGATGCTTATGGAGATCGAAATTTAGTGTGTTCATGTACACCAATTGAGGCTTACATGGAAGCATAAACAAGCCTTGAACATCGTAAAATAAAATAAAAGCATTTCGCCAATTTTTAAGAAGATTCTATATTGCCGGCACATTAACCATATCGGCAATTTTACATCCTTTTTCTTAATTGAATGAGCTTAAAATTAATCGATGTTTTTGGTTATATAAAGTTTTAAAAAAATAGCCTAGCCTTAACTACGGTATTCTTTTAAAGAAATGTAGAGGTAAAGAGGACTCCAATTGCAGTCCTTTTAAATTAAGAAGTAGTACATATGAATATTAAAATCACCGGAACAGGAAGTTATATTCCTGACAATGTTGAAAAAAATGAAAATTTTCACAGTAACCAATTTTTAAATAGCGACGGCACAGTTATAAACGCGCCTAATGAAGTAATTGTTAGAAAATTTAAGGCCATTACTGGCATTGATGAACGTCGTTATGCTAAAAATCACTTAAACACATCTGATTTAGCATCTTTTGCAGCCGAAAAAGCTATTGAAAACGCTAAAATTGATCGAGAAGATTTAGATTATATTATAGTAGCCCATAATTATGGCGATGTACGCCATGATAGTATCCAGAGTGATACCGTGCCAAGTATGGCATCGCGTGTTAAACATTTATTACGTATTAAAAACCCAAGTTGCGTTGCTTACGACCTCCTTTTTGGATGTCCAGGCTGGATACAAGGCGTAATACAAGCCAATGCTTTTATTAAAGCTGGAATAGCAAAAAAATGTCTCGTTATTGGAGCTGAAACATTATCACGTATTTTAGACCCACACGATCGCGATTCTATGATTTATGCTGATGGAGCTGGAGCAGTAGTTGTTGAATCTACAGATAAAGAAGGCGGAATCCTTAATCACAAATCGGCTACTTACGCTTTAGACGAAGCACATTACATTTATTTCGGGGAAACCAATAATCCAACGGTAAAAGAAGATCGCCGTTATATTAAAATGTATGGTCGTAAGATATACGAATTCGCATTAACAAATGTGCCTCTAGCCATGAAATCTTGTATCGATGAAATCGGAGTAGATATAAAGGATGTGAAAAAAATATTGATACATCAGGCAAACGAAAAAATGGATGAGGCTATTGTAAAACGCTTCTATAAACTTTATAATTTAGAAATGCCTAAAGGTATTATGCCAATGTCTATCGGCAAATTAGGAAACTCTAGCGTTGCTACAATCCCCACTTTGTTAGATATCATTTTAAAAGGAGAACTAGAGAATCAAGAGATTAATAAAGGGGATATTATCATTTTCGCAAGTGTTGGTGCCGGCATGAATATTAATGCTATTGCCTATAAACACTAAAAATGTACGAAAATAGTTTTCCTAATAAACGATTCAAACACACCATTGAATTCTTAAAAAAACATGTTTCAAACTCTGAAACCGTTTTAGATTTAGGTGTTGTAAATCCGTTTACAAAAATCATGAAAGACCATGGTTTTATAGTAGAAAACACAAAAGGTGAAGATTTAGATGAAGATACTTCAACCATAAAAAACGCAAATGCAGAAGTTGTTACAGCCTTCGAGATTTTTGAACATTTACTTTCACCTTATACAGTTTTAAAAGCTATTAAAGGCGATAAACTAGTAGCCAGTGTACCTCTTAAATTATGGTTTTCTTCAGCATATAGAAGCAAAACAGATATGCTAGATCGTCATTATCATGAGTTTGAAGATTGGCAATTCGATTGGCTTTTAGAGAAAGCCGGCTGGAAAATTATAGATCGTAAAAAATGGACGAACCCTCCTAAAAAATTAGGAATTCGTCCCATTTTAAGACATTTTACAGCGCGTTATTATATTGTTTATGCTGAAAGAATTTAGGCTATTCCATTATAAATCGGAATAAATAAGTTTAACTTTGAATCTTAAAATTTAAACGGTTGAACATCCACATAATAATCCCAGCGCACAACGAAGAAAGTTCTATCGGACTCACTTTAGAATCTTTGGTAAAGCAAACCCTTTTACCAAAACGCGTGGTGATTGTTAATGATAACTCAACCGATAACACAGAAAACATTGTTAGCGCTTACGCGGAAAAGTATCCGTTTATCACTTTAATAAACAATCAATCTTCCGAAGCACATTTACCAGGCTCGAAAATTATAAATGCTTTTTATAAAGGTTTTGAAGTTTTAGATGAAGATTACGATATCATTTGTAAATTTGATGCCGATTTAATTTTTCCTGAGAACTATTTAGAACAAATTTCTAATCATTTTAAAGCGAATACCAAACTAGGTATGGCAGCCGGTTTTTGCTACATAGAAAAAAACAACGATTGGGTTTTAGAAAACTTAACTAATAAAGATCATATTCGTGGCGCTTTAAAAGCTTATCGAAAATCTTGCTTCTTACAAATAGGAAAACTAAAACCATCTATGGGTTGGGACACCGTCGATGAGTTGCTTGCAAAATATTACGGCTGGGAACTTTTAACTGATGAATCCCTTCATGTAAAACACCTAAAACCCACAGGAATTAGTTATAACAAAGCTTCAAAATATCTACAAGGCGAAGCCATGTACAAAATGCGTTATGGTTTCTCTATCACTTTAATTTCAGCAATAAAACTTGCCTATAAAAAAGGAAGTTTCAGTTTATTCAAAGACTATATGGCCGGGTATTTTAAAGCCAAAAGAGAAAACATAGAACCTTTGGTTTCTAAAAAAGAAGGTGTATTTATTCGTGATTTACGATGGAAAGGTATCCTTAATAAGTTCAAATAAAAACAACTAATAACCAGTAATTGCCTTAGCCACAATAAAACCACTCGTCCAAGCATTCTGGAAATTAAACCCTCCGGTTACAGCATCAATATTTAAAACTTCGCCAGCGAAATAAAGGTTTTCGTGTTTTTTACTTTCAAAATTTTTAAAGTTAACCTCTTTTAAATTTACACCACCTGCCGTTACAAATTCTTCCTTAAAAGTACTTTTTCCATCTACATGAAACGTAGCTGCAGTAAGTTGACCAGCCAAAGCTTCTAATTGCATTTTATTTAAATCTGCCCAACGGGTATCTTCAGTCATTTGAGATGCTAAAACTAATTTATGCCAAAGGCGTTTTGGTAAATCAAACTGTGTAGATTTAAACACGGTTTTTTTAGCTAAATCGAGTTTTAAGACTTTTAAAGCATTCATACAGGTTTCAAAATCCTGACGAATAAAATTAACTTCAATAGCAAACTTATAATCTCTTTTGGCTAATTCTATAGCCCCAAAGGCCGACAACTTTAAAATTGCAGGCGCACTCATACCCCAATGCGTAATAAGCAACGGACCTTCACTCCATAAATCAGTATCTACAACGATTACCTCAACGTTTAAAGCCACAACACCAGGGATATCTGCAATACGTTCGTCTTTAATATTAAACGTAAACAGCGACGGCACAGGCTGTGCAACCGTATGACCTAGACTTTCTAAAAGTTTCCAAATTTTCGGATTACTTCCTGTTGCAACAACAATTTTTTCAGCTGAAAAACCACCTTGAGTTGTTTCTATTTGATATTGAGAATCTAAGTGTTTAATAGATTTTACAGCATGATTCTTTAAAACCTCAACACCATATTTTTCAGCTTCACCCAAAAAACAATCAATTATGGTTTGCGAAGAATTACTTTCTGGAAACATACGCCCATCATCTTCAATTTTAAGAGGTACACCTCTGTTTTCAAACCACTCAATGGTATCTCCCGTCATAAATTGATGAAAAGGCCCTCGTAATTCTTTTTCGCCACGCGGATAGTTTTTCACTAATTCCTGCGGCATAAACTCAGCATGCGTCACATTACAGCGTCCGCCACCAGAAACCTTAACCTTGGTTAGCACTTCGCTACCACGCTCTAAAACAGCAACTTTTAAATCGGGATTTTGTTCCGCAATATTAATAGCACTAAAAAAACCCGCAGCGCCTCCGCCAATAATTATAACATTGTATTCCTTCATAAGTTTAAAAAACTCAGTAAATTTACCATTTAAATTTTAAAGCTCAGATGAACAAACTTATAATATCATTATTAATTCTTAGTGCAGGTTGCCAAAACAAGAATATTAAATTTCTAGCGGAATTGCCAAAATCTTTAGATGAAGTTTCTGGAGCAGAAACCACGGTTAACTCAGACTATATTTGGATGCTTAACGACGGCGGTAATTCCTCAAAACTTTACGGCGTTTCAGCTAAAGGAAATATTAAAGAAGAAATAAAAATAGATGCTAAAAATCACGATTGGGAAGATTTAACTTCAGATGAAGAAGGCAATCTTTACATTGGTGACTTTGGAAACAACGATAGTAAACGTGAAAATTTAGCTATTTTAAAAGTTAAAAAATCGACACTGAATGATAAAGGAAAAGTTGATATCGATCGTATTTCGTTCTCTTATCCTAACCAAGAAAAATTTCCTCCTAAAAACAAAAACTTATATTTTGATTGCGAAGCTTTTTTCTTCCATAACAACAACTTTTACCTATTTACTAAAAGCCGTGTGAAAAACGATTTTGGAAAAACCTCCCTCTATAAAGTCCCTGCTAAAAAAGGAAAACATGTTGCTGAACTTTTAGGAACATTTAATACTTGCAGCGATATTGATTGCTGGATAACATCGGCAGATATTAGTAACGACGGAAAATCTATCGTGTTATTAAGTCCGAAATCAATATGGATATTTACAGACTTTAAAGGCGACGATTTTTTTAACGGAACGTCCAAAGAAATCCCGCTTGACGGTCGCGTATCTCAAAAAGAGAGCATTTGCTTTAAAGACAATAACACGCTATACATTACCGATGAAAAAGCACACGGAAGCGACGGTAACCTCTATGAATTTAGCTTAAATTAATACTTAGAAACCAAAACCAACTTTAAAAGCAAAACGTAAACCATCGTCACTATTAAAGGCCGATAAATTTAACGTCATAATATCGGCAGCATTAGCAAACACACCACCACCAACAGAGGTGTTCCATCTATTAGAATTAAAGGCGGCATTATTTTCTAAAGCTAAATTATTATCAATCCATACACGACCGTAATCAAAACCTCCGTAAACCCCAATATTCATAGGTAATAAGCCTGTACGAAGTTTTGTTAGATTTAAGCGTAAATCTGTACTTTGATAGAATGCATTTTTACCAGAGAATCTTTCATTCCTGTAACCTCTTAATCCATTATCTCCACCTAAACTTGCTGCTTGATAAAATTCAAAATCATCACCAAAAATAAGATGCGCTTTAACTTGAGTCGCTAAAACCAATTGCCCACTAGGGATTAATTTATAATCGAAACCAAGTCCTGGTATTAAATACCCAAAACCTCTGGAAGCCTCTAAATTTGTTTTATAACCCACCTGTAAACTTGTTTGCATACCCATAGTTGGAAAAGCCTCATTATCTTTATTCTGAAAAGTATACAAGGCTTCTAAACCTGCAAATTGTTTATGGTTATCATCTCCATTTTCTACATAAAATGTATTAATAAATCTATCTGTAGATTCTTCTACTTCTATAGCCTCGTAACTTAAACTTACTTTAAAGTGACCTCCCATTTTACCTCGCCAGTTTAAAGACGGCGCAAAAGATAACGTACTATACTTTACACGGTTATAATCTAAACTATACACGTCCTCATTATCTACATTTAAATTTGGTGTGCTATTTCCAAAACCAAAGAAATTGATAGCATAATTTGGACTTGTAACCTTAGCGTTTAAACCTAAATTCCATTTTCCTATTACGTTAGAAAACTCGCCTGTATATTCTAAATCGAAACCACTCGTTGCAAAATAATATGATGCACCAAAAGTATGTTGAGAACTAAACGGATTACTCTCAAAACCATAATTGGTTAGCGTATTTAAAAAGCCAATTTTAAAACCATCATCTGGATTAGCTCCTAAAACAGGTATAAATTGATTGGTGCTTGTTTTAAGTTTAGCGAAATCGTATACATTAGTATCATAATCATCGGTTAATTTATCTCTACCATTATTAACAACAATGGTGTTTTTCTTAGATTTATAATCGTAAAAAACAACTTTTTTTCCGTTTTCTATATTA
This sequence comes from Algibacter sp. L1A34, assembly GCF_009796805.1. Taxonomy (NCBI): domain Bacteria; kingdom Pseudomonadati; phylum Bacteroidota; class Flavobacteriia; order Flavobacteriales; family Flavobacteriaceae; genus Algibacter; species Algibacter sp. L1A34. The sequence continues at coordinate 1,831,458 of NZ_CP047029.1, read as the reverse complement.
TAGGAATCGTTGTTTTGCCCACCAATTAAACGTACTTTAATTAAGTGATCACCATCTCCAAAAGCATGAAATTCATCTTCATCATCTAAACCATAAATCCAAATTTCTTTAGTATCGTCTTTGGAGTAGGTTTTATCAAAAAACACAATACCCTTGTCTCCATTTTTTATTCTACTAGCAATCAATCTTGTTTCTCCATTAGGCAACCTTTCAATTTCGAATAAATCATCTTTATCGGTACCTGTTACTACAGCATACTCATTAAGCAACTTATAGTATTCTACTCCAAAAGTTGATAAATTTTTAATGCGCTCTAGTAGTACTCTTTTCATTTCTTTAACAGCGTCTCCTTGAACTTCCTTTGGGAAATGAGTAAAAGCATCATCAATAACAGCTTCTGTTAAATTACTTTGAATAAATTTAATTTGAGATTCCCATTGTGCTTTACTTGTTTGGTTTAAGAAAGTCATATCTAAAGAATACGGACTAAAGTTGAAACCTTTTACATTTCGGATATCATCATTAAAACCTTCCATTAATTTTAATGAAGGAATAATTCTGGTGGCAACTTGCATTAATGCGCCATCTCCCATTATAGAAAATGCTTGATCACGATCTCTCGGAATAGGTTTATAAATGACCTCACCTGTTTCTTCATTTTCAAATTCTGCCCAACGCCATTGATCTCTATGCCTATCCCAATCGCCAATAACCATATCGAACAAACGTGCTCTTAAATACGATTCTTCATCTACTTTATACTTTTCGTCCTTTCGAAGTTTTTTCATTAAATCATCGGTACTTTCAATTTTATTCGAAAAACCAAAACTTGCAACATCGCCATGACCGTCGGATACATGCTCTTCAATCATATATAACTCATCACCAAAATCATCATTAAAACCTATTAAAGCTTTTTGCTTAGGCACATAATAAATAGTTGGATTGGTATGAAATAAATTAATAGCATCAGACAATGTCCCTGTTACAAAAGGCGCATAAGGATGCGAACCTGTGTAAAAATCTAAAAGAACACTCTCGGTTACCGTATCTTCAAACTCATCAGCGATATATTGATCTTTAAAAGCCATGGCTTGTAAATAAACCGTAGCACTTTTTCTAAGCGCTCGCATAACGTAGCGTTTCCCAGTTTTATCTTTTAACTGAAGTGATTTAGATTGATGTCCGCCTCCTTTTCTAGAAGGTGTTAATCCACCAAACATAGTATCTAAGTTTACCACAGGTGCTTCTACTTTTGTACCATAAAACTCACGATAACGATCGCCCCAAATGACTTTATGAAAACCACTTTTATCTACCTCTTCAGCACTGTAAATCGATGCTTTTTTAGTTTTTACAAATGAATCTTCGAAGGCAGACTCGTCTAGTTTTTTATCAGGACCATGAACTTCAGTTTGAAAAATAACTCTATTTTCTTCAGCTGAATAAAATCTAACAAACGACGATCCATCTTTAAAAATATCTAACCTCGCATAACCAGGAACACTAGCCGAAAACGCATCTGCTACATTATGTGTTGGAGTAGATTTAGAGCCTGCTCCACTTACAATTTGAGCTAAATTATACTTTTCGAAATACTGTAAATTATGCTCATGACCGGACACTAAAATTACCTTATCATTCTCTTGCGCTAAGGTTACTACGCGTTTTTGTAACTCGTTATATTTTTTGTTTTGAAGATCTTCTGGAGATACACCTGTAGTTTCGCGTAATACATTTTTTAAAGTTCCTAAAACCGGTAAAGGTTTCATGTGCGATTTAAAATCGTACTCGCCTCCATGCAAACCATTAGTAAACATAGGGTGATGCATGGCAATTATAGTCGATTTTCCGCGAGCCTTTTTTATTAAACTTTCTAACTCTTCAAAAAATCGAGATCGTGTTTTTATTTCGCAATCATCATTTATTGTAGGGTGCTTATCCCAATTAGCCAAATACCATTCGGTATCAATAATAATCATTTCAATCTCATCTGAAATCTCTACTTTTTCAATAGGGCAGCCATCTTCTGGTAAAAACGTATTTTTTCCTAAGGCATCTTCCACGTACTTTTCTTGACGCTTTAAACCTTTTAATCCGTTACTATACCAATCGTGATTTCCAGGAATAAAAATAGTTTCACCCTTAAAATCTTTAACGGCTTCCGTTTGAATTTTTAATTGATACTCAGCAAATTCACGACCTTTATCTCCTTTTTTTGGTAATCCTTTAGGGTAAATATTATCGCCCAAAAAGAATACTGTACTTTGTTCGGGAGCTTTATTAATTTCTTCTCTAAATGCTCTTAATCCAGCGGACTCAGAACCTATTGGCGAATTTCCGGCATCTCCTATTAAGTAAAATGAATAACTAATTTCCTTATTAGGAAATTTAGCATCGCTAACATCATTAATTTGAGTTTTATAAGTTGCGCAAGCATTAATAAAAAACACTATGAGGTATAATGTAATGTAGCGTAAAGTTTTAGTCATAACTAATGATATTAATTTCTGCAAAAATAATTGATTACAAAGAAAATCTTCTTGATATTGCTTAAGAAAACCTCTTTTACTTAATTGTAATTAAAAGTGTAATAATTGATATAGGTTTATGTTTTCTATAAGTACTTAATCTTCGATTAACATGGTATTAAAAACAACACCACCAGCCAAAGTTTTATGAACTGGGCAACGCGACGAAATTTCTTTTAATCGTGCCTTTTGCTTTTCATCTAAATCACCAATTAACTTTATTTTTTTAGTGATATGGTCCAAATACCCAGGTTTTTCTTGCTCTAAACCTAAGTCGTCACTATGTTTTTTAGAATGCGTAACGTAAACAAAAACCTCTTGCAGATCCCATTTTTTACGTTCGGCATACATTTTTAATGTCATCGCCGTACAAGCAATTAAACCAGCATTTAAATACTCGTAAGGTGATGGTCCAAAATTATCCCCACCAACAGAAGCAGGCTCATCGGCAATTAGGCTATGGTTTTTAGATTGTATGGTTGTTGTAAAATTATCTTCAACCAAGTTTAAATGCCCAACAAGTTGATCTCCATTTGTTTCCAACATCACGTTTTCTTGAAGTTCAAAATAACGTTGAACCCAAGTACCGATAACATTTCCAGCGTAATTACTATCTCTAGAATTTGTTAGTAAATGGTCGGCATCATCTAAAGTCACAAAACTTTTTGGGTGTTTCGCTTTATGGTAAAGCTCTTCTGCATTCTTAATTCCAACAACGCCATCTGTTGGTGAATGCATTATTAAGAGTGGTTTACGTAAATTCTCCACTACTGAAGGCAAATCGGTTTTACCAAAATCTTCAACAAATTCATTATCAATTTTAAAAGGTCGCCCTCCAATATTTACTTCAACTTCACCTTTTTCTTTAACATTGTCTAAACCATGAGAAAATAAATGAGTAACATGCCCTACCGTAGATGGCGCCCCAATAGTAGCCACAGCTTTTATATTATCTAATTTAGCTGCTGCAGAAAGCACCGCTGCTCCACCTAACGAATGCCCCACTAATAAAGATGGCGCCTGATAATTAGCTGCCATAAATTCACTTACCGCTATTAAATCTTCTACGTTTGCAGAAAAGTGACTATCGGCAAACTCACCTTCACTTCTTCCTAAACCCGTAAAATCAAAACGAAGGACTCCAAAACCATAATTAGTTAAAGCTCTACTAATGTTTTTTACCGCACTTAATGAACTCGTGCAAGTAAAACAGTGAGCAAAAATAGCGTAACGATTCGGTTTTTGGTTTGCAGGCAACTCTAACTGCGCTTGCAATGCCAAACCTTTTTTATTCTGAATTTTTAGTTTAGTACTTTTCATGAATTTATTTTGAATATCAGTCGTTTGAAAATCAAACTCCTTAATTTTTATTTAAGTATTTTGAAAACTTGTTAACCAGTAGTTCTAATTTAGGATTAATAAATTGTTTACAAAACGGTTTTTCAGGATTCTTTTTATAATAATTTTGAATAGCCTCGCGCGACGCTTTAAATTCCGAAAAGGGTAAAACTTCAGTTATAACCTCCTCTTCAAAAGTCTTTTTAACATTATTTAAAACATCAATAGCTTCCTTTTCTTGTACTTCGGAAAAGTAATAAATAGCCGATCGGTACTTATCGCGCATCGAGTGATTGCTTGTACTTTTGTGTGTATATAAATGAATTTCTATCAACACAGGTAACGCTATAACGTCTTCATTAAAATGAATGATTACAGCTTCGGAAAAAGAGGTATTTGCATCTACAGAAGCCACATAACCTTGTTCAACTTTTACAACACCTTTTAAAGCCTGAAAAACAGCCTCGGTACACCAATGGCAGCCACCTCCTAAAGCTATTTTTGCATGTGTATCCATTTAAACTAGTTCCATTGTAAGGCTTTGCGCTCTGCCCAATATTGAGTAGAGTCTACCTTAAAACTGGAAAGTTCCTCTAATTCTAATTGAGATAAAACAAACCCATTCATTTTTAAATTCTCTTGTATTTGTTCTCTATTGCTTGCTCCACTTAAAACCGTGCTCCCAGGAATAGTTTGCGCAGCATACTGTAAACAAATAGCATCTACTCCAACATGATGAACATTTGCCAAACGCTCTAAAGCCGTATACATCGTATTATAATTTGGATAATTTTCATTTCTAAAAATGCGCCCGTTAGCCAAAGCTTCTTTAATAACAACAGTTTTGTTCTCTTTCAATAAAAGGCTAGATACTTCTTTTAAACTTTGATCCAGCAAATTATAAGTTACTTGAAAAACATCAAACAAATTCTCGCCATCTACTTTTACATCCAGAGCTTTTTTGATAACCTCAACTTGGTTAGCTCCTGTTGTGCTTATCCCCATTTTGATATGATGCGTGTTTTTTAAAAAAGCCAAATATTTTAAAACATCTTCATTTTCCAAAACACCAGTTTCTAGCGTTGCCGAATGAATTTGATACACTTTTAAATATGGTAGTAATTGTTTAGAAACCTGCCATTGTTCTTGTAGTTTTTCTAAACTATGCTCCTTTACTTCATGAATTTTAGCATCGGGATTAAAGTTAGCCGTGTATGTATAACCCCATTTCGTGGCTACTTTTATAGTATCATCATTTTTAGTAGCCAACCAATCTATAAGTAACTGCTCTGCTAAACCATAACCTGGTGCGGTATCAAAATACCGAACACCCGATTGATAAGCTTCTTCTAAAACAGAAAAACTGTCTTTTTTAAAAACTTCTAGATCAGACGTGTTTGTAGCATCTTGACGCACATTAATATATTGTGGCCGTCCTAAAGCCGCTGTTCCTAAACCTAATTGCATTTACTTTTGTTTTAATTATATTATGAACTACAAGACAACATAGAACAACCTGCTTTATGGCGCGCCCATTCCGGCCTTTTAGCAAACCATTTTTCGTTTTCCGGTTGTTCTGCGTATGGTTTTTTTAGAAGATTGAATAATTCATCTATTAATTTATAATTGCCTTTATCTGCATCATCTATAGCTAGCTGCGACATATAATTTCGTAAAACATACTTCGGATTTACAGCATTCATTTTAACTTTTCTTTCTTCGGAAGAAACCGTTTCACCTTTTAAACGTTTGGCATAAGCATCAAACCAAGTCTGCCATTTGGTTTCAATAGCACCTTCAACTTCATTTAAATTATAAAAAGCATCTTTCACTATTGAAATGCCTTCGGAAGGATTTTCTTCTGAAAAGTTACTTAAACTTCTGAAGAAAATCGTCATATCCGTTTCTGTTAAATGAAGATTTTCTTCTAATTGCTGAATTAAAATTTTATCATTTTCATCCTCATTTTCAAATCCTAATTTATTGCGCATCATGGCAAAAGATTGTTCATCAAAACCAGTTTGATATCTATCGAGAATAGCTTGCAACGGCTCTACATCTTCAATTAGAAGATAAACCGCATTAGCGAGTTGGTATAAATTCCAAAGTCCCATGTTGGGTTGATTTCCGTAACGATATCTTTTATGTTGGCTATCCGTAGTGTTTGGTGTCCAGCCATAACTAAAATCTTCTAACCAACCGTAAGGCCCGTAATCTATGGTTAAACCAAGGATAGACATATTATCGGTATTCATTACGCCATGTACAAAACCAACACGTTGCCAATCTACAATCATTTTTAAGGTCCGTTGTGCAACCTCATTAAAAAATTCGATATAAGTTTCTTTTGAAGGTTTACCTAACTCAGGAAAAAAGTTAGAGATGGTATAATCTGTAAGTGTCTTTAAAGTTTCAGTATCGCCTCTAGCAGCTAATATTTGAAAACTTCCGAAGCGTAAAAAACTAGGCGCAACACGAGAAACAATAGCTCCTTTTTCGTAAGCCGGATTACCATCATAAAGCATATCTCGCATAACCTGATCGCCAGATAACGCTAAAGACAATGCTCGCGTAGTTGGAACCTCTAAATGAAACATGGCTTCGCTACACAAATACTCCCGAACAGAAGATCTTAGCACTGCTAAACCATCGGCAGTTCTAGAATATGGAGTTTCGCCAGACCCTTTTAATTGTACGGCCCAATGTTTATTATTGTGTTCTACTTCAAATAAATTAATAGCACGGCCATCACCTAATTGACCTGCCCAATTACCAAATTGATGCCCACCATAGCACATAGCAAAAGGCTTTGTGTTTAGGTAGACTTCGTTACCTGTTATTACTTTTAAAAACGTATCGCTTTTAGCATCCGTATCTGTTAACCCTAAACTATCAAGCATTTCGGGAGATACATGTAACAATTCTGGCTTTGCTGTTTGTTTTGGTGTTACAAACGAAAAGCATGCGTTTTCCACCTGTCGTCTTGTGTTTTCTAACTTCGGGTCGGCAGGTAATTGTTCAGTAAACGTATCTTTTATATTCAGTTTCATGGTGTGCTCATTTTAATGCTTAATATAGAATCTATATTTTTCTTCAGTGTGTACTGAAAAGGCATTATTTTTTTAATTTATCGGCGTGTAGACTTCTTAATTTAGCCAATTTAGGAGTAATTACAAAACTGCAATACCCTTGTGTTTCATTATCTCTATAATAATTCTGATGTTCCTTTTCAGCTTCAAAAAATTTAGGCAACTCTGATAATTCGGTAACTATCGGGTTATCAAAATAAGGTTTCATTTCCTTTAAAACCAATTCGGCCAGTTCCTTTTGCTCGTTGTTATGATAATAAATCACCGAACGATACTGCGTACCTTTATCGGCACCTTGCCTGTTTAAAGTTGTAGGATCGTGAGTGGTCATGAAAATGGCTAACAAATCGACATATGAAATCTCATCAGCATTAAAAGTCAACTGAATCACCTCGGCATGCCCTGTTAAACCAGAACAAATTTCTCGATATGTAGGATGCCCAGGCACATTACCGCCAGCATAACCAGAAACGACTTTCTCGACACCTATCACCTCTTGAAAAACAGCTTCTGTACACCAAAAGCAGCCTCCACCAAAAGTGGCTAATTGTATATTTTTATTTTGCATTTTTTTTATTTAAACCTGCTTAGCCAAAAACTAAACAGGTATTTTGTTTTAATTATGCTTTTTCTAATTGCATAGACTCCGAGTTTACGCAATAACGTAAACCACTAGGCTCTGGCCCATCGGGAAATATATGCCCTAAGTGCGCATCGCAAGTATTACACATAACCTCAACGCGAACCATACCATAAGTGGTATCTCGCTCGTATTTAATAGCGTTTTCTTTTATAGGTTGTGTAAAACTCGGCCATCCTGTTCCTGAACTAAACTTTATAGTAGAATCAAAAAGAGGTGTATCACAACACACACAACTATATTTACCAGCATCGTGAGCTGTACAAAGCGCTCCACTATGTGGACTCTCGGTACCTTTTAATCGTGTTACTCTAAATTGCTCAGGTGTTAATTGAGCTTTCCATTCGGTTTCCGTTTTTTCAACACGCTTATCTGGTGTTGGGTTTCCGTTTACCGAAAAACTAATAATATCTTTCCAAGTTAGCATATTCTATTCCTTTCTTTTGTTTAATTAAACTATGCTTTCACACTAAAATGTAGTCGAAAATTAGTCAAAAACCTTACTATTTCCACACATCACTTTAAGATGAAAGTATTCACTAAATTTACGACAAATAATAGCGTTACTATAGTAATTATATTTTGATCTTTTAAAGTTTCGTACTTTTACTAAATAATCTTTTTACACGTTTTACATATGCTTATAGCTAAAGCTGAAAAATTTGTTATTAATCTTCTCAACGAAAAGTTGAACACAGAGTTTACCTACCATAACATTGCGCATACGCAACTTGTTGTAGACAAAGCTACGAAATTGGCCAAACTCGCAAAAATTGATGACAAACAAAAGGAATTACTAATAATCGCCGCATGGTTTCATGATACTGGCTATACAAAAGGTACAGAAAACCATGAAGAAGCTAGTGTATTAATAGCAAAAGAGTTCCTTAAAGCTCAAAAATGTAGTAATGAAGATATTATTACAATCTCCAATATTATTGCAGCAACAAAAATAGGAGTTGTTCCAAGTACGTTATCAGAAAAAATAATAAAAGATGCCGACTGTTCTCATGTTGGTAGTAAAAATTATGCCGATATTTCTGAATTACTTAGAAAAGAATGGGAGCTTACCTGTAACCGCAAGCTATCTGAAAGTGAATGGCTAGAAGAAAACATTACTTTTTTATCAGAAAAACATCGCTTTTTCACCAGCGAAGCATCGTCAAGTTGGGAAAAACGGAAGGGTAAAAATCTTTCAAACTTATTAAGTAGTAAGAAAAAAATTGACCTAAATAAAAGTAAACTAACTCAGAAAAAAGCAGAGTTAAAATTTAAAAAAGAAAAAATAGAATTACCAGAACGCGGCATTGAAACCATGTTTCGTGTTACCTTAAAAAACCATATTACCTTAAGTAATATAGCCGATACCAAAGCCAATATCTTACTATCTGTAAATGCGATTATAGTATCGTTAGTGTTATCAAATTTAGCATCTAAACTCGATAAACCTTCCAACGACTATTTAATTGCGCCAACAATCATTTTTATACTATTTACAGTAGCTTCCATTATTTTATCGATTATGGCAACACGACCAAATGTTACCAGAGGAAAGTTCACAAAAGAAGATGTTGCCAATAAAAAAGTAAATTTATTATTCTTCGGAAATTTCCATAAAATGAGTCTTCAGGATTTTGAATGGGCCATGGGAGAGATGATGCAAGATCGTGATTATCTATATTCTTCAATGAAAAAAGATTTATACTTTTTGGGATTGGTTTTAGATAAAAAATACAAAATACTTAGACTTACATATAGTGTGTTTATGGTTGGTATTATTGTTAGTGTTATAGCCTTTATTATTTCATTTTACTCCGCAGGAATACTAGTGTAGTCCATTTCTTTAACACATTCAAGTAAAACAATACCTTTTAAAAATCTTATTTAGAATTAATACAAATAGCTTGGTTATATTCAACCTAGCATATATATTTGCACGAAAATCTAACTTATTTATATTAAGTCTAAATAAAAACAAATGAAAACATTATTCACTTTAACAACCTTTTTGTTGCTTAGCATTTTCACTTTTGCGCAATCTGGAACTCTAAAAGGAACAGTAACTAACACCTCTTCATCTCCTATATTTGGAGTAAACACCATTATTAAAAACACCATAAAAGGCGCTCAAACTAATGAAGATGGCGCATTCGAAATTTCGAATATTAGCAACGGCAATTACATACTATCCATATCATACTTAGGTTATAAAACTAAAGAAATAGCATTTTCCATATCCAACAACAACACTTTCGACTTAGGAAATATAGCACTCTATGAAGGAAATGAGCTTTTACAAGAAGTTGTTCTCGATACAAAACGTAAAAATAAATTCTCAAGAAAACAAAGCGCCTATGTGTCTAAAATGCCGCTTAAAAACATTGAAAACTCACAAGTTTACAGCACAGTAACCAATCAGTTACTAGTATCTCAGTCTGTTAATAATTTTGAAGATGCATTAAAAAATGCGGTAGGTGTAAACAAACTTTGGTCGTCTACCGGACGAAGTGGAGATGGCGCCGGCTATTATTCTATTCGTGGTTTTTCAGTACAACCACAGTTAGTTAACGGTGTTGCAGGGATTACAAATGGATTTATAAACCCATCGAATGTAGAACGTGTAGAAGTTATTAAAGGGCCATCTGCAACTTTATTTGGAAGTTCTATAACCTCATACGGTGGACTAATAAATATTGTAACAAAAAAGCCTTATAGCGGTACAGGCGGGAGTATTTCTGTTGCAGGAGGCTCTAATGATTTTAGAAAACTAAATGCCGATGTTAATGTAAGCGCAAGCGACAAAGTATCGTTACGTTTTAATGCTGGTTACCAAAAGGATAATAGTTTTCAGGACTATGGCTTTAAAAAATCGGTTTTTGTAGCTCCTTCAATTTCATATAAAGTAAATAATAAACTGACGTTGAATTTTGCTTATGAAGCTTCGGATAACGAACAAACTAATCAAACTTTTTTATTCTTTAACAGAAGCGCACCTTTACTATTTAATACTGTTGAAGAATTAAATTACGACAGAGACAAGTCGTTAACCAATAACGATGTCGTTATTAAAAACATTACACAAAATTATAGAGGTGAAGCCGTTTATAAAATTTCAGACAACTGGTCTTCTCAATCTATTGTAGCCGGTGGCCTTGCTAAATCTAATGGGTTTTACACCTATTTATTTAATTCTGCCAACACAGCTAATTTTGCTTTGTACGCACAAGACACCGATGCAAAAACGAGAACTATGAACCTACAACAAAATTTCACCGGAGATTTTAAAATAGGCGATTTACAAAACAAAATATTAATTGGCATTGATTATTTAGAATCTACTATAATAGATCAAAGTTCGGGTTGGGGATACATGCACAGTGTAAATGCACAAGGTGATTTAATCTATAATGAACCAGAGGTTAATGCCGATAACTTAGATGCTATTCTATCCGGTTTAGATCGCAATAATATTGAAACGAAACAAAACGTATTTGGCGCTTATATTTCTAATATTTTAAACATAACACCTAGCCTTTCTGCCATGGCAAGTTTACGATACGACAGGTTTGAATATAAAGGTGATATAAACGATCCGTCGGATGATCATCAGGCTTATGATGAATCTACATTTTCACCTAAATTCGGAATTGTATTTCAGCCTATATTAAATCAACTTTCTGTATTTGCGAACTACCAGAATAGTTTTTCTTATATCAATCCAGAATTAACAGCTATAGATGATAATGACCCAACAGCTGGAACTCAATTACAATCTTTCGATTTAGAGCAAGCCAATCAATTAGAATTTGGTGTAAAAACCAACTTATTCAACAATAGATTAGAAGCTACCGTAAACTACTATAATATTACAGTAGACGATAAAGTTATGGGCTTTGGTGCTAGCAAACAACAAGATGGCACCGTAAAAAGTAGCGGTATTGAACTAGAGGTAAACGCAAGCCCGGTAAATGGTTTAAACGTACGTGGTGGTTTTAGTTTTAATGATTCTGAAGTTACAAAATCGGCATCAAGATCAGATTTAATAGGCTTACGCCCTGCTGAAGCTGGGGCAGATATATTATATAACTTTTGGGGTGATTACCAATTTACTCAAGGATTTGCTAAAAACCTCGGTTTTGGAGCAGGCTTTAATGGTTCTAGCGATTACAATACCATGAACGATTACACAACCTCTGGCGGATTTACCTTACCAGCATACACGGTTTTTAACGCTTCTATCTATTATGAAAATGATATCTTCAGAATAAGTGTTAAAGGAAACAACATCACAGATGAAGAATACTACTCTGGTTGGAGTACATTAACTCCTCAACAAAACAGAACATTCTTAGCATCTTTCGATTACAAATTTTAACCATACACAAACAAAGGCAACCCTAAAAAGTTGCCTTTTATTAAATAACCATGGCATTTAAAAAAAACATATTAACGTTACATAAAATATTAGGGTTAGCTACCGGCCTAGTTGTTTTTATAGTTTCCATAACTGGTTGCTGCTGGGCATTTAGAACCGAAATTGAAAACCAGTATAACGATTACAAAAAAGTTATACCGCAGAGTCAGGCTTTTTTAACACCTACCGAAGTTAAACACACTGCCGAAAAAGTATTTCCGAATAATACCATTCACGGGAGTGTATTTGGAAAAGCAGATGATGCTATTGAAGTTATTTTTTACGATGCAGAACCTGAATTTTACCAAAGTATATTTCTAAACCCATATTCAGGCGCCATTATTCAAGTAGATAATCACCTTAGTGGTTTCTTTGCATTTATTCTAAAAGGGCACACACGCGTATGGCTCCCAAAAGCCATTGGAGAACAAGTGGTAGGTGCATCCATTTTAATATTTATTTTCATTATTATTTCCGGATTTATACTTTGGATTCCTAAAAAGCGTAAAAATTTAAAACAGCGATTAAAATTCGACTGGAAATCTACAACTCGATGGAAACGTAAAAACTTCGACTTACATACCGTTGTTGGCTTCTACATCTGTTCTTTAGCTCTAGTTTTAGCTTTTACAGGCTCTGTAATGTCTTATAATTGGTTAAAATATGTAGTTTACGTATCTACAGGAGGCGATAAAGTTCCTGCGTTTATAATACCTGAAAATACAAGTGGAATAGCTCGTAACAATGCTGATATATTACCCATTGATCAATTAATGGTGAAGCTCAGAAAAGAATCGCCAAAAGCAGAAAATTTTGAGTTGCATTACCCAAAATCCGATTCTTCTAGTGTTTACGTTGAAGTATCAAACAGTGACGATTTATTTTACGATTCTGATTTTAGATTTTTCGATCAAAATACTTTGGAAGAAATAGAAACACCAGCCATTTTCGGAAAATACGTTGACGCGAAAGTTCCGGATAAAATACTTCGTATGAATTATGATATCCACATAGGTGCTATTGGAGGTATTGTTGGAAAAATAATTGCTTTTATAATAAGTTTACTAACCGCAAGTTTACCCGTTACCGGTGTTCTTTTATGGTATGGCAGACATTATAAAAAGGCAAAAGTTGGTTAAAGATTTATATTTTTTAGGATTATTTCATATTCTTCAAATCGATGTTCTCTAATTGGACGCACATAAGGTTCTGTATTAAAATACAGCACTAAACATGGAGAAATAGCCTTATAAGCTTCAACATATTCCCAACGAATAAGCTCATTATTTGCAATTCGAGATTTAATCTTGTTATGATAGGGATACATTAATGAAAGAGATTAAGCTTTAATCTCCGTCATTAAATCATCGTAAGTATAGAATGCTTTATCCACTTCATTTTTATGATACAACACGCTTACACGAATGGCTTTTAGTCCTGTTACAGCCTGTAAATCTTCAAGCTCCACAATTTCTACATCGGCATCTACATAATGCTTAGCTTGTAGGAATTTAATATACTGCAAATACTCAATTTCATCTTGTTTCTGAGAATATACAATACTAATTTTCCCTTTTTGGGTAACCCGTTCAGAGGTTCCTTTTATATGAGCCTTATCTACACGTTTTTTAACAATTTCGTATCGTGCGTTATAAGTGCCATCTACATCAAATTGCTTTTCATCCATTCTAAAACTAATGGTTAAAGGTTGATTAAACACCAAAACCATAGAGGCCACATCTAAAGCTACCGGAAACTCGGGTTGCATTTGATAAAAATCGTTTTCCATTTCGCACATCACTTGCAATTGCCACAAACGTAAATTGTATAAATAAATTGGATTAAAAGAGTCTTCTTTAGTTATGGATTCACCAATATACATGTTATGCTCTACCCCATCCGTTTTAAAACGCTCAAAATAATGAGGATACATTTTTTGCGCTTCTACTTGCTTTTTATCTAGCAATGCTGCCATGGATTTATTAATCAAAGCAACCGTATCATCATATTGTTTTCTAAAATTGTAAAGCACATCAACCTTGTCATCAATGGAATTGAAATAAGATTCAATTTCTGGTTTCAAATCTTTTAAAACCTTCATATGCTCAAAAGCAGTTTCCATCTCATTTTTGAAAAACGAAGAAATTTGCTGTTCACTATCTACTTGAAATTGGTTTAAACCACTTAAATAATCATCAATTTGATAAATAAATTGTTCATAAATAGGCAGACTTTCAATTTGTAATGCTTTTTCAAAAATAGATTTGGCTACATTTAATTGTAAGCTTAAATCCTTTTTGGTTGCCAAATTTCGAGCTTCCGAAGAACCTTTGATATCCATTTGACCGTAAAGCGGATATACATTTTCGAAGGCTATCTTTTTAAAAGAAGCTTGTTCTCCAAATATATCAGACTTTATAAAGTTCTTGGCTTCTTTAACAAATCGCCAATGCACACTAGAGTGAATGGAAGTACATTCTTTTTGAATAATAGCTTCAATTAAATTTTCTTCCTCTTTTTTAGAACGCTCAACAGCCGAAACAATATACGGCATCACATCTGCCAATTTATTTGCATTAATACTATTAAGTTCTTGGGCTTTAGTTGAAACTATTTCAATGATTCCCATTAAACCATCATCATTAGCAATAGGCGCAAATATGGCGCTTTTAATCCCCTGTTTTTTTAAACTAGTTATATGCGGTGCTTCTCCCATTGAGCACTTAGAATCGGCATCAATATTAGAGATAGAAAATACTTTATTCTCCTTTAACAGACGGTGATAAGAAAAACTACACAGTGCATCAGCACATTTTTTAGTTTCATCTTCACCTAAAAGGTAACTACTCATGCCTTCTCCATAAATACGCTCAAAAACATCATCTTCTTCATTATAAATTGAAAAACCAACTTTCAAATCTTTAATTCCAAAAAGCGAACTAAAAATTCCGTGAAAACTTTCGATTAGTTCAGATTTCATACTTTTCTCATCACTAATCAAGTTCGATTTTATATTGGAAATCGATTGATCATCTGTAACATCAAAAATATTTGAAATAGCAAACCCTTTGAAGGTATAACTATTTGGTGGAAATTTCTTTTTCCAAAGTTCTATGTTTTCAAAATTATCGAGTAGCTCATTGTAATCTTCATTTGTTATTTCCGGAGCATTCTCATTAGGAGTAATTTCGCAAAAATCGGCATTGTACAATATTTTATAATATCGCATAATTCCATTTGCATCGGGAATTTCGTAATAAAACGGACGCTTAAAATTGATATGAAATCCATGACAAAAACTCAAAATAATGGCACATGCCACAATATAAGTATCATCTTCCGCTATGTTTTTTATTTCAAGCTTAAAATCCTCGCCTGCCGTTTTTATAATGTCTTTAAAACGTTCGGAGGCATTAAAAATTAAATCATGAAAAGGCGCCGCGGCTGTTTTAATTTCGTTATTTGTTAATAACGGACTAAATGTATCTTGAAGAATAAAAGCAATTTCTTTTTCACGTTTTTTGATAGTAGAAACATCACTTACGCCATCGCGTAACTCTGGGTATTGTTTGGCTATATCCAAAATACCTTTTGCCTTATTTGCTATAAAAGCATCTTTACTAGATACCAAAGTTTCATATTGTTGTAACAATTTATTGAAACTTATTTTTATATGTAAAGGGGATTCTATGTTATCGTTTATGTCCATTTAATTATAATACTAGCGCTTGCAAAGTTACGAATTAATTGGATTAGTCGCTTCTTTTAGCTATTACTAACGCTAAATAACGTTGTATGGTTAACTCCGCATTGCATTGCCCAAATTTGGACTACAGGTAATTTTTAATAAGAAACGCTTTAACCTTTTTGAAACTTCATTTAAAATGAAAATTCAAAAAAATTAAAGCGTTCTAATTTATTGATATTAAGCTTTTAAATAAAATCTATTTAAAAGTCTCAATTCATTTCGTCTTTAAGACATCGCGATATACACACCTATAACCATAGCTACAACAATAAAGCCTACTGGTTTTAAATATTTCCAGTTTGCAATATCCACTTGTTTCGTATATTCTTGAACATAATCTGTTTCTCTAGGATAAAAGTAACTAACTACGTACATAATGATAATCGTTAACACAAACAAAATCCCCATTAGGTGTAAGAAACTAAGATCTGGTTTAATAACATACAACGTAATTAAATAAGTTACAACACTAAATAGTATAGCGATGTTTGCAGCTTTTCCAGAAACACGTTTAGAAAACACTCCAATAACAACAATTGCTAAAATTGGCACACTGTGGGTACCATTAAGCTGTTGTAAATAGGTGAAAATACCACCTTCTACACCATACAATAATGGTGCAATTCCAATAGAAAATATGGCCAATACAATACCGAATATTTTACCAGCTTTTACAACTTGTAATTCCGTTGCTTCTTTATTAATGTATTCTTTATAAAAATCTAAACCAAAAAGTGTAACCGAACTATTTAATGCACTATTAAAAGAACTTAAAATAGCGCCAAAAAGTACAGCTGCAAAGAAACCAATATAAGCCACTGGTAATACTTTTTTAACTAGCATTGGGTAGGCCTCATCGGCATTTGCTAAATCGCCATTAAAAATATAATATGCAATAATACCAGGCAAAATCACAATAATTGGACCTAATATTTTGACAAAAGCAGCTAATAAAAGTCCTTTTTGACCTTCTTTTAAACTTTTTGCTCCTAAAGCACGTTGAATAATAGCTTGGTTTGTTCCCCAATAGTAGAAGTTTACAATTATCATACCTGTGAACAGTGTCCAAAATGGCACATCGGAATCTGGGCCTCCAATAACATTAAATTTCTCTGGTAATGCTGTGGTTAAAGTATCTAAACCTGTAAGCACATTTCCGTCTCCAATATACATTAATCCAAAAATTGGTATTAACGAACCTCCAACAATTAATCCAACGGCATTAATAGAATCGGATACTGCAACGGCCTTTAATCCACCAAAAATAGCATAGATACTACCAATAACTCCAATAGAAATTACGGTAACCCAAAGCGTAGCTTCTGGCCCCATACCTATCATTTCCGGAATATTAAACATGGTATTTAACGCTAATGCTCCCGAATATAAAACAGTAGGCAACATAGAAATAGCATAACCTAAGAGGAATAAAAGTGAAACAATAGTTTTAGTCGTTTTTCCATATCGGTTTTCTAAAAACTGCGGAATAGTTGCAATACCACTTTTAAGGTATTTAGGTAACAATACGAACGCTGTAAACACCATGGCAATAGCTGCTAGAACTTCGTATGCCATAATAGGTGCTCCGTCTCTAAACGAGACACCATTCATCCCAACAATTTGCTCTGTTGATAGATTAGTTAGTAATAAAGAACCAGCAATAACTGGTCCTGTTAGGCTTCTTCCTCCTAAAAAGTAACCATCTGAAGATGTTTCGTCCGTTTTACGTGTTGACCACCAAGCGATAAGTGCAACCAGTAAAGTAAACCCTGCAAAAGAGATAATACCCATCATAATAAATTTAGTTTGGTTTAGTTAATATTCTATTTCTAGTTAATGTATTTATTATTTTAATTTCAATAAAACAATAGGTGCTACAATGTCATGAAAAATATTGAAACGACTGCACTGATAATCGTTTTTTTATTTAGCTTACTTACCCAAAAACAGGCATATTACCACGTTTTTTTCTAAAAAAAATCTTATAGAGCATGCTTATCGAAATAGACGCGTTTTAAAACATTTTCAGTGTTAATAAGCTATTCAGACTATTTTTGCATATACTAATATATTTCAAATGAGTGTTTCTTGAACACTTATGAAATTTTCAAAAAAAAATCTGTAACTTAATTATTTTAGAAATAATTAAGTTACAGATTAAAATTTTGTTCTTTTTCAAATAAAGCTTCATCAAAACGATATAAAAAAGCACCTCTTCGGGACTCGGTCATATCTTTTTCTTCTAGCCTTACTAAATAATTCATTTGCGACACCTTTCTACGGAAGTTTCGCTTATCTAATTGTTCATCTAAAATACCTTCGTAAAGTGCTTGCAATTGTGGAAGCGTAAATTTTGAAGGCAATAAGTTGAATGCAATTGGAAAGTTCCTAACTCGGCGACGCATTCTTTTTATAGCAATATCAACCATATCGTTATGGTCGAAAATAAGCTCTGGCACTTCGGTTATAGGAAACCATTGCGCATTATATTTACTAATTTTATCTTCGGTATATCGCGACTTTAAAATCATGGCGCTATAGGTTGAAGATATAATACGATCGAAGGAACAACGATCTACTTTTCCGAAGGTTTTAATTTGCTCCATATAAATATCATGCAAACCTGATAAATCGGATAGAATCCTATTGGCGGCTTCGTCTAAATCTTCATCGAAGCTAACAAAACCGCCAATTAGAGACCATTTTCCTTTTTCGGGATCATCTTTCTTTTTAATCAATAACAGTTCTAATTTGTTATCATTAAATCCGAAAATAATACAATCTACCGACACTTTAATGTGCTGAATATCTTTATTCGCTCTGTTCGATTCAATCATTCAGTTAAAAGTGAAATTCAACAAATTAATATGCAGCTCTTATTTATTCCCTTTGTTGTAATCTTCTAAAAACTTAGCTAAACCACTATCTGTTAAAGGATGTTTTAACAATCCTGTAATTGAAGATAAAGGTCCCGTCATAACATCCGATCCTAATTTTGCACAGTTAATTACATGCATAGTATTACGAATAGAAGCTGCTAATATTTGTGTTGGGAAACCGTAGTTATCATAAATAAGTCTAATTTCTTCGATAAGACCTAAACCATCGGTAGAAATATCGTCTAAACGACCTAAAAACGGAGACACATAAGTTGCTCCAGCTTTTGCTGCTAATAAAGCTTGTCCAGCTGAAAACACTAAAGTTACATTGGTTCTAATTCCTTTATCAGAGAAATATTTACAAGCTTTTACACCATCGGCAATCATAGGTAATTTCACTACAATTTGTGGATGTAAAGCTGCTAATGCTTCACCTTCTTTTACCATACCTTCAAAATTGGTAGAAATAACTTCGGCAGAAACATCGCCATCTACTAAATCACATATTTTTTGGTAGTGTGCTAAAATATTTTCAGAACCAGTGATTCCTTCTTTTGCCATTAATGATGGGTTTGTTGTTACGCCATCTAAAACGCCTAAAGCTTGTGCTTCTGCAATATCACCTAGGTTTGCTGTGTCAATAAAAAATTTCATATTGTTCGTTGTTATTGTTTAGTAATTGGTTTATGTAACACCCAAAACATAATTAATTTATAGTTCTGGGCGTTTCATAATTTTAATCTTTTAAACTGTTTTTAAATATTCTAATACTTGGTTGCTTACTTTTTCGCCTGTAAAACCAAATTTTTCATCGAGTACAGATGCTGGTGCAGAATACCCGAAGTGTTCTAAACCAAATACTTTACCATCAGCACCAACTAAACCTTCTAAGTTTACTGGTAAACCTGCTGTTAAACCAAATAATGGTGTGTTTTTAGGAATTACAGAGTTTTGATATGCTTTAGATTGTAATCTGAAAACACCTTCTGAAATTACCGAAGCAATATTCACTTTTAAGTTATTTTTAGATTCTAAAATTTCGGCTGCTGCAAATAATGTAGCAACTTCAGATCCGTTTGCGATTAAAACCACATCTGGATTTTCAACTTCTTTCACTAAATAACCACCTTTTTCCGCTGCTAATGCCTCTTCGTATCTTGAAGATCCTTGAGCCTCGATATCTTTAATACCTTGTCGAGAAAGGATTAATCCTGTTGGTGTGTTTTTATTTTCTAAAGCCATTTTCCAAGCTACGCTAGTTTCTGCAGAATCTGCAGGACGTAATGCTAAGAAACTTGGGTTTCCGCTATGGTTCTTTAATTTTTCTAATAAACGAATTTGAGCTTCTTGTTCTACTGGTTGGTGTGTTGGTCCATCTTCACCTACTCTAAAAGCATCGTGAGTCCAAACATATTTTACACCTAATTCTTGAATTCCACTTAAACGAATAGCCGGTTTCATATAATCTGAAAACACGAAGAATGTAGCTACAACTGGAATAATCCCACCGTGAAGTGCAATACCATTCGCGATACATGACATAGTTAACTCAGCAACACCTGCTTGTAAAAACGATCCTGTAAAATCACCTTTTTTAAGTGCATGTGTTTTCTTTAAGAATCCGTCTGTTTTATCAGAGTTTGATAAATCTGCAGAAGAAACAATCATGTTTTCTACATGGTCAGCTAAATAGCCTAAAACACCAGAAGATGCTGCTCTAGTTGCTAAACCTGCTTTATGTTCTATTGAAGCGAAATCTAATTCCGGTAATTCGCCAGATAAGAAGAAATCTAGTTTTGTAGCTAAAGCTTCGTTTGCTTTTCTCCAAGTAGAAATTACAGCTTTCTTTTCTGCTGCTTGCGCAGTTTTTTCAGCGATAAGATTTTTATAAAATTCTTGAACGTCATCGAAAATATCGAAAGGACTTTCAGGATTTGCTCCTAAATTGATTAACGTTTTTGTGTAATCTGCTCCAGTTGCTCCAATTGGTTGTCCGTGTAATTCACAGTGACCTTCAAACATGCTACCATCTGCAGTAACACAACCTTTACCCATTATTGTTTTACCAATAATTAACGTTGGTTTTTCGGTTTGGTTATTAGCATTTGCCAAAGCTTTTCTTATCTCATCGTGGTTATGCCCATCGATAGTTACTACGTTCCAACCCCAAGCTTCGTACTTCATGGCAGTATCTTCTGTAGTTACCTCATCTGTTGGTGTAGATAATTGAATATCGTTAGAATCGAAAAACATAATAAAGTTACTCAATCCTAAATGCCCAGCAATACGCCCAGCACCTTGAGAAATTTCTTCTTGAACACCTCCATCAGAAATAAAACCATATATTTTATGATTCATCCAATCACCAAAACGAGCTTCTAAAAACTTCGCTGCAATTGCTGCTCCCACACCCATAGTGTGCCCTTGACCTAATGGTCCAGACGTATTTTCAATACCGCGTTTTACATCAACTTCTGGGTGACCTGGAGTATTAGAACCCCATTGTCTAAAATTAGCAACATCATCCTTTGCATAGTTTCCTAAAAGGTAATACTGTGCATACATTAAGGTTGATAAGTGACCAGCATCCATGAAAAAACGATCTCTAAACGCCCATTCCATATCCGTTGGATCATAATTAAAGAACTCTGAGTATAAGATGTGCATAAAATCGCCACCACCCATTGGACCACCTGGATGACCTGATTTTGCTTTTTCTACCATGGCTACAGCTAATGCTCTGATATTATCTGCCGCTTGTTGATCAATTTGTTTGTTCATTTTTAATTTATGGTTAAATTTTAATAACTATAACTTGAATGGAATTTTAAATTCGGAAACCACCCAAAAGAAAAGCTTCTTAAATTATTTTAAAATTCACTTCTGCAAATATAGTAATATAAAAACAAATTAGTGTCATTGAAACACTTATTTTTAAAATACATAATTTTGCGCCGTAAAAATACATCTAATAAAACGATAGGCACAATAAAAATGTAACGTTTTATACAACAAAACCGAGGTATTTGTTAATAGTATTCTTTTTAATTTGAATAATTAAAACGTATTTTACGTGGCTGTTTTTATTTCACGCACGATCCCTATTTCTTTTTATACATCAAACACTTGCATTAAAAAAACGCAATACTATAGATGAAAGATATGAAACTCTATATTTAGATTAAACGCAATAGCTCTATTAAACCAACTTCACCAACGCAACCCTAAATTGCAATGATATACCTAGCAGTATTTTATCTTGAAAATTTGAATAGATGAAAAAAGAAACTTTTAAACACAAAAAAGCCGACTTAAAATAAGTCGGCTTTTTTTGTTACTGTGCGGGCGGGGAGACTCGAACTCCCACACCGTGAGGCACTAGATCCTAAGTCTAGCGTGTCTACCAATTCCACCACGCCCGCTTAAGGATTGCAAATATAAACAACATTTTCAAATTGCAAACTTCTTTCGTCAAAAAAACATTCTTTTTTTAATACTTTTGATAAAATAAAGAAAAACAACCTCATGAATAACATTCAAAATTACATATCCGAACACAAAAACAGGTTCTTGGACGAACTTATTGAGCTACTTAAAATACCATCTATAAGTGCAGACTCTGCATATAAAAACGATGTGTTAAAAACAGCCAAAGCCGTAAAAACCAGATTAGAACAAGCAGGATGCGATACGGTAGAGATTTGCGAAACCGACGGCTACCCTATTGTTTACGGACAAAAAACAATCGATAAAAATTTACCAACCATACTTGTTTACGGTCATTATGATGTGCAACCGCCAGATCCAATAAATCTTTGGGACTCGCCACCATTCGAGCCTGTAATAAAAACAACTGAAAAACATCCCGATGGTGCTATTTTTGCCCGTGGAGCCTGCGATGATAAAGGTCAAATGTACATGCATGTTAAAGCCATGGAATTAATGACGGCAACAAACCAACTACCATGTAACGTGAAATTCATGATAGAAGGTGAGGAAGAAGTTGGCAGTGCCAACCTAGCTACTTTCGTAAAAAACAACCACGATAAACTTAAAAACGACGTCATTTTAATTTCCGATACAGGAATGATTGCTAACGATGTGCCATCCATAACCACAGGTTTACGTGGCTTAAGTTATGTAGAAGTAGAAGTTACAGGTCCAAATCGCGATTTACATTCTGGACTTTACGGTGGAGCAGTAGCCAACCCAATAAACGTGCTAACAAAAATGATAGCATCCCTTCACGACGAAGACAATCACATTACAATTCCTGGGTTTTACGATAACGTAGAAGACTTATCAACCGAAGAGCGTGCTCAAATGGCAAAAGCCCCCTTCAGTTTAGAAAACTATAAAAAAGCCTTAGATATCAATGCTGTTTATGGTGAAACTGGATACACTACAAACGAGCGCAACGCCATACGTCCAACACTAGATGTAAACGGAATATGGGGAGGCTACACAGGCGAAGGTGCAAAAACCGTAATCGCGAGCAAAGCCTATGCAAAAATATCTATGCGTTTAGTGCCAAATCAAGATTGGGAAACCGTAACTCAATTATTCAAAACCCATTTTGAAAGCATCGCACCACAAGGTGTAACCGTAAAAGTAACACCACATCACGGCGGCCAAGGTTACGTAACACCAATAGACAGTATTGGCTACAAAGCGGCCAGCCACGCCTACCAAGATACTTTCGGAAAAACCCCAATACCACAACGTAGCGGCGGTAGTATTCCAATCGTTGCCCTATTCGAGCAAGAATTAAAAAGTAAAACCATACTCATGGGCTTTGGTTTAGACAGCGATGCCATCCACTCGCCAAACGAACATTTTGGTGTTTGGAACTACTTAAAAGGCATTGAAACCATTCCATTATTTTATAAATATTTTACCAAATTTTCAAAATAAACAATTTGGGCGTTACCTTAACCTCGCTTTCATGGCGAGGTTAAGGTCGGGCTTTCGGCAGTCGCTTTTTTGTGCGCAATATCTTTCAACGTTTAGTTAATATATAGGCAACAACTTAATTATTAATAAAAATTAAAGCTCACACAAAAAGAGCTCCAACAAAGCCTCAATCCCTAACGCAGCCCAACCCGAAAACACCAAGAACCAACCCAAAGTAGGAAGCATATTTGCAATAAATTATAATGAAAAACCAACATAGCAATCATTTATTTCTACTCGCTTTAGCCACATTACTTATTAGCACATCGGGAGCACTTGGTAAATTTATAGACCTGCCAACACCCGTAATTATTTGGGGTCGCAGTGCAATAGCAGCAGTATTTCTGTTTGCTTACTGCAGATTTAAAAAATTCAGTATTAAAATAAAATCAAAGAAAGATGCTCCAACCATTATACTAGGGGCAGCACTTTTAGCAACACATTGGGTTACTTATTTTTATGCTTTAAAACTATCTAACGTGGCCATTGGTATGCTCGCCATGTTTACCTTTCCGGTAATAACGGCTTTGCTAGAGCCTTTTTTTACTAAAACAAAATTAAACCCAATTCATATCTTTTTAGCGCTTATCGTGTTATTAGGTATTTACATACTTGCACCAGATTTAAATCTAGAAAACACACATCTAGAAGGGGTACTATTCGGTGTGTTTTCAGCCTTATGCTACGCGTTAAGAAATTTAATTCTAAAAGGACATGTAAATAATTACAACGGCACAGTATTGATGACGCAGCAAGCCATAATAGTCGCCATAATACTTATTCCCGTTATGTTTACAATGGATATTAGTAATATCTCTACACAATTCCCCTACCTCATCATTTTAGGTTTAGTAACTACAGCAATTGGTCATTCATTATTTATTGGCAGTTTAAAATATTTTTCGGTAAGTACAGCTAGCATCATTGGTAGCGCCCAGCCTATCTGTGGTATTATAATCGCCTATTTCTTTTTAAAAGAGATTCCAACAATAAACACTTTTATCGGTGGCGCTTTAATTCTAGCCACGGTTGTTATAGAAAGCGTACGATCTAGAAAAGCTAATTCTTAATTAAAATAAAGTTGCTTCATCAAGCTTATTAGAAACAGACTTAAACTACATCACAAAAAAATAATTGCAACGTCATAATATTAAACCATTCCCTCTAAACTTTGAAAGCCTCGTTAATTCGAGGCTTTTTTTTATACAATTTTGTAACAAAACACCTGCTTTAACGTTCTAATAGTCAATCAATCAAAAATCAATCACATTATGCTAAAGCAATTCTTCATCATTTGCTCTGGCGCCGACACCGATATTCTAGAGCAATGCTCTAAAGGTGAACAAAATAAATACGCGGGCATTGGCGCAACCGTTTTCTTTACTGCACTTATGGCTTTTATAGCTGCTAGCTATGCACTCTACACTGTTTTCGACAATTACTTTGCAGCTATTGGGTTTGGTTTTATTTGGGGTTTATTAATTTTTAATTTAGACCGTTATATAGTTTCTACCATTAAAAAAACAGGTCGTTTTCTTGATGAGCTTTTACAGGCAACACCTAGAATTATGCTAGCCGTAATTATTGCTATAGTAATCTCTAAACCTTTAGAATTAAAGATTTTTGAGAAAGAAATTAATCAGGTTTTATTAGAGCAGAAAAACGATTTAACGTTAGCGAATCAAAATCAAATATTAGAGCAATTTAATCCAAACATAACAGCTCTAGAAACAGACATAGCCACGTTACAAAATGAAGTTAACACTAAAGAAGCTGAAGTAAACACGCTTTACAACACCTATATCGCAGAAGCCGAAGGCACAGCAGGAACCAACAAACTTGGCAAAGGGCCTGTCTATAAAGAAAAACGTGATAAACATGATGGCTTACTTACCGAGCTTCAGGAATTAAAATTAGAAAACAAAGTAAAAATAACCGCCTTAGAGCTGCAAATAGCTTCACTAAAAACTGATTACCAATTACAAGTTGATAGCACACAACCTATAATTAATAATTTTGATGGACTAATGGCTCGCATAAATGCTTTAGGAAAATTATCTTGGATGCCTTCCTTCTTTATATTTCTGTTATTTTTAGCCATAGAAACCTCGCCTATATTAGCAAAATTATTATCACCAAAAGGACCTTACGATTTTAAATTAGAAGATCTAGAAACGGCTATTAAAACCCATGTTCTTCAAAATAAAAGTCAAAGAGAAGCTTTACTAAAAACGGATAATGCAATTAACGATCGTGTATATGCCGACATAAAAACCGAAGACGAACTTTACACCTATAAACGCAAAAAAACGAGAGAACTTATGCAGTTACAGGCCGATGCTTTTTTTAAACACCAAAAGAACATTCTATAATTTGTACGCAAACTTTAACAATTACGCAGCCGTATTTGCTTTAAAATAATTATATAAATCTTTGCTTCCAAAACCAATAATAGCCATGCTTTTATTTTTTGCTATAGCTTCGTTATGTAATTCTGTCAACGCTTTTACACCGTGACGATCCATACTTTTAATATCTTCAACACTAATAGTAAGTTTACTTACACGATTAAAAATGTCTTGAAATTCGTTTTGAAAAATTGATAAACTTTTTTTATTTAGTTCCCCTTTAATTCTGAAAAAATTGTTGCAATTTGTAATACGTAAATCCATAATAAGTTAATTTTTTTATAATTAAACAATAGACCTGAGGGAGTATAAACATTTGATTATGAGTTAAAAATACATCTTCAAGAAGTTAAATAAACAATTTTTTCGATTAAAAGAATTTATACTTGGACGAAAAATGACTACACGTCAATTTAATCGTTGAATAACCTTTTTTAAGTTTTATTGTTGACTTTACCTCATTCTAACTATTTCTCATCATAAAAAATTCACTACTTGATACTTGATTTTCCGTTTACTATATAATTTCGGCATAGATTTGGTATCAAATTTTTATATAAATTGCAAAATGAAAAAACTCGTTCTACTCATCTGTCTTATTTCAGCTTTTAATAGTTATTCTCAAAATGAAGAAAAAGATATAAAAGCCATTCATAAAGTTTTAAAAGCTCAACGTATAGCTTGGTCTAAAAACAACTTAGAAGGTTATATGGAAGGCTACTGGAAAAGTGATTCTTTAAAGTTTTACGGTAAAAACGGTATCACTTACGGTTGGGAAGACACCTTTGATCGTTACGAGAAAAGTTATCCAACCAAAGAACACACAGGTACTTTAAGCTTCAAAATAAACGATATTACTAAAATAAGTGAGGATGCATATTATGTGCTAGGAGAATTTCACTTAAAACGTGAAGTCGGGAATGCAGATGGTATTTTTATGCTAATTTTTAAGCGTATTAACGGCGAATGGAAAATTATTGTGGATACCTCACGCTAAATTGGCCTCTAAAAAGCATAGCCATTGTAAGCCTTTTAGAGAATTCTAATATCTCAAAATATAAGAGATTATAAAATTATACGTATTGCTCAATGATATCTATAAGCGTATTGGCATCTTGCTGCCCGCTGTGGCGCCATTTCATTTCGCCATCTTTATAAACAATTAATGTTGGCAGACCTTTAACACTCAATGCTTCGGTAAGTTCTTGGTTTTTTTCGACATCAATTTTTATTACCTTAGCTTTATTACCAATCGCTGCCGCTACATCGCGTAAAACGACGTGCATGGCTTTAGATTCTTCATTATCTTCTGTAAAAAAGTCTAATAATACTGGAATATCAACATCGATAAGTTCCCCAAATTTTGACATACTATAAGGTTTTAAGTCTATTTAATAGTTTTCTAATTGGATAGAAAATAGTGATTATAGATTTTGTTTGATAATTATAAATATAAACAATTTCACAGAAACAGCAATACTAAAGGGTGTTTATACCGTTTTTGTGCCTTTTTTTAATTCAATTACTGTAATTTCTGGCCAAATACCAACACGACCGGGAAAAGCTAGATAACCAAAACCACGGTTTACGTTAATATATTGTCCCATTTCTTGATAAATACCAGCCCAATATTTGTAACGCCATTTTACCGGACTCCATTTAAACCAACCTGGAATTTCTATACCAAACTGCATACCATGCGTATGCCCACTTAGGGTTAAATGATAATGATACTCATCATCAATCACTTTTTTCTCCCAGTGCGATGGATCGTGACTCATCAAAATTTTAAAATCGTTTTTATCAATTTTTTCAGCAGCTTTATGCAAATCGCCAGCCGTTTTAAAACCACCAGCACCCCAGTTTTCAACACCAACTAAAGCTATACGTTCACCATTTTTCTCAAGATATGTACTTTCATTTAAAAGTAAATTAAATCCTATTTCTTTTTGAAGTGCCTTTAAATCTTCTAAATTCTGCTGTTTTTCAGCATCGGAATCCCAGTTTATATAATCGCCATAATCATGATTTCCAAGTATAGAATATAAGCCATCTTTAGCTTTCAATTTATTAAAAACCGTTTTGTAAGGCACCAATTCTTCACACTTATTATTTACAATATCGCCAGTAAAAAGAATAACATCACTTTCCTGTTCGTTAATTAAATCTACGGCATATTTTACCTTTTCCATATTGTCAAAACTTCCAGAATGGATATCACTAATTTGTGTTACTTTATAACCATCAAAAGCTGCCGGTAAATCTTCAAAATGCAACGTGTATTTTAAAACTTTATAATTGTATTTTCCTTTATAAATTCCGTAAATTATAGAAGCCAACGGGATAGCTGCTAACCCCAAAGCAATTCTACTTACAAACTGCCTGCGTGAAGGAAAGTAGTTTCCTTTAGCAGTTTCTCCCACTGTAAAATAACGATAAATAGCTTGCGGAACACGAAATACATCTTCAAAAAACACACCTAAAACAAGCACCATTTTTGGCACCAAAAGCGCGATAAACAAACCAATAGCGTAAGAGTGCGCATGCGAAAAACCATTACGACGGCTAAACCCATAAAATTGATACACAAAATTCCCTAAAATTAAAGCGGTAATTACCCAATATAAAATATGAATCCAATGGTTTTTTGTAACGGTTTTAAAAGCCTGAAAGGCATAATAATCGGCAATTAGGAAAGCGCCTATAAATATAATCCAACGTAGCATTTGCTCTTTTTTTGCCAAAGATAAAGGTATTAACGATTAATGTTTACCATAGCAAATGGATTTAACGAATTGTTAAGAGTATCTATTTAAAACAAACACCCTTATTTTATAGGCAAAGGGCCGTATTATCATCAAGAATTCCATAATAATTTCTGAAGTTTTTATTAAAATGAAATCGGGAAGTTTCGACTAAAACATTTTAACACGTTTAGAGCATTCAAACCTTAAATTATAACCATAACTTTTTGTAGTTTTGAAATTCTATCAAAATTTACAACATGTCCGATAACAAACGCGTATTTCTAGTTGATGCTTTTGCATTAATTTTCCGTGGCTACTATGCCTTTATAAAGAACCCAAGAATAAACTCTAAAGGCACAGATACCTCAGCTATATTAGGATTTATGAACTCACTTTTAGACGTAATAAAACGTGAACGACCAGATCATTTAGCCGTTTGTTTCGATAAAGGTGGCAGTGCCGATCGTGTAGAAATGTTTGAAGCCTACAAAGCCAACAGAGATGAAACACCCGAAGCCATAAAAATTGCTGTACCTATTATCCAAGAGATTTTAAAGGCCATGCACATCCCAATTATGGTAAAAGCAGGTTTCGAGGCCGATGATGTTATTGGAACCCTTGCTAAACAAGCCGAAAAAGAAGGTTACCAAACCTTTATGGTAACGCCAGATAAAGATTTCGCGCAATTAGTAAGCGAAAATATATTTATGTACAGACCCATGTTTGGTGGCGGATACGAAACTTGGGGCATTCCCGAAGTTCAGAAAAAGTTTGAAGTTACCGATCCCTTACAAGTTATCGATTTCCTTGGTATGATGGGTGATGCCAGTGATAATATCCCAGGATTACCTGGCGTTGGCGAAAAAACAGCCAAAAAATTCTTAGCCGCTTATGGCAGTATGGAAAACCTTTTAGCCAATACTCACGAGCTTAAAGGTAAAATGAAAGAAAAAATTGAAGCCAATAAAGAACTCGGTTTATTATCTAAAAAACTAGCAACCATAATGTTGGATGTTCCGGTGGAATTCCATGCGAAAGACTTCCAATTAGATCAACCCGATATCCCGAAGGTTACAGAGATTTTCGAAGAGTTAGAATTTAGACGCTTAATAGATAATTTCACCAAAACTTTTGCGATTCAAGCCACAGCGACTTCAACTGAAACTACTGAAAAAAGTACAGAAGAAAAAGCTACACCAAAGGAAACCGCTTCGGCAGGTGCTGGACAATTTTCACTTTTTGGTGGCGATCCTTCTAGTACAGCTAAAGAAGAAACCATAACCGAACATACTAGAAAAACAAACGAAAATACATCGCATTTTTACCAAAGTATTGCTCCAGGAATGGGAACCAAACTGTTTCTTAAAAACCTAATGAGTCAAACTTCGGTATGTTTCGATACTGAAACTACGGGATTAAACCCGTTGATTGCCGAGTTGGTTGGTATTTCATTTTCATGGGAAGTTGGCAAAGGCTTTTACTTACCATTTCCAGAAAACAAAAACGAAGCACAAGAACTTATCGAGCAATTACGTCCGTTTTTTGAAAGTGAAACCATCGAAAAAGTGGGCCAGAATTTAAAATACGACATCAAAGTATTAGCAAAATACAATGTAGACGTAAAGGGTAAATTGTTCGATACCATGTTAGCGCATTACCTTATTAATCCAGATATGCGCCACAATATGGACGTATTGGCCGAAACCTATTTAAATTACACACCAATTTCTATTATAGAACTTATTGGTAAAAAAGGTAAAAACCAATTATCAATGCGCGATGTGCCGTTAGAAAAGCAAACCGAATATGCAGTTGAAGATGCCGATATTACCTTACAACTAAAAGAACATTTCTCTAAAGAATTAGGTGATGCCAATACTCAAAAATTATTCGATGAGATTGAAATCCCTTTACTTCGTGTGCTTGCAGCCATGGAACTAGAAGGTATTAATTTAGATAAAGATTTCCTACTTTCTCTAGCTGAAGCCTTAAACAACGATATTTCAACTTTAGAAAAAAGTATTTATGATGCCGCTGGCGAAGAATTTAATATTGGTTCTCCAAAACAATTGGGAATCATTCTTTTTGAAAAACTAAAACTGGTTGATAAACCTAAAAAAACCAAAACTGGGCAGTATGCAACAGGCGAAGAAATTTTAAGTTATTTAGCCAAAGACCACGAAATTATTCAACATATTTTAGAATATCGTGGTTTAGCCAAATTAAAAAGCACCTATGTGGATGCCTTACCGCTACAAGTGGAAGAAGCCACAGGTCGCGTACATACAGATTATATGCAAACCGTTGCAGCTACGGGACGTTTAAGTAGCAACAACCCCAACTTACAGAATATCCCAATTCGTACAGAACGTGGTCGTCAAGTACGTAAAGCCTTTGTGCCAAGAAGTGAAGAATACACACTGTTAGCTGCCGATTATAGCCAGATAGAATTGCGTATTATTGCCGCGTTAAGTAAGGAAGAAACCATGATTGAAGCCTTTAAAAATGGCGAAGATATTCACGCCTCTACCGCTTCTAAAGTATTTAATGTACCTTTAGATGAAGTAACTCGTGAACAACGTAGCAATGCAAAAACGGTAAACTTCGGAATTATTTATGGTGTATCTGCCTTTGGCTTAAGTAACCAAACCGATTTATCTCGTGGTGAAGCTAAAGAACTAATTGATACCTATTACGAAACGTACCCGAAACTTAGAAAATATATTAGCGAGCAAGTCGATTTTGCTCGCGACCATGGTTATGTGCAAACCGTTTTAGGGCGTCGTCGTTATTTAAAAGATATCAATTCCCGAAACGCCGTAGTTCGTGGTGCCGCAGAACGTAATGCCGTAAACGCACCTATACAAGGTAGCGCTGCCGATATTATCAAAATTGCCATGATTAATATTTATAACAAGCTTGAAACTGGCGATTTTAAAACTAAAATGCTCCTACAAGTGCATGATGAATTGGTTTTCGATGTCTTTAAACCAGAATTAGAAAGCATTAAAACTTTAGTTAAAACCGAAATGGAAAACGCTTATAAACTAGAAGTACCATTAGATGTTGAAATTGATACTGGACTGAATTGGTTGGAGGCACATTAATTAAATATATAATTTTAGTTTAAAATGAGGAAAACCGTAAAATAAATTAATAAATAAAATTTACATTTGAAAGTAAGGAGTTGCATTCAAAGCTTCATAGTTTTTAGAATAAAATGAAAAACAAAAGGTTAAAATTTATAGACTTATTTGCTGGCTTAGGAGGTTTTCATGTAGCACTTGAAAGTCTTGGACATGAGTGCGTTTTCGCCAGCGAAAAAAAAGAACATTTAGCAAAGTTATATGAGAAAAATTTCAACACCCCTGTTAATCGTGATATAACGAAAGTTGAAATATGTGATATTCCAAAATTCGATATTCTTTGCGCCGGTTTTCCCTGCCAACCATTTTCTAAGGCCGGTGATCAATTAGGACTTAAAGATGAGAAAAACGGAAATCTTTTTGATAAGTTAGTTGAAATCATTGAATATCACAAACCAAAATATTTTATTTTAGAAAATGTAAGAAACCTCAAAAGTCATGATAATTTCAACACTTGGAAATATATAAAAGATAAACTTGAAAACCAACTCAATTATTTCATTGACGATAAAATACTATCACCACATAACTATGGAATTCCACAACACAGAGAAAGAATTTTCATAGTTGGATCTAGAGATAACATAGAATATTTTAATTGGCCAGATTCTTTAAATGCTACAGATTCTATTTTAAACTTTTTAGACACGAATCCTATTGAAGCCACAAAACTTGAAGACGATAAAATTAAAGTTATCCAACTATGGCAAGAGTTTATTGACAAAATACCTATTGAAGATAAATTACCTGGGTTTCCCATATGGAGTATGGAATTCGGAGCGACTTACCCCTTTGAGATTGAAATACCATTTAGAATACCCACAAATGTTTTAGGAAAATATAAAGGAAAATATGGAGTACCACTTAAAGGGATGAGCAGAGAATTAAAAATCAACAACTTACCTAATTACGCACAAAAAAACCAATTACATAAAGATACAGATAAACCTATTCCTTTTCCTAACTGGAAAAAAAATTATATAAGAAAAAACAGAGCCTTTTACGAGAAGTATAAAGTAGAATTAGAACCTGTTGTAAAAAAATTAAAGGAATTAAATGTGTCTAGTTGGCAAAAACTTGAATGGAATGTACAAGGTGGAGAAAGAGACATATCTAAATATGTTATACAATTTAGAGGTTCTGGTGTTAGAATTAAGAAAACTGATTTTTTTCCTTCATTAGTTACAGTAAGTACCCAAATACCTATTATTGGTTGGGAAAAGAGATATATAACTCCATCTGAAGGTGCTCGTATTCAATCTCTAAATGGCATAGAGTTACCCGAAAATTTAGGAACTTGTTTTTCGGCATTAGGGAATGCTGTAAATGGGACCGTTGTCAAATTGATTGCAGAAAAACTGATTAAAGAGGAACACAAAACCATTAAACTTAATGACAAATCAAAACAGGAAATTAGATCAAATGAACTAGATTATGAAAGAATTAAATAACGTAAACATCCGCCCAGGTGTTACAATTCTTTCTGTTTTAAAACACCTTAACTATAAGCCTTACTACGCTTTAGCTGAGTTTGTTGATAATGCAATAGATAGCTATTTAAAAAACGAAAAAGAGTTAAAAAGAGTTGAAGGTGTTAATTATAAGTTGAGAGTTGATATTGAATTTGACACAAACAATCAAAAAATAACAATTAAAGATAACGCAGCTGGCATCCATACTAATGACTATCAAAGAGCTTTTAGAACTGCGGAATTACCACCAGACAATACTCGTTTGTCCGAATTTGGAATGGGTATGAAATCCGCAGCTTGTTGGTTTTCTAATAAATGGCAAGCTAAAACAACAGCTCTTAACGAAAATGTAGAACGTAAAGTATCTTTTGATATATCAAAAATAGTAGAAGATAAAATTCAAGAGCTACAAATTGAAAATAAAGATGCAAAGACAAACTCCCACTATACTTTAATTACCTTATTCGGAATAGAAGAAAAAATGCCAATTCGCAGAGGACTTGGAAAAGTAAAAAGACATTTGGCGAGTATTTATAGAGATTTTTTCAGAAAGGACATTTTAGACTTATATATAAATGGTGAAAAACTAAGCTACAAAACACCAAAAATTTTAAATACTGCTTATTTTGAAACTCCCAACTCAGAAAATGTGACTTGGAAGCAAGAAGTTGATTTTGATTTTGGAGACGATCACAATGGTGGCAGATTGAGAGCTAAAGGTTTTGTTGCAATTATGGAAACAATGTCAGTCAAAGATAGTGGGTTTGCACTATTTAGAAGAGGAAGAGTAATCGAAGGAAGTGCAGATAATGATGAAGGTTTTAGACCTCCTGCTCTATCTGGCTCATTAGGTAGTCATAGATACAAAAGACTTTTTGGAGAACTACATCTTGAAGGTTTTGATGTAAGTCACACTAAGGATGGTTTTCAGTGGGATGATAATATGGAAACCTTTTTAGAGTTATTAAAAGACGAACTTGAAGGCGAAAATTCAATACCTATTTTAAAACAAGCCGATAAGTATAGAGTTCGTGAAAGTGCTAAGAATTATCAAAAAGTATCTAAGAAAGTAGTTGATAATACAACTGATAAAATTCAAGATAAGATTGCAAAAGATGTTCAAACTGTCGTTGGAAAGCCTACTACAAACATTATTGAGGAACCTCAATTAAAGGAAATTGAAAAATCCTACCATAAGAAATTCCCCTTAAATATTTCCAATATTGATTATATGGTTCATATTGAATTGTCTTATGATGAGTCAATTGATGAATTAATTCAAGTTGGTGACCATTTAATCCCTGAGAAAGATATGTTTCATAAAAACATAGGAGTTAGACTATCTCTTACTCATCCATTTATGGTTGAATTTGCTGGTGATGACCACAAAGTAATCGAACCAGTATTACGTTTAGTTGTAGCACTAGGCCTATCTGAAATTATTGTGAAAAAGTCAGGAGCTCCAGTAACAGAATTAAGAAATAATATCAATGACCTTTTACTCGGCTCTCTTTCAAAATTATAACTTATGTCAAAAACTGAAAATATAAAGATCATGCTTAGCACCTTAAATGACGAAAGTTGGATACCTGAATACGGTGAAGAATCTGAAAAGTTATTGAATAAGATTTTCGGTAATGACACAGATGCCAAAGAAAAAGTAAAAGAGGAAACATATCACATTATGAAATTATGTGGTAATCCAAGTGAAGAAACGAATGGCGATACTGGATTAGTTTTTGGTTATGTTCAAAGTGGAAAAACACTATCTTTTACTACGCTAACTGCGTTAGCAAGAGACAATAATTATCAAATAGTAATAGTACTAGCGGGTATTTCTACAAACCTTGTAAATCAGTCTTTCAATAGGTTACAAAATGATTTAGACATAAATCAAGGATTTCATAGAAAATGGGTAATGCTTAACAATCCAAAAGACCCTACCAGAAATCCGCAAGATAAAAACACTATCCAAAGAGAACTTCAAAATTGGAAAAAGCCCAATACACCTGATGACTTCAAAAAAACATTACTGATTACGGTAATGAAAAACACAAGTCATTTAAAAAATTTACTTGCTCTATTAAAAAAACTTGATTTATCAAATGTCCCTACTTTAATCATTGATGATGAAGGAGACCAAGCAAGTATGAATACAAAAGCTAGTTCAAATGCTCGAAGAGAGCGTAATGGAGAGGTACTTACTGAAATTCAAATGAGTACTATTTATCGTAGAATTAGAGATTTAAAAAACATTCTACCACATCATACTTTCATACAATATACAGCTACTCCACAAGCTCCGTTATTCATTAATATTTTAGACAATCTTTCTCCTAATTTTATTCAACTTTTAACTCCTGGAGAAAAATATACCGGAGGACGTGCCTTTTGTCAAGAAAACCATTTCATCATAAGAAAAATACCTTATTCTGAAATTTATGGTGATGATAATATATTTCAAGAAGCACCTGACACACTCCAAGAAGCAATGCGTATTTTCTTTTTAAGTGTTACTTCTGGTTATTTATTGGGTAATAAAAAGGGAAATCCCAAAAATCGCTCAATGATGGTCCATCCATCACGATTAGTCGAAGAACACGACATATATTATGATTGGGTAACACATATCAAAAATCTCTGGGAAAAAGTCTTATTAGAACGTAATGATAATGATGAAACTAAACAACAAATCATTTCTGAATTTAAAGAAGCCTATAAGGACTTAAAAGCAAATGCTCCTGAAATACAACCTTTTGAAGTTCTTTTAGGAACTTTAGGCCATAACATCAGTAATACAGCTGTTGAGCAACTAAATTCAAGAGCAGGAAGTTCGGTTGATTGGAATAGTAACTATTCGTTTATACTTGTTGGTGGTCAGGCAATGGACAGGGGTTTTACTGTTGAAGGGTTGACAATAACATATATGCCAAGAAGTATGGGTGTTGGAAATGCGGACACTATTCAGCAACGAGCTCGATTCTTTGGATATAAAAAAGACTTTTTAGGACATTGTAGAGTGTATCTTGATGCCGAGAATATCCACCTATTCAGCGAATACGTTAATCACGAAGAAGACATACGCAGAAAACTACTTGAACATAAATTATCTGGTCAACATTTAAATGAAATGGAGAGACGGTTTGTCTTAGACGAAATGTTTAGATTAACAAGAACCAATGTGCTATCTGAGGATTTGACAAGAACCACTTTTGGGAATAAATGGGTTAGAATTAGGGCTCCACACGATAGCGAAATTATTATCGAAAGTAATAGGGCCATAGTTGATAAATTTAAGAGTAAATACAAGCAACAATTTATAGAAGATAAAGGCCATAAAGACAGAACAGATGAACAAAAACATCTTGTTGCTAAAATCCCTTTGAGGGATTTATTTACTGACTTGCTTAATGAATTGAAGTTTACTAGACAAACTGATTCTACAACTTACACCAATTTAAAATCTGTTATCGACTTATACACGGACGAATTTCCACCAGAAGATAGTTTTGTTTATTTAATTGCAAAAGGTAATCAAAGAAAAAGACGATTAAAAAAGGATGAAATACAGCAGTTATTCCAAGGTAAAAACCCAAGAACTGGAGAAATTATTTATCCTGGAGACGAAAAAATAAAATCGAAAGATTCTGTAACTGTTCAAATACACAAACTCGATTTTAGAGATACAGAATACGAAAATATAGTTACCATTGCTGTATGGATTCCAGCGCGTTTATCTCAATCCTTAATATCCAAAATTAATGGTTGATTTAAAAGAAATATATGATGTGTTGCCATTGCCTACAAATCAGAATTCAAACTCTTATTCGGCAAAGGCTATTAAAGGCTTTAAAAACCATAGAATAGCTAAAAACTATGCAAATAACCCAAGTCTTTTAATATTCATTTCAGAACAAAACCAAGATTTTCTTATTGCAAATCAAAATTTGTTTAGTATTAAAATTTCTCACAACCTAAAATGCGAAATAGAATCAGATAAAAAATCAACTTGTAACAATTTTTCTGTCGTTTCTTATATTGGCCAAAACGATGAAATAAAAAATATTTTTCTAAGCACTTGCCAAGTTTTAATAAAATCACTCGGTCAAAATCCTTCAAATAAAAAAATAAAAACCATTGTTAGCAAGTTCATTGAGTTATTTAAATCGATAAAAGAGCCTCCAAGAAAATCTATACAAGGTCTTTGGGCTGAATTATTACTAATAGAGCAATCAAATTCACCGATAAATTTAATTAACGCATGGCATTGTGTTCCTGAAGAAAAATTTGATTTTAGTTTCGATCAATTACGCATAGAAGTAAAAAGTTCTGGATCAGATACTCGAACACATCATTTCACCATAGGCCAACTAAAATCAATCAATAATACAGAAATTTTCATCGCCTCTATATTGATGAAAACAAATACGGGAGGTTTAAGTATATCCGATTTATTAAATAATATAAACAACAAATTAACAGATTTCCAAAAACAGAAAGAAAAACTTCATCTTCTGGTATATGCAACTTTAGGTATGGATATAGATAAAGTAAGCCTAGTCAAATTTGATTATGAATTAGCAAAAGGCTCTTTACAGTTTTACAATTCAAAAGAAATACCTAAGATTGAAAGTGAACTTATCCCCAAAGAAGTTTCTAATGTTAAATTCACAAGTAATTTAATTAATTCTAAATTTTCAAATTTTCAAATTGACGAATTAATAAAACCTTTTATATAAATACTTATGGCAATAATAGGGAAAGCAAGGAAAAATAAACACTAGAGATGGAAAGGTTCTATGTGCTATCCTAAAAAATAAAGAATACTTTCAAATTCGCACCTATGCAATGGGAGATTTAGACAGAAAAAATGGATCAAAACAAAATATTCAGCTAACTAAAGAAAAAGCAATTCAGATAAGAAAATATCTTGATGACTTCATTAATCAATAAATAATTAATATCAACTACCTTCCCTCAGAATATGCCTTACACTTAATCGCAAATCTCTTTTTCGATTAAGTGTAAGGCATTAGCAAAACCTTTCAATCAAGTCAAAATAAATATTTATCAAGTCATTCATCAATGAACTTTATCCATAATTTGTTCTTAAAAAGATAAATTATGATAATTACAAAAGTATTAGGACTTACAAGTACATTAACAAAAAGCTAAAATTGCCATTCTACTTATAGAAGTCGCTGTGTTGGCGCATGCTGTAGCAACAAGAAAAGGAAAAACTCAGAAAAAAAATAAAAAAGTAGAACGTTAGTCTTTAGTTTTTCCTAGCTTCTAAAAACTCCTTACACTTTATCGCCGGATTTGTTTTTCTGTTAATAAACGCATGCGTAGAGCTACTTATAATTAAAATAGCAGCAGCAACTAATGCAGTATAAGCCACAACATTGTTTACATCGCTATTAGCAACATAAATGGCAATTAAAGCCCAAGCGCCAACAAGGGCAAATTCACGCATGTTTCGTTTCCAAGTAATTGTTAGATTTATTATGACTGCGATAACGATAAGCAAAACCGTCCAAAATGTTGGAGATAAACCAAAACCAGCCCAATTATATTTTACTAAAACAGCCGATACGTTTGCTATACTAGCAACAGTAACCCAACCACTATAAATTACAAATGGCCACCATAGGAACACAATAACAGATATAGGTTCGTCTACCAATTCCATGCTGTTTTTAAGCACAATTTGGATTAATGAGAATAGTAGTGTAAAAATAAATATGGAAGACCATAAGGTATAGCCATAAATCCAAGCTACAATCCATAAACAATTGGCTATACAGGATACTAAAAACCACCAACCGGTTTTTAATATAAAAGCATCGTCTCTTACTTTTACAAACAGACTTCTGCCTTGATAGATAACAAACCCTAATACGAGTAAATAGATAATTCCCCAAATTGAAAACGCATAACCTGCTGGTGTAAATAGGGTGTTATATTCTCTAGAAACTTCTCCAATAGTGGTATTGTTTAACAAACCGGTATTAGATAAATAGTTCATGACTATAACACACACAAACGCAACGCCATTAATTATTTGCAGTAGTTTTTTCATCGTATTCATTTTATGGAAGTAAAATTTACTTAAAATTATCTACATAAAAAAACATTAGGTTCACCTTTTAGGTTTTATCAAACGTGGTTTCTTCTTTCTTTTAAATTAGCTTTAATATTGTTTATTAAAAAGAATAACATTCCGTTAAAGTTAACCCTAAGCATGCACCAATTCCCAAAGTTCAACTTCTTCGTCTGCTCGCCAATTTTGATTGCGCTTTGTTTTATCCGATGCTGCTTTTACTGGCTTCTTTAAACAGTTTACTAATTTAAAGCGTCC
Source organism: Algibacter sp. L1A34 (assembly GCF_009796805.1). Lineage (NCBI taxonomy): Bacteria > Pseudomonadati > Bacteroidota > Flavobacteriia > Flavobacteriales > Flavobacteriaceae > Algibacter > Algibacter sp. L1A34. The sequence continues at coordinate 1,791,732 of NZ_CP047029.1, read as the reverse complement.
GCCTTCGGCAAGTTCCTTTTCTATAGGGTGTTCTTTTGTAACATCGGTAATTTGTGCCATATTAGAGAATAGGACAACAAGCTTACCTTCTGGCAATAATCGTTTTTTAGCTTCAGTAAAAAAATCTAAAAACAAGTTTTCGTTGTAATAAATAGCTTCGTCATTGGTATCCATATCTTGAGGTGCTGGCAACCAAGGCGGATTAAAAACAATAAGTTCGGTTTGCTTTTCAATAGTTCCAAAAAGTGGTGCAAATTCGAGTTCTATTTTTCGAGACATTTTGGTATCTCCCATAGACTCTGTTAATCCAACAATTGCATTGGGGTTTGTATCGGTTCCAAATACCTTCTGAAAACCATGCTTTACCATCTGAAAAGACAACACGCCACTACCAATACCCACATCTATGGCCGATTTTTTTGGTCCTTCGTAACGTTTTAGCCAATTATCGAACAGTATTAAATGATCGAAACGTGTTGGGAAATACACCCCATAATATGGATGTATTTTGTTTCGTAACACCGGAAGCATCATGCCATTTTGATACCATTGCCAAGCACTATTAAGGCCTTGTACTTTGGTAAATGGTAATAGAAAATTATTTTCGTCTGGATAAAGTTTCTCTAACCAACCAATAGATGGTGCTTTTTTTACGGTTAGTTTATGATCTACAATTTTTATATAAATAAGACTAGACAATGCTCTAAATGCGGAACGATTGGCACGTTGCTCATCGAAAGTAAGACCAGGAAATTTAACTCTAAGATGCATTTGCAACTCTTTAAGCAACTGCAAACCGTTACTATAAAATTCGGTTATCATTATAGGCTTACCAGCTTCTAACCCTCTAATGGTACGCGCAACATTTATTGAGCGATTAAATTGTGGTAAGGGTTGTTCTGAAAAAAAAGGCTCAGGTTTGTTTACATTTATATCTGTAATCATCGTTATTCTAAATTGAAACGGATTGCAGAGTAATGACGTTAGCAAGGCGTAGATTAATATCACTATAAATAGTTACCAACTAGTAATCAGGCATTAAGTTGGCCACTAGTGTTTAAATTAATCAAAATAGCACCTTTAAAAGGTAGCCTATAACATCGCCAAAGTGGGGACTAAAAAATAATTAATATCAACAGATAAATAATATCTAGCGCCAAAGATACTTTATTAAATCTCACAATTAAGAATAATACTAAAGTATTACATTTTGGTGTGTAAAGAAGGAAAGTTACAATAGGTTAAACATATTGTTTTAAAACACCCCTACGGTCCCCTCAAGGGGACAAACCTATTCATGAAATATTTGGATGTAATTTGTAAATTAAGAGTTTAAAATAAAGTAGTGAAAATTCGAAAAACAAAACAATAAAACTGAGCCAATATCCCCTTGAGGGGATTATAGGGGTGTTTACAAAAGACTTTTTTAACTTACTCTTATCTAAAAAACACCCCTAAGGTCCCCTCAAGGGGACATCCCTATTCATGAAATATTTGGATGCAATTTGTAAATTAGGAGTTCAAAATAAAGTAGTAAAAACCCGGAAAACAAAACAATAAGACTGAGCTAATATCCCCTCAAGGGGATTATAGGGGTGTTTACAAAAGACTTCTTACAACTTAATCTTATCTAAAAAACACCCCTAAGGTCCCCTCAAGGGGACAAACCTATTCATGAAATATTTGGATGTAATTTATGTATTAGGAGTTCAAAATAAAGTAGTAAGAATCCGAAAAACAAAATAATAAGACCGAACCAATATCCCCTCGAGGGGATTATAGGGGTGTTTACAAAAGACTTTTTTAACTTACTCTTATCTAAAAAACACCCCTAAGGTCCCCTCAAGGGGACAACCCTACTCATGAAATATTTGGATGTAATTTGTAAATTAAGAGTTTAAAATAAAGTAGTAAGAGTTCGAAAAACAAAACAATAATACTGAGTCAATATCCCCTTGAGGGGATTATAGCGGTGTTTACAAAAGACTTTTTTAACTTACTCTTATCTAAAAAAACACCCCTACGGTCCCCTCAAGGGGACAAACTTATTCATGAAATATTTGGATGCAATTTATGTATTTGGAGTTCAAAATAAAGTAGTAAGAGTTCGGAAAACAAAACAATAAAACTGAGCCAATATCCCCTCGAAAGGATTATAGGGGTGTTTACATAAGACTTTTTTAACTTACTCTTATCTAAAAAAACACCCCTAAGGTCCCCTCAAGGGGACAAACCTATTCATGAAATATTTAGATGCAATTTGTAAATTAGGAGTTCAAAATAAAGTAGTAAGAGTTCGAAAAACAAAACAATAAGACTAAGCCAATATGCTCTCGAGGGGATTATAGGGGTGTTTACAAAAGACTTTTTTAACTTACTCTTATCTAAAAAACACCCCTACGGTCCCCTCAAGGGGACAGCCCTATTCATGAAATATTTGGATGTAATTTGTAAATTAAGAGTTTAAAATAAAGTAGTGAAAATTCGAAAAACAAAACAATAAGACTAAGCCAATATACCCTTGAGGGAATTATAGGGGTGTCTTCAATTTAATCAATCAACCCTTTAACAGTTTCTTCAATAATCAACAAAACACTTAACATATTCTTTTTAACCTCTTCATTTGAAAACCTTAAAAAGGTAACACCATAAGCCTCCAATTCACCTTGCCACTTGGCATCATATAAAAAACTGTGGTCGTGGCTAGAACCATCTATTTCAATGGCTAAACCTATTTCGTGACAATAAAAATCTGTAATATAATTTAGCATAGGAACTTGCCTATGAAACTGAACACCGTAAGCACGTTGCTTTATCTTCTGCCAAAGTAAAACTTCGGGTAAAGTACTGTTTTTTCGTAATTGTCTAGCGAGTAGTTTTAGTTTAGGGTGGTATGGAATTATTTTATTTCTCATAAATACAACGTTTACACCCCTACGGTCCCCTCGAGGGGACAACCTGTTTCATGACTTATTTAGATGCCATTTGTAAATTAGAAGTTCGAATTGCTCTAGAATCATTCGAAAAATAAAACAGTTAAGACCCAGCCAATATCCCCTCGATGAGATATTAGTAGTATTAACGCGTCCGCTTCTTCTTCCCTTTATACCTCACCTTGTTCTTCCTTTTATTAAAAGGAACAGCATCATTAAATGTATTCTTGGCATCACCATCCGGTGTGTTTTTACGCCATTTCTCTTCTTTTTCAGGAAGTAACACTTTAAGTAAATCTTGACGCCCTAATTTGTTTAAAGTCTTTTTAATCCAGTCTTTATTTTCATCCTTATACCAAAAGAAAAAACGATGTTGTTCATCCTTTTCCTTTCTAGTAATAGGCGTATTTACTTTTTTAAGTGTGTATGGATGATAACCAGAGTAATAAATTACGGTAGCCACCGTCATTGGTGTTGGTGTAAAACCTTGTACTTGCTCTAACTGAAACCCCATATCTTTAGTTTCGGCAGCAAGATTAGCCATATCTTCCACTTCACAAGCTGGATGATTGGATATAAAGTATGGTATTAATTGTAATTTTAATCCTTTAGCGATATTTATCTTATCGAAACGTTCCTTAAATTTATGGAAATACGAAAACGATGGTTTACGCATCAATTTTAAAACCGGATCACTAGTATGCTCTGGTGCTACTTTAAGTCGGCCAGAAACATGCTTCGTCATCACCTCTTCCGTGTAAGCGTCTAACTCTTTAGGATCGGCGTTTTTATTAAATTCCGGCACCAACATATCATGGCGAATTCCCGAACCAATAAACGATTTCTTCACTTTTGGATGACTATCAACCGCCTGATATAATTCCGTTAGCGGTTTGTGCGATGTATCCAAATTGCTACAAATAACAGGCGAAATACAACTCGGCGAAATACACTTATCGCAAATAGATTGTATTTTCCCTTTCATTTGGTACATGTTAGCACTTGGCCCACCAATATCACTTAAATACCCTTTAAAATCGGGCATATTTGCCACAGTATCCACTTCTTTTAAAATAGACTCTTTACTACGTGATGCAATAAATTTCCCTTGATGTGCAGATATGGTACAAAAGCTACAACCACCAAAACACCCACGGTGAATGTTAATGGAAAACTTAATCATTTCGAAGGCCGGAATAGGCCCACGTTTATTATATTTTGGGTGCGGTAATCGTGTATATGGATAATCGAAAGAAGCATCAATTTCAGCTTCCGTCATGGTTGGATATGGCGGATTAATCATTAAAGTTTTATCTCCAATTTTCTGAAAAATACGTCGCGCAGCCAATTTATTACTCTCCTGCTCTATCACTTTAAAGTTAGATGCGTATTTTTTCTTATCCTTTAAACATACCTCATGCGATGCGACTTCAACATCTTCCCAATTACTGTTTTTCGGAATACTTTCATCTTCATTCAAAAGTACAGCCGTTTGCAACACCGTATTTATACTTCTAAAAGGCACCCCTTTTTCTAGCAAACGCACCACTTCACGCAAGGGTTGCTCACCCATACCGTAAACTAGCATATCGGCCTTCGAGGTTTCTAAAATAGAAGGCATAAGCTTATCGCTCCAATAATCGTAATGTGTTACACGGCGCAGTGATGCCTCGATACCACCAATTAAAACAGGCGTATCTGGCCATTTCTCTTTTAAAATTTTAGAATAAACCGTTGTTGCGTAATCCGGACGAAATCCAATATCACCATTAGGCGTATATGCATCCTTATCACGACGCTTTTTATTAGCATTATAATTACTAATCATAGGGTCCATACATCCACCAGTAACACCAAAAAATAATTTGGGAGCACCAAGCTTAACAAAATCCTGAAGATTATCGGTAACACTAGGCTGTGGTACTATGGCAACACGCAAACCAAAACTCTCAAGCATACGCCCAATAACGGCAGGCCCAAACGTGGGATGATCCACATAAGCGTCGCCACTAAATAGAATAACGTCTAGCGCTTCCCATCCACGTATTTTCACCTCTTTATTTGTGGTAGGTAACCAATCTGAAAGTTTTAATTCTTGCATATCGTGCAAAAATAGTTAAAAATTAATGGTTCAGCATTATAATAAATTCAATCAACAAAGTGAAAGCTAATTATTTGGGCGTTACCACAAGGGTCGGGCTTTACGTTGCAAGTCCTCACGCCCTAAAAACTTCGTGGGCGCTGTGGGCTTTTCACTGCAATCCCTAACGCGGGCATATCTACAATTAATAGTAATAAACTAATGTTAGTTTATACACTTGTAAGGTTGGAAGACATAATTTTAATTGTAAGAAACATACAATTCTTTTTTTCGATTATTTTAATCTCCTGTAAATTAAAACAGGCCTTGACTTTGTAAAAAAAAATCAACTAACTTAGCTTAACACAAGATATAAAACATTAAAACGATTTCATATCTTATTAAACGTTAGCTTTAATGCTAGAGAAACGTCAGAACTAAAAATTAAAAAAAAGAAAAAATGATATATTTAGGAATGATTGGAGCTTGGCAACTAATTCTGATATTAGTAGTATTATTTCTTGGGGTTTTACCAACAATAATTGCTCTTGTAGATATTTTAAAAAGCGAATTCAAAGGGAATAATAAAATTGTTTGGATTTTAGTCGTTTTATTCGCTAATTTTTTTGGTGCGATTTTGTATTTTTTAATAGGTAGAGAACAAAAAATAACGATTGAAAAAACATAAAAAGGATTTTGAGCAAGTTTGCGGAATCGAAAACTCAATTAGATACTCGGAATATCACTCAATCGGAATTTAGCAAGTTGCGGAATTTGAGCAAGTTTTCGGAATGAAAATCGAGCTGAATAAAACATAAAATATTAACAAAAAAGTAAACGGAAATAAAAGCACTAAAAGCTAACAACGTTTATAATTAATTATAAATTTGTCTAAACTTTTGGGTGCACTCTATTTTCTATTCGGTTTTTATTTGCTAAATTAGTTACTTAAACACGCCACTAATCATACAAGAGACCGCTAAACGAACATACTCTTCAAAACAAAACAGATCCAATTTAAAAATAAAGTAAGCGGATACGTGCGTTAGGGATTGAGGCATTTGTTGAAGCTCTTTTTGTGTTGTTGCACCTATGCAACACAAAAAAGCGACTGCCGAAAGCCCGACCCCTTTTCGGGGTAACGCCCAAAACAAATTAACCGACAAAACAATTTTAAGTCTACAAATCTATCGCCTTTAAACTTTCAATTCTATTTCTAACTAAGAAATCGTCAATGGTTTCAAAATGCTCAATAACACGTTTTTCTTTAAATTCAAAAACCTTGTTAGATAGACCTTGAAGAAAATCCCTATCGTGAGATACCAAAATTAGCGTACCATCAAAATCAAGCAACGCTTCTTTTAAAACATCTTTCGATTTTAAATCTAAATGATTTGTAGGTTCATCGAGAATAAGCAAGTTTACAGGTTCTAATAAAAGTTTCACCATAGCTAGTCTCGTTTTTTCACCACCAGAAAGCACACTTACTTTTTTATCGATATCGTCGCCTTTAAACATAAAACGACCTAAAATATTTTTAATCTGTGTACGCACATCGCCTTTAGCAACCTCGTCTACGGTTTGGAAAATAGTTAAATCTTCATCCAACAAAGCGGCTTGGTTTTGAGCAAAATACCCAACCTTTACATTATGCCCTAAACTGCACTCGCCTTCTACATCAATTTCACCTAAAACAGCTTTTATCATTGTAGATTTGCCTTCTCCATTTCTACCAACAAAACACACTTTCTCGCCTCTAGCGATAGACATATTCGCATTATTAAATACCACATGCTCACCGTATAATTTAGAAACATCTTTTACACTAACAGGATAGTCTCCAGAACGTTGTGTTTTAGGAAAACGTAATTTTAATGCAGATGTATCTATATCATCAATTTCAATAATTTCTAACTTTTCAAGCATACGCTCTCTCGATGACACTTGATTGGTTTTAGAAAATGTGCCTTTAAAACGATCAATAAATGCTTGGTTATCTGCAATATATCTTTGCTGTTCTTGATACGCTTTTACTTGGTGTGCACGCCTATCTTCACGCAGTTGCAAATAATGTGTGTAATTTGCCTTGTAATCGTAAATTTTCCCCATAGTAACTTCTATGGTTCGGTTTGTAATGTTATCTATAAAGGCTTTATCATGAGAAATCACGACTACGGCATTTGCTTTATTCAATAGAAAATCTTCCAACCAAATAACCGATTCTATATCTATATGATTAGTAGGCTCATCTAATAGTATAAGGTCTGGCTTTTGTAAAAGGATTTTAGCCAATTCTATCCGCATACGCCATCCACCGCTAAATTCGTTGGTGTTTCTTATAAAATCTTCCTGCTTAAACCCTAGACCTTTTAATGCTTTTTCAACTTCAGCATCGTAATTTACATCCTCTAACGCATAATATTTTTCACCTAAATCGGAAACACGTTCAATAATTTTCATGTATTCGTCAGATTCGTAATCCGTTCGCGTTTCCAACTGCTTATTCAAATCTTCCATTTCGTTACGCATATCAAACACGTGACTAAAGGCTTTAGATGCTTCCTCGAAAACAGTAGTATCATCTTCAGTTAATAAATGCTGTGGTAAATAGGCTATTATAGCTTCTTTGGGGTAACGCACATGGCCTCGCGTTGCATTTTGCACACCAGCAATAATCTTCATCATTGTGGATTTTCCTGCACCATTTTTTCCCATTAAGGCTATTTTATCGTTTTCATTAATAGTAAACGATACATCGCTAAACAAGGTGTGTCCGCTAAACTCTACGGCTAAATTATCAACTGAAATCATATTATATGTATAAGAAAGCGCAAAACTAACAAAAGAGATGCATTACAAAACATAATAATTTTAAAAAAATATAATTTCCAAATAGAGAATCTAACTATATAGTATTAAGCACTTCAGCGTTTAAAAAAACAACTTGACCGGCAATCATAAATTAAACTTAACATTTCTTTTGTAATAAGTAGCTATTATCATCGTCCAAATGCACTTAATAAAAAAAACAATTATGAGATCTAAATTATTTTTAACATTGATTACTGTATTAGCTTTCGCTGGACAAAAAGCACAAGCACAAATTAGTCCAGATGGATTTTTCAACAAAAAAGGAGAAGCCAACATTGCCGTTTCTTACACTTTCTCTACCTATGAAAAATTTTATTTAGGCTTAGATGAACTAGATGCAGTTCCCGCTCACAACGAAATTGATCAAAACATATACAACGTATATGCAAACTATGGTATTACAGATAACCTTACGGTAATTGCAAACCTACCTTATATTGAAGCTGAAGGAAAAGGTGCTGCAGATCCAGTTAACGGCAGTACAGAGCAATCTAACATTCAAGATTTAAGCTTATTGGTAAAATGGGCTCCATTTGTAACAAAACATAAAAATGGTACAACTACCGTTGTTGTGGCTGCAGGAGGCTCTTATGCTTTCGATTACGAGCCAACAGGAATTCTTTCTCTTGGTAACGGTGCATCTTCTATAGATACAAAATTAGGGCTACAATATAACAACAACTCTGGTTTCTTCGGAAATGTGTTTGTTGGACATTCTATAAGAGGAGAAGCTGATAATAACTTAGGCTTAGGTGATGGTACTAAATTTGACGTTCCAAACAGCGTAAATGCACAAATAAAATTAGGATACGCAGGAAAAGCTTTTTATGCAGATGCGTGGTTCGATGCTCAAAAAAGTAATGGAGGATTAGATATTAACTCTGCAAACTTTGCTGGTAATTTCCCTGAAACTAAAGTAAACTACTCTAGAGTTGGTTTAAACTTCTATGTTCCGGTTACAAAAATAATTGGTCTTAGTGCTGGTACAGGTACAATAGTTAGCGGTAGAAATATTGGTAAAGGCACTTACTATTCTGGTGGGCTTGTTATAGGCTTAGGCAAATAAAACCACGCATTACTTAAAATAAAAAGGCGAGATAAACTTAATTTATCTCGCCTTTTTATTTCATCAATATTACAACTGCTTAAAACCTTAAATATCAATACTTTTAATTTTATTTAAAGAATATAAGCACACTATTTGGTAATCAAATATATAATCGTAAATTTGCAAACTCTTTTTAAGAGAGGAATGTTTAATAAAAATAATTTAAAAACGTGGACACAATAAGCTACAAAACGATTTCAGCCAACAAAGCAACTGTTAATAAGCAGTGGGTTTTAGTTGACGCTGACGGTCAAGCACTTGGTCGTTTAGCTTCTAAAGTTGCAAAACTTTTAAGAGGTAAACACAAGCCAAACTTCACACCTCACGTTGATTGTGGTGATAACGTAATTGTTATCAACGCAGAAAAAATCAGTTTATCTGGTAACAAATGGAACGATAAAACGTACATTCGTCACACTGGATATCCAGGAGGTCAAAGAAGTTTAACTGCTACAGAATTGTTTGGAAAAGATCCAGCAAGAGTAGTAGAAAAATCAGTTAAAGGAATGCTACCTAAAAACAAATTAGGTGCTGAGTTATTCCGTAATCTTACAGTTGTTGTTGGAACAGCTCATAAACATGAAGCTCAAAAACCAGCCGTAATTAATCTAGAAGAATTTAAATAACATGGAAGTAATTCACAAAATTGGCCGTAGAAAGACGGCTGTTGCTCGTGCTTATGTTTCTACAGGAACAGGAAACATTACGATTAATAAAAAAGACTTAACTAACTATTTCCCTACAGCGACTTTACAGTACAAGGTAAATCAGCCATTAGTTTTGACTAACAATGACAGCAACTTTGATATTACAGTAAATGTATATGGAGGTGGTATTACTGGACAAGCTGAAGCTGTTCGTTTAGCAATTTCTCGCGCAATGTGTGAGTTAGATGCAGAGAACAGACTAATACTTAAGCCAGAAGGTTTATTAACAAGAGATCCAAGAATGGTTGAACGTAAGAAATTCGGTCAGAAGAAAGCTCGTAAGAAATTTCAATTCTCAAAACGTTAATATCCTGGACGTGGTTCAGGATCTGTTTTACAGATGTCTTTATCATTTCAAACAAAATAAAAAAACAAGTTATTGTTGTCCTACCTTTATTAACAAGTTAGGATTTAGTTTAGCATCTAAATGAAGCCAAAGGTTAAAAGCTTAACGCTTAGAGCCAAATGGAACATTGCTAATTCAACAGAACGTAAACTATTATTACAAAATGGCAGTAGAAGTAAAAGAATTACTTGAAGCAGGTGTACATTTCGGACACCTTACACGTAAGTGGGATCCAAATATGGCTCCTTACGTATATATGGAACGTAACGGTATCCATATTATCAACTTATACAAAACAGCAGCTAAAATTGATGAAGCTGGAGAAGCATTAGCAAAAATCGCTAACTCTGGTCGTAAAATTTTATTTGTTGCAACAAAGAAACAAGCTAAAGATATCGTTGCTGAAAAAGCAGGATCTATTAACATGCCTTACATCACAGAAAGATGGCCAGGCGGAATGTTAACTAACTTTGTTACTATTAGAAAAGCTGTTAAAAAAATGGCTACTATTGATAGAATGAAGAAAGATGGTACGTTTTTAACGTTATCTAAAAAAGAGCGTTTACAAGTTGATCGTTTAAGAGCTAAGTTAGAAAAAAACTTAGGTTCTATTACCGATATGACGCGTTTACCTGGAGCTTTATTTGTTGTAGACATTAAACGTGAGCATATCGCGATTAAAGAAGCACAAAAATTAAACATTCCAATTTTTGCAATGGTTGATACCAATTCAGATCCACGCCAAGTGGATTATGTTATCCCTGCAAATGATGATGCATCTAAATCGATTGATAAAATTTTATCTCACGTAACTTCTGCAATATCTGAAGGACTAGCTGAGCGTAAAGCTGATAAAGATGCTGCGGCATCTGCTAAAGAGGAAGCTCCTAAAGCAAAAGCTGCACCAGCACCAAAAGCAGCTGCTGAAGAAGAAGAATAAAATAACATTAACAAAACACAAATAAGTCGTTTAGTACTTTTCTTTGTTGAAAATATATTGAACGACTTTTTTTAAATAATAATAACTATGAGTACTACAGTAAAAGTTACAGCCGCTGAAGTAAACAAATTAAGACAAGCTACTGGCGCAGGAATGATGGACTGCAAAAAAGCTTTAGTTGAAGCGGGAGGCGATTTCGATAAAGCAATCGATGTTTTACGTAAAAAAGGACAAAAAGTAGCTGAAAAAAGAGCCGATAGAGATTCTTCTGAAGGCGCTGCTGTTTCTAAAATTAATGCAGACCAAACTGAAGGTGTTGCTATTGTTTTAGGTTGTGAAACTGATTTTGTTGGTAAAAATGAAAACTTTTTAGCTTTAACAAATCAATTAGGTGATATTGCATTAAACTGTGAATCTAAAGAAGCTTTTTTAGCTGCTGATTTTGGTGGAATGACTGTTGCTGAAAAATTAATTGAGCAAACTGGTGTAATTGGTGAAAAACTAGACATTACTAGTTTTGAAAAATTAAAAGCACCATTTGTTGGAACTTACGTTCACATCAACAAAATTGCTGCTTTAGTTGGTTTATCTGCAAAAGTTGATAACGTTGATACTTTAGTTAAAGATGTAGCTATGCAAGTAGCATCAATGGGAGCAACTACATTATCTTACAAAGATTTTGATCCTGCTTTTGTAGCATCGGAAACTGAAGCAAGAATTGCTGTTATTGAAAAAGATAATATCGAGTTAGGTCGTTTAGGTAAAACACTTAAAAACGTTCCTCAATATATTTCTATGTCACAATTATCTGATGAGGTTATAGCTAAAGCTGAAGAAGCTGCGAAAGCAGAATTAAAAGCTGAAGGTAAACCAGAGCAAATCTGGGATAGAATCTTACCTGGTAAAATGGAGCGTTTCATTTCTGATAACACAACATTAGACCAAGAAAAATGTTTATTAGATCAAAATTTCATTAAAGACGAAAAATCTAACGTAGCAAAATACGTTGCATCTTACGGCGAAGTTGAAATTACAGGTTTCAAACGTGTATCTGTTGGATAATTAATATTGTTTTTAAATTTTCGTTTACACGAAAATCAAACATATTTAAAACCACTACTCTTTTTTAAGATGTAGTGGTTTTTTTATGCAAAATTCTAATTTCATATAAATTCAAAAAAATAAAAATTTTATGTAGCTTTGCTAAACTTTTGTTTTCGCATAAGCGAACATCTCATAATCCATAAAATGAAATATAAAAGAATACTTCTAAAACTATCTGGCGAAGCCTTAATGGGTGAACGTCAATACGGTATAGATCCAGACCGTTTAGCCGAATATGCACAAGACATTAAAACCATCACAGATCAAGGCGTAGAAGTTGCGATAGTAATTGGTGGTGGAAACATTTTTAGAGGTGTTGCTGGCGCTAGTAAAGGTATGGATCGCGTTCAAGGCGATTACATGGGTATGCTTGCTACCGTAATTAATGGCTTAGCATTACAAGGTGCTTTGGAAGATGCCGATATACCAACCCGTTTGCAAACAGCTATTAAAATAAACGAAGTTGCAGAGCCTTTTATTAGAAGAAAAGCCATGCGTCACTTAGAAAAAGGGCGTGTTGTTATTTTTGGAGGTGGAACAGGAAACCCTTATTTTACAACAGATTCTGCTGCAGTTCTAAGAGCTATTGAAATAGAAGCAGATGTTATTTTAAAAGGTACACGTGTAGATGGAATTTACAACGTAGATCCTGAAAAAGATTCTAAAGCAATAAAATTTGATAATATTTCTTTTGATGATGTATTACAAAAAGGTCTGAAAGTAATGGACACCACAGCATTCACCTTAAGTCAAGAAAACAAATTACCAATTATTGTTTTCGATATGAATAAAATAGGTAATTTACTTAAAGTAGTTGCTGGAGAAAAAATAGGCACAGAAGTAAACGTTTAAAACTTGGCGTAATTTTTGGATATAGCTAAACCTCATAAAAGTTAAACACAATGAACGAAGACATTCAATTTATATTAGACAGCACAAGAGAGTCGATGGATAATGCCATTAAGCATCTTATAAAACAATTTGTAAATATTAGAGCTGGTAAAGCTAGCCCTGCAATGCTTGGGAGCGTAATGGTAAATTATTACGGTTCGCAAACTCCAATTGGCCAAGTTGCTAATATAAATACACCAGATGGTAGAACTATTACCGTACAGCCATGGGAAAAAAACATGCTCCAAGAAATTGAGCGTGGTATTGCATATGCAAACTTAGGTTTTAACCCTATGAACAATGGAGATACTATTATTATCAATGTACCACCATTAACAGAAGAACGTCGTATAGATTTAGCAAAACAAGCTAAAGCGGCAGCGGAAGACGCTAAAGTAAGTATACGTGCGGCTAGAAAAGATGCCAATAATGATATTAAGAAAAATGAAGATGTATCGGAAGATATAAAAAAGAATACAGAAATAGATGTACAACATATAACGGATAAACACGTTAAAAAAGTAGATGAACTTTTCGATATAAAAGAGAAGGAAATCATGACTGTTTAAGTCCAATTTTTATTTCAGTTAAAAAATATAAAGCGGCAAATTTGTCGCTTTTTTTATCATTTTATTCCTTTTATTTTAGATGAAACATTTTGTGTTGTTTTTATTTATTTTATTCTCTATCGCTTTAAGCGCACAAATAGAAAATGAAGGTACAACGGAACCTGCGCAAGATTCTATTAAAAAGAAAGCCTTTATAAAACAACTTGGAAATGGTTTTTTTCCTACAAATTATTTTAATTTCGATTTAAGGTATTTAATAAAATACAATCAATACGAAGGAATAAGAACTGGTTTAGGCGCCGAAACAAACAAAGCTTTTTCCGAAAAATATCGAGTTAACACCTATTTAGTTTACGGTTTTAGAGATCATAGATTTAAATACAGTTTAGGAGGTGGTTTTCGTTTGGCCGAAGCTTCGGATACCTGGATAAACTTATCTTATACTGATGATTTACAAGAAACAGGAAGCACCAAATTTTTAACTGATAATCGATTCTTCCAATTTTTCGAGCCTCGATTACTTAATATTGATTTGTTTCATAAACACATCACAAAATCGATAGGTATAGAGCACCAATTTTCATCACATATTTTAACTGAAACCCAATTTTCTGCTAGTAAAATATCTCCAACCTATAGTTACGGGTTTAATCTTAATGGAAATGTATTTACCAATTTCAATATCAGTACCGCTAAAACCGCATTGCAATGGAGCCCATTTAGTAAATTCGAAGCCACGGAGGATGGTATAAAAGAAACTAAAGACGGTTTTCCTAAATTCACATTTCAATACACTAAAAGTTTCAAAAATATTATAAAAGGTGATTTTAATTTTTCGAAATTCGATTTTAGAACTATATATCAAATTGGTGATCCTAAAAGAGCCTATTCTAGAATAACATTAGTTTCAGGATTTTCTAGAGGTGATACTCCTTTAACACATTTATATCACGCTTATCCAAACAACATTAATAAAGAAACCATTTTACAGCGGTTCTCGGTAGCTGGTTTAAATAGTTTTGAAACCATGTTCTTTAACGAATTCTTTTCAGATAGGTTCGCTACTTTTCAGTTTAAGCATTACTTAACACCTTTCAATATTTCCGAGCGTTACAAACCTCAAATGGTTTTGATAACACGATATGCTATTGGAGACATTAATAATCCTGAACGTCACCAAAACGTTACTTTTGGTTCATTAGAAAAAGGTTATACCGAATCGGGTTTTGAACTTAACAAACTCCTTTTTGGTTTTGGTTTAAGCTTCACTTACCGTTATGGCGCCTATCACTTGCCGGAAATTGGTGACAATGTTGCTTTTAAGTTTACATTTAACGTCACTTTATGAAGTAATCCGTTCCTTTTTTCTACCTTTGCGCTTCTTTTAAATAGAGCATGTTTAAACTTTTTACTAAGAACTTCTGGGACATAATTGCGAGATTAATTTTACGCAATAAAATCATTATACTTGTTGTTATTCTTGCAACAACAATTTTCTTTAGCCAGCAGTGGGATAAAATGCGGTTTACCTACACCGAAGCTAATTTATTACCCGATAATCACGAGGTTAATATTGTATACAAAGATTTTCTAAAAGTATTTGGGGAAGAAGGTAATCTAATTGTGCTTGGCGTAAAAGATTCAACACTTTTTACTGTTGAAAAGCTAAATGCTTGGAACAATCTATCTGAAAGTTTTAACAATTCATCTGATGCAGTTGAATCTGTAATTTCAATAAAAGAACTTCAAAAACTTGTAAAAGACACCAAAAACGAGAGATTTAATTTAGAGCCTTTTATTAAAGATTCTATTTCGTCGATGGCTGAAATTGAAACGTTAGAAAACGATCTTTTCAAAAAATATCCATTTTACGATAATTTCTTATTTAATAAAGACACAAAAACAATTCGCTCGGCTATTTACATGAATAAAGCCATTGTAAATACATCTGCTAGAAAAGATTTTGTGATGGATGTTTTAATTCCAAGAGTTAAAGCATTTGAAGACAAATACGATTTAGATGTGCATATTTCGGGTATGCCCTATATCCGGACTTTGAACTCTACCAATATTGTTGACGAAATAGGCCTTTTTATTGGAGCTGCCTTATTAGTTACTTCTATTATATTCTTTTTCTTCTTTAGATCGTTCCGTGCAACACTTATATCAATTGTTGTGGTCTGTATTGGTGTCATGTGGACGCTAGGAATTATTGGTTTATTAAACTACGAAATCACAGTTTTAACAGCATTAATTCCTCCATTAATTATTGTTATTGGTATTCCAAATTGTATTTTTCTGATTAATAAATATCAGCATGAAGTAAAATCACATGGTAACAAAATAAAATCTCTACAGCGGGTAATTACAAAAATTGGTAATGCCACGTTAATGACGAATGTAACTACAGCATGTGGTTTTGCTACATTCATTCTTACTGAAAGCAAACTTTTAAAAGAGTTTGGTTTAGTAGCTTCATTAAGTATTTTTTCCATTTTTATATTATGCATTCTTATTATTCCAATAATATATTCCTTTTTACCTTATCCAAAAGACCGCCATTTAGAGCATCTAAACAAACGTTGGATTGGAGGTTTTGTAAACTGGATGGAGCTTATGGTAAGAAAAAAACGTATTGCTATCTATATTACATCTATAGTTTTGCTTGCGTTAAGTATAATTGGAATTTTTCAAATAAAAATTTCGGGCAGTTTAATAGAAGATATGCCTCAGGAATCGGAATTTGTTCATGATATTCGTTTTTTTGAACAAGAGTTCAACGGTATAATGCCTTTGGAAATTATGATAGATACTAAACGCAAAAAAGGCGTCATGAAACTATCGACTTTAAAACGGATGGACGAGCTTGAAGAACTTATTGTAGAAACTCCAGAACTTTCAAAACCTATATCAGTAGTCGGTTTAGTGAAATACTCCAAACAAGCCTACTATAACGGAAATACTAAATTTTATCAACTGCCAACTTCACAAGAAAATAGTTTTATTTTATCATACGCTAAAAACTCTACAACTAATAGTGATTTACTTAGTGATTTTGTTGATAAAACTGGACAGTATGCACGTATTACCACCTTTATAAAAGACTGTGGGACGGATAGAATGGAACGTATTCAGGAAAACCTTCAAGATAAAATTGATAAAGTTTTCTCTAAAGACCGTTACAATGTTACCATGACTGGTAAAGCATTGGTTTTTCTAAAAGGAACAAAGTATTTGGTTAAAAACTTAGCCATTTCACTATCCTTAGCAATTTTCTTAATTGCTCTTTTTATGGCATACATGTTCCGTTCAATACGGATGATAGTTATTTCATTAATCCCAAACCTACTACCTTTATTAATAACGGCAGGTTTAATGGGCTATTTAGGTGTACCAATAAAACCATCAACCATTTTAGTTTTCAGTATTGCTTTTGGTATTTCTGTAGATGATACTATTCACTTCTTAGCAAAATACCGCCAAGAACTGCAAGCCAATAACTGGAAAATCAAGGTTTCAGTTTATGGAGCTTTACGCGAAACAGGCGTTAGTATGTTTTATACATCTATTGTCTTATTTTTCGGTTTCTCTGTATTTACCATTTCAAGTTTTGGTGGTACAGTGGCTCTTGGTGCTTTAGTGTCCGCTACCCTACTTTTCGCAATGCTTTCAAATTTATTATTGCTACCATCCTTATTGCTGTCTTTAGAGCGCAGTATTGCTAATAAAGAAGTATTACGTAAACCGTCTATTAACATTATTCCTGAAGAAGACGAGCAAACAGATGAAAATTAGTTGTTTTAATTACACTTTAGAACAACATTTAGCCGATTAAATCAAAAATTTCATAATTTTTCGAATTTATTATTTGAATTTTCAGTACTGAAACCATTATATTTACAGTTCAAAACTCGTTTATATGCAATCACCTACAGTTTCAGAATTATTATCACAAAACACATCTTTACTTGAAGTTGATATAAAAGGCTGGGTTAGAACCTTTAGAGCTAATCGATTTATCGCTTTAAATGATGGTTCGACAATAAATAACATTCAATGTGTTGTAGATTTCGAGAATTTTGATGAAGTCCTTTTAAAACGAGTAACAACAGGTGCAGCGATACATATAAAAGGTCAATTAGTAGAAAGTCAAGGTAAGGGCCAAAAAGTTGAAATTAAAGTCGCCCATTTAGAAGTTCTTGGAGATTCCGATCCTGAAACTTATCCTATTCAACCTAAAAAACATTCTTTTGAATTTTTAAGAGAAAATGCACATTTGCGCACCAGAACAAATACGTTTAGTGCCGTAATGCGATTACGTTCAGCGCTTTCTTTTGCTGTACACAAATATTTTAACGAAAACGGCTTTTACTACATGCACGCTCCAATTATTACAGGAAGTGATGCGGAAGGTGCTGGAGAAATGTTTAAAGTTTCAAGTTTAGACAATAAAAAATTACCTTTAGATGAAGAAGGAAAAGTAGATTATACTAAAGATTTCTTCGGAAAGGAAACAAACTTAACCGTTTCTGGCCAGTTAGAAGCTGAAACTTACGCCATGTCGTTAGGGAAAGTATATACTTTTGGCCCTACTTTTAGAGCTGAGAACTCAAATACATCAAGGCATTTAGCCGAATTCTGGATGATAGAACCTGAAGTGGCTTTCATGGATCTATCAGGAAATATGGACTTAGCCGAAGATTTCCTTAAATCGGTAGTTACCCATATACTAGCAAATAATCGTGAAGATTTAGAATTTTTAGAAAAGCGTTTATTAGACGAAGAAAAAACAAAACCACAGGCTGAACGTAGTGAAATGAGTTTAATTGAAAAATTAAATTTTATTACAGAAAACAACTTCAAACGCGTAAGCTATACCGAAGCCATAGATATCTTAAGAAACTGCAAACCCAATAAAAAGAAGAAATTCAAATATCTAATTGATGAATGGGGAACAGATTTACAAAGTGAGCATGAGCGTTTCTTAGTAGAAAAGCACTTTAAATGTCCTGTAATCTTGTTCGATTATCCTGCAGATATTAAAGCCTTTTACATGCGCTTAAATGAAGATGGAAAAACCGTTCGTGCAATGGATATTCTATTTCCAGGTATTGGAGAAATTGTTGGAGGAGCGCAACGTGAAGAACGTTTAGATGTTTTAAAACAAAGAATGGCAGCCATTGATATTCCAGAAGAAGATCTATGGTGGTACTTAGATTTACGTAAATATGGAACAGCAGTTCACTCTGGTTTTGGTCTAGGTTTTGAGCGTTTAGTAATGTTCGCTACTGGTATGAGCAATATTAGAGACGTTATTCCATTCCCTAGAACACCACAAAACGCAGAATTTTAATAAAATTTAACCTGATAATTAAGGTTATACTTGGCTATTAGCAATGCTTTTATTTATCTTTGATTGGTACTAATTAAACCTAATCTTTGATTTATTTATTCCTAATCATTATATTTAGTTGGCCATTCAACCTTAATTCAAATCATGCTTAAGCAATATCTACAATTTAAACTATCGCAAAAACTGTCGCCGCAGCAAATTCAGTTAATGAAACTGATCCAGTTACCTACGCAGGCTTTTGAACAACGTTTAAAACAAGAATTAGAAGAAAACCCAGCATTAGAAGGCGGTAAAGAAGAAAACGACAGTGATTACGATTCTGATTTAGACAATTCAGACGATCTTGGAGATAGCGAAACAATAAATACTGAAGACATTAATGTTGATGAGTATTTAAGTGACGATGAAATTCCAGATTACCGGATGCAAGCTAATAATTATAGCGCTGATGATGAAGAAAAAACGATGCCTTACGCAGCGGGAACATCATTTACACAGCATTTAATAACTCAATTAAACACTTACAGGCTATCGGAAGAAGAGCGAGATATCGCAGAATTTCTAGTAGGAAGTGTTGATGAAAGTGGATATATACGTCGTGAGCTAAGCGATATTATGGACGATTTAGCCTTTACTCAAAACGTATATACAGAAGAAGAACGTATCGAAAAGGTTTTAAAAATTGTGCATCAATTAGATCCAGCAGGTGTTGGAGCTCGTAACCTTCAAGAATGTTTAAGCATTCAATTACATAGAAAAAACAAAACAGCCGATACTCAATTGGCTATAGATATTATAGATTCGGCTTTCGATCAATTCACAAAAAAGCACTACAAAAAGTTGCTTCAAAAATTTAGCATTTCCGAAGATCAACTTAAAGATGCTATAAAAGAAATTGAACACTTAAATCCAAAACCAGGTGGTTCCTATGCAGGGAACAACCGAATTGTTGAGCACGTAGTTCCAGATTTTGCTATAAAAATTGTAGATGGCGAATTAGAATTAACCCTAAATGGCCGTAATGCTCCAGAACTACATGTTTCTAGAGAGTATAACAACATGCTAAAAGGCTACAAGGAAGCTACCGATAAATCAAAATCCCAAAAAGATGCCGTTGTTTTTATTAAACAAAAATTAGATGCAGCCAAATGGTTTATTGAAGCGATAAAACAACGCCAACAAACCTTATTTGTAACGATGAGTTCAATTATGCATTACCAAAGTGAATACTTTTTAACAGGTGATGAGCGTAATTTAAAACCGATGATTCTTAAAGACATCGCCGATGAGATTTCGATGGATGTTTCTACGGTTTCTCGTGTGGCAAACAGTAAATATGTCGATACGCCTTATGGTACAAAATTGATTAAAGAATTCTTTTCTGAATCAATGAAAAACGATCAAGGTGAAGATGTTTCTACTAGAGAAATAAAGAAAATTTTAGAAACGGTTATTGAAGAAGAAAATAAGAAAAAACCGTTAACAGATGAAACTTTAGCTTCAATTTTAAAAGAAAAAGGTTATCCAATTGCACGCAGAACAGTTGCTAAATATAGAGAGCAACTTGATATTCCTGTAGCTAGATTACGTAAAAAAATATAATGGATAAACTGCTTAGAAGTATTTCATATATCTTCCACCCTTTATTAATACCAATAGCTGGTGTATCGTTCTATTATTATATTTCACCGCGCTTTGTGGCTGAAGAAATTGTTCAAGCCAAGCTAATTTCATTATTTATCCTTACGGTAATATTGCCCATTTTAACATTTTTCTTATTAAAAACATTAGGCAAAACACATACTATCCATTTAAAAACCACTAGAGAGCGCGTATATCCATTGGCATTAAATTGCTTCATACTTATTCTGGTTATAAAACGTATAATAACAGCGTCTCAATCTCTAGAATTGTATTACTTTTTTATCGGAATATTAATCTCTAATATGGTGTGTTTAACGCTAGCTATTTTTAAATTCAAAGTAAGTATACACATGATCGCTATATCTGGCTTATTTATGTTCTTTATAGCCCTTGGCGTACAGTTTAGTATAAATATTTCTGGAACACTCGCCTTTATGGCTTTCGCAATGGGTGCGGTGGCAACATCTAGATTACATTTAAATGCTCACACCTCTCGAGAATTAATTTTCGGATTCTTTGTTGGATTAATTCCGCAGTTAGTTTTGGTTAATTTTTGGATGTAACTTTCTTTACAAAGCATCTTTCCATGGAATTACGAAAAAACCTGCTAGTTTTCCGTCAGTATCTAAAACCGTCCTCACTTCCACATCAGAACCAAGTTTAAAACCTCCTTTAAACCTATATATTTCATATCTTCCATTTGTATCCTTGATCAACATAGAATGAAATTTCAAAGATTCATAATGCCCTAAAAGGCCTTTAATTTGCAGATAAGTTTCTTTTTGAAGCTTTTCATCAAGTGCACTTATCATTTTAGGACTTGCTTCATCTGTTGATAACGGATAGAAACCACCAGATTTTTGAGATTTTAAAATATTATCCGATAAACGCTCAACAAACTCTAATGTATCCGGATCAACATTCAAAACATTGTTTTTAGCCGCTTTATCTTGGCAATTAAGCATTAGAATAATTCATGAAATAGCGATAAAAGAATTAAGCTTCTTCATATGGGTTTCTTAAAGAATTATAAAATGTAAAACATTAACCCAACCCTAATAGCATGCATATCCATACTTTCTCCACTAAGCTTAGCATCTTTAGAAAAAACAGGATTTAAGGCATAATACAAATGTAAATTCCAAGTGTTATAACCTGCACTTATGGTTAAACCATATTGCAACTTGTTAAAATCTGCAATATTAGTGTATTTAAAGTTCCCTAAGTCACCATCGTACTTTGTAGTGTTCGCTAACATGTAACTGAACTTAAAACCCGCATAAATACGCCAAAACTCATAACTGGTAGCTGTAGATGTTCTCCATCTAAACTCCAAAGGTATTTCTACAAAGTGTCGTGAAAATTTATTTTTTGTATACGTATCAGAATCAAGAACACTATAGCTAATTAATCCATCATCATCTTTTTGAATCAATAAATTTTGAACGTAAGAATTTACAGAAAGACCAATTCCAAAACCTATAGCCTTATTTCTTGCCGTATTAATTGGCATATCTTTTATAAACCCCAAATGAATACCACTAGAAAACCCACTTTGTGATACATCATCTGGTCTTAAACCAAGTAAGTTATAAGTTACTCCTAAATAGAACTGATCTTCTCTATAATTATTATCTACATCAATAGTAGGATTATCACCTTCTTGTGAAAAACAAAGATAAGCGTTAGAACAAAACAGCAGAACAAGTAGTAGTCTTATTTTTATCATTCTAGATAACGTTTAGTATTTTATTATAAATCAAAAACAAATAATTTATAAAATAGTAAAAGGCGTTTTGATTACATCAAAACGCCTTTTACTATAAAATTAAGAGTGTAATATTAATTTCTTCCAACAACACTACCCTTTTTAGTGGTATAGTTTATTTTAAGAGCATTAACTTTACGTAATTCTTGTTTAATATCACCAATTAATCCCATATTAGCATTACTATCAACTTTTAAAGCTGTAGTTAAAAATGGAATTAACTCCTCTCTTTTAGAGGCGCGCTCTGCATTAATAAACGCAGCGATCTCAGAAACATCAGCAAACTTGTCGTTCAATTGAATTCTCGACTCATTTCCATATTGCTTGTAGTTTTCACTTGGTTTACCTGCATAAATGTACATTACCAAATCCTTTTTATCAAGTTTTTCAACCTGATCAGCAAAAGGTAAATTATTTTCAATCATTAAGGTGTTTTGCCTCATTACTGTGGCTACCATGAAAAAGAATAATAACATAAATACAATATCTGGTAAAGACGCCGTATTAACTGCTGGCATATCGCCACTTTTTTTCTTTTTAAATTTAGACATATTTAATGAATGTTAAATTATTTTTGTACTTCTGAGAGTTTTTGAGGATACTCAGCTTTAATCTGATCTATCTTCTTTTTTAACTCTGTTTTATTCCCAGGCCAATTAACATCCTTTGAATTGGCTTCCAATTCAACGAAAGACATACCGAATAGGCCTTGGGCTCTCTTGTTTCTTAAATCGTTATAAGCTGCTACTAATTCATTCTGTACAGCAATATACGTTTTGTAAGTGGTCTCTCTATCATTTGCTAAAGAAATGATGGCTTTATCAGGATTATCAGATGAATCAGGATCTTTTTTTCCTGTACAATAATCACAAGATTTGTCACCGCCATTATCTAAAAAAGCAATGGCTGCTTTACGCAAATCTTTAAGCTTCATTGGTTCATCTTCAACCAATAAATCATCATTCTTATTTACAATAACTGTAAAAATATTTTTTTGCTTAATAACAGGTGGATCTGTTTGTTCTTCCATTGGAGGCAGTTTTCTGTTAATACCAGAATCTGTTTCAATAGTTGTTGTTACTAAGAAAAATATTAATAATAAGAAAGCAATGTCGGCCATTGAGCCTGCATTAACTTCTGGTGCTGCTCTTTTTGCCATAATTTATTTATTAAATATTTTTTTTACACCACCGTATAGCATTGATCCAATTGCTATAACTGCTAAAACGTAAAAAGCATATAAACCTGCCCCTACATTTTTAGAAATACTTTCGGTAATACCAAGACCTTTATCATTAAATGGTTGTAAGTCTAAATCGGTACCCGATGACATGGCATAAGTTATAAAAATAACTGCTAAAAAGGCTCCTACAGTCATCAAAGTTTTTTTGATATCTCCTGTAACTAATCCTTTCAAAACAAATATTAAAACTAACGCTATTACTAATCCTAGTACAGCGTACGTAACATATAGTATGTTATCAATCATAGCGTCTGACCCCGTCATGATCATCAGCGCAAAGATAGAGCCAAGAATCGCGAGAGCAAAAGCTACGATTTTTATTATTTTGTGAGTATTCATAATTTTTTCAGATTTTAAATTATTACTTTTTGTGTCTAATCAATAGATCCATTAACGTGATAGAAGCATCTTCCATGTCGTTAACAATACTATCAATTTTAGCAATAATATAATTGTAAAAAATTTGAAGAATAATAGCTACTACAAGACCAAATACTGTTGTTAAAAGTGCTACTTTAATACCACCTGCAACAAGAGAAGGTTGCATATCACCAGCTGCTTCAATTTTATCAAAGGCTTGAATCATACCAATTACCGTACCCATGAAACCAAGCATTGGTGCAAGAGCGATAAATAATGAAATCCAAGAAACATTTTTCTCTAATTGTCCCATTTGAACACCACCGTAAGCTACAACAGCTTTTTCAACAGCTTCAATACCTTCATCATTTCTATCTAAACCTTGATAGTAAATAGATGCGATAGGCCCTTTAGTGTTTCTACAAACTTCTTTTGCAGCATCAACACCACCAGAGGTAAGTGCATCTTCAACAGATTGCGTTAATTTTTTTGTGTTTGTAGTTGATAAGTTTAAAAAGATAATTCTCTCAATAGCGATTGCTAATCCAAGAATTAGACATAATAGTACAATACCCATAAAACCTGGACCACCTTCAATAAAACGTTTTTTCAAATCTTGATGAAATCCAACATCTGCTACAGGAGCTTCATCATCTTGAGTTAAAGTAGTAGTAGTTACAGTCGTTACAGCTGTACTTGTGTTTGCAATTGTTGTTGCATTTGCAGTTCCGAATGCCATCATTACTGTAATGGCAAGGATAGAAAATAATCTTTTCATGTTCTAAATCTTAATTTTATTAGTTAAAGTGTTAAAGATATAAAAAAAAAGCAATTAAAAATAAAAAAATTTAAGCAGAGAGGAAGGGATTCGAACCCTCGATACCCTTTTGAGGTATACACACTTTCCAGGCGTGCGCCTTCGACCACTCGGCCACCTCTCTTTTTTTAACAGCTTTTATTCTAGGGCTCAAATAACAAAAAAAACTCCGAACGCTAAAATTTTAACAGTTAATTTTAAGTCAATTCTCCTATTAAAGATGTTTCATAGGTGGTTTTGAAGCTTTTAGCCTCAATGTTTTTCCCTAATAAATACATTAACTTGGCTATTGCAGCCTCTGTTGTTATGTCTTTCCCGGAGATTACACCTACTTTTTTTAACATATCACTGGTCTCATAGTGCCCCATCATGACACTTCCGCCAGAACATTGCGTAATATTGATGATATGTATGCCTTTTTCAATGGTTTCTTTTAGCATATTTATGAACCACATTTCGGTAGTACAATTTCCAGAACCATAGGTTTCCAAAATAACCGCTTTTAAATTTGGAGTGTTAAAAATATTTTTTAATACAACTTTAGAAATACCTGGATAAAGTTTAATAAGAGCAATATCTTCATCTAATTTTTTATGAACATGAAGTTTTTTACTTCCGTTAGGTTTAAATAAATATTTATGCTTTATTTTTAAATGAACACCAGATTCTGCTAAATCTGGATAATTGAATGAAGCAAACGCCTGAAAATGCTCTGCATTAATCTTCGTTGTCCTATTGGCGCGATATAATTTATATTCAAAATACAAACAAACTTCTTGCACCACTGGTTTTCCTTCGTCTTGTAAAGACGCCACTTGGATTGATGTAATTAAATTTTCTTTAGCATCGGTTCGTAAATCTCCAATTGGTAATTGCGAGCCTGTAAATATTACTGGTTTTGCTAGATTCTCGAGCATAAAACTTAAAGCAGATGCTGTATAGCTCATAGTATCACTACCATGAAGCACAACAAAACCATCAAAATCATTATACTTTTCCTCAATAACCTCAACCATTTGCACCCAATATTTGGGATCCATGTTACTAGAATCAATGGGCTTTTTAAATGAAAAAGTTTCAATATTACAATCCAACAACTGTAATTCTGGAATTCGTTTTATAATATTTTTAAAATTGAACACTTTTAGCGCTCCCGTTTTAAAATCTTTCACCATACCAATGGTACCGCCAGTATATATAAGGAGTATTTTTGGTTTCATATATTAAATTTTAAAAATAGCTTTTGAATTTGCTGTTGTGATTTCGGCTAGTTTTTCTTCGGAAACATTATATATACCAGATAGTTTTTCTAACACCTTTAATATATAAGCACTTTCATTACGTTTTCCACGGAATGGTACTGGTGCTAAATAAGGCGCATCGGTTTCCAAAACAATGTGTTTTAAATCTATTTCATTTAAAAATTGATCTATTTTTCCGTTCTTAAAAGTTGATACCCCACCAATACCTAATTTCATATTATAAGAAATCGCTTGGTGAGCTTGCTCTAAACTTCCGGTAAAACAATGGAAAACTCCAAATAAATCATCCCCTTTTTCACTTTCTAAAACCTCGAAAACTTCACCGAAAGCTTCTCTACAATGAATAACTATGGGTAGTTTATATTTTTTTGCCAACTGTATCTGATGTTTAAATGCAGCTTTTTGAATCTCTAATGTTGATTTATCCCAATATAAATCGATACCAATTTCGCCAACAGCATAAAATTTATGATTAGCGAGCATATGTTCTACATGCTCTAGCTCGTCTTTATAATTATCTTTTACATGTGTTGGATGCAAACCAGACATTAAAAACATATTTTCGGGATAATCTTTTTCTAATTGAAGCATAGCTTCCGTGTATGTAGAATCTATCGCTGGAATAAAAAAACGAGTAACACCTTGCTCAATGGCTCGAGAAATCATTTCGTCTCTATCTTCATCAAAGGCTTCACTATATAAATGAGTGTGTGTATCTGTAATAATCATTCGGTAAAAATAATGAAGTATTTAAATTTGTCGAGGTATTTAGCAATTAGATTAATAAAAAAGACCTGCAAAGCAATAAACTTAACAGGTCTTTATTTCTATAATTTACTTTTTTAGCGTTATTGTTAATCCAATTTATTTAATAATTTCTGTGCACGCTCATAATCATCAGCTTCTTCGGGAACCGTTTTCAAGATATCAACACAGGCCAATTCATCATTTTGTTTCAGTTTACTTAAAGCTAAATACCAAATAGCTTTGTTTTTATATACTGAATTTCCGTTGGCTATATCCGTTAATAAATCGTCTGCTTTTTCATAATTATCCAACTCTATATTGCTAATAGCACTGTAAAGATTAAACTCTACATTATTTTGATCTATTTGAATTAATTGAGCGAAAGCCATTTCCGCGGAAGCGAAATCTCTAGAATTAAATGCGCTTTCGGCTGTTTTTAAAAGGTCATCATTCTCCCCTCTAACCGTTAAACTTACGGCATCGTAATTATTAAAATCACTGTACGATGGACTCGAAAACTGGCTAAAAGTAAAAACACCAAACATTAAAATCACGCAAGCTGCAATAGCATATTTATAAAATGTAAAGGATTTTTCGTTACTTTTCTCTTCCGTAACAACCATTTTTTCTTTAAAATATTTACTTGAAATAGTATTTAAATTTTCTTTAAAAGCTACCGATTCGGTTTCGTTCCCATATTTATCACTTAAATAATGAGATAGATTTTTATAAGTCTGGAACGCTTCCGCGAAAGCGCTATTGGTATTTAATTTATTTTCAAAAACTTTGGCTTCTGTTTCCGTAAGGTTTCCGAAAAGGTAATCTTCAAATTGAATATAATCTTGCTCTTCCATGATGGTTAATTTTTAAATTGGTTAAATTTAGGCGACTCGCGAACCAACTCGGTTAGTTTGCCAATACACAGTGATTTCTTTTTGCGTGCATAAGCATAGGTTACATTTAAACTTGCAGCAACTTCTTCCATTGATTTTATTTTGAAAGTTGCTTTCAACAAATCTTGACATGCGTTACCTAATTTTTCGAACATTTCGGCAAATAAAGCTTGTTTTTCACCAAATACCGAAGTTTCGAACGCTAGTTCTTGAGCCTCATCTCCTTTAGATAACACTTCCTCATTAATTGTTACCTCCTTATTGGAAGATTTTTTTAAAACATTCAACCACTTTCTTTTACATAACAAGAAGAAGTAAGCATCGAAAGGGCAGGTTAATTGCAAATTCTTTTCGCTTGCTTGGTTGTAAATGGTTATTAGAGTGTCTTGTATAACATCCTGAGCTTGGTCACTATTACCACTATTCTGTTTAATGTAATTAATCACTTTCGGCACAAACTTATCATAGATGGCTTGTATAATAAAACTATTGTTTTTTAATAAACCATCGATATATTTCTGGTCTTCGTGTATTTTTTTTTCACCCATTAACCCTTGTATTTGCAACTAATGTAAAAAAACTTTCAAATAAAAGGGTAACAAATTTAAAATGGTTTTGATATAAGGGTGTAACAGTCAAAATGGCAAACAAATTTAAAACAGAAATTAACAACAATAAATTATGAAAAATTTAAAACACATTTTAGGAACTCTATTTGTAACGGCAATTCTTTTTACAAGTTGTGATGAAAAAAATGACGACGTAGATATTATTGTTCGTGCAACAGCCGATGAGTATAATAATTTACAAGATGAAGCTATAGAAGGCTTAACACAAAATTTCCTGTTTAACGCGGAAGATGGATGGGTTACATTAACCTCCGAAAACGGCGTATCTATATCGCTTAACGGAGATTGCTTAACTTTAAATGGAAACGCTATTACTGGCCAAGTCGATTTAGAGTTCGTAGAACTTTTTGATAAAGGAAACATGCTTGTAACAAACAAACCCACCATGGGCTTTACACCAGATGGAGATAAAGCATTGCTTTTAACGGGCGGTGAGTTTTTTATAAATGCAACACAAAATGGCATTAATTTAGAACTGGGATGCAATATGCAATTAGGAATCCCTACCAATTTAACTGGTGGAGCTGATAACGATATGACTCTATGGGAAGGCACTATTGACGAAAATGGAAATCTTGCATGGGAAGAAGACGACAAAGATAACCCTGCCCAACGTGGTGTTTTTGCAGAAGGTAACGAATATTATGCTTTTTTAGGTGATTTTGGATGGTCTAACGTAGATCGTTTTTACAATGATCCTCGTGAAAAAACAACTATTTTAGTTGGTGTTCCGGAAGGTTACGACAAAACAAACTGTTCCGTGTTTTTATCTTACGATGGTGAAGACTCTGGCTTAGCAAACTTAGATACTTATAATGTAGATTCAGGTTTATTTAGCGAGCATTACGGTCAAATCCCAATAGGATTAGAATGTCATGTAATTTTTGTAACCGAAGAAGCTGGCGATTGGAAATACGCTGTACAAGCTGCAACTATAGTAGAAAACGGCATAATTACAATTACAGATAACGAAACATCTATTGTTACCCAAGCACAACTTACATCAATAATAAACGCATTACCATAAACCTTTTTTTGCCCCACTTTTCTCTCCTAAAATTTAAAGCGAGTTCAGTTTAACCTAAATTTTAACCCAGAAACTTTTTGTTTCTGGGTTTTTAATTTCAAAAAAAATTTAAAAAACAGGGTAACAAAATGTATTCCAGGTTGATATATTAATATGAAGAAGAACGTGTTTTTAAAAATATTAATCGTTTGCATTATAGTAATACTATGGGCAAATCTAGCCATAATATATATGCACTTTTTTAAATAAACGAAAAACATGGCAATTAATTAGTAGACCTCACACAGAATTGAAGCATCAAAATATTTTTTCGTCTTAAAAACATTCTCTTTTGTATATTTATAAACTAACTAAACGGTTCTATGAAAAAATACCTCACCCTTTTTCTAACTTTAACTTTACCTTTATTTATTTTTGGACAAGCACCAATTAACGATACCATTACTAGAGCCGCAACAATTAAAACAAACATAGTAGGTAATTCGGTTTTGTTAACTCCAGAAACACCAGCTTTAAATCAAATAGCAGGTGCACCCAAAGCATTTTACACCCATTACTGGGAAATGGGAGACGGCAGCTATAGCAAAGAAGCAACACCAAAGCATACTTACAAACAGAAAGGTGAATATGAAATAAAATTATGGGCAACCAATAATTACGACACCGGTAAACCACCAACTACTCGCCCTAAAAAAATAAAGATTAATTCAGTTACCGATGATTATCTAGATGAAGCATCTATGGAAGACGATTTCACTCTTAAACGAAATCGCGAACCTGTTCCAGAAGAAGAAATTGTAACCATTTTAAGTTACAAAAACATTAAAAACTACACGACCAACGGGAAAATCTATCTGTTTTTTAATGAATTGAAATATAAAGCCAATAATTTTGAATTAACAGATACTAGATTCCATCACAATGAAAAAAGCGTTTTAACCGGTGCTTTTGCTTCAACCCAAAACATTGAAAACAACAATACGTATTTAGCGTCCTTAAATGATGAAGCCACAAATTTCAGGAATATATCACAAGATACTACCATAAAAACAAATTTACCTTTAACCCTATCCCAAGCCCAAGCGGTGTACAAAAACTGGCGCGTTTTAGAGTTCGACAACATGGAACCTGAAGAAGAACGTAATATTTTTTTCAGTTTAAAAACCACTCCAGAAATGGTTAAAGATACTAGTGCCATAATTTCTGTTCGTGGTATTTATGTGCCAGATGCCAATTACGATAACCACAAAGTAAAAGATATGGAAATGGAAATTGTAACCTCGCACGATCCTAATAAAATGTCGTCTAACGGGACATTTATGAATTATCGCCTTGTCCGTTTTAAAACTTTAAAGTATAAAATTAAGTTTCAAAACAACGGTGAAGGCCCTGCAAATACCATCCGTTTAGAAACCGATATTCCAGAAATGTTAGATAAATCGACTTTAAAAGTTGTCGATATGTATCCTAAATGCGACATATGCCCCAAACGAGATGTTCTCTATAGTTGTCTAGATACAACATTCACCAAAACCCAAGCTATTTTCACCTTTAAAAACATCTATTTACCTGGCAGCGAACAGAAAAACGTAAAAGAATACGATTCCACAAAAGGTTTTGTAAAATACAGCGTAAAGTTTGCTAAAGATTTTCATAAAGTAAAAACCAAAAGTAGAACCGCAATTATTTTTGATAAAAACGACCCGATAATTACTAATTATTCTACAACTCGATTTTTACCAGGGATTTCTATTGGAGCAAAAATGGGTTATAACTCATTTTCCGATTTACGAAATTCCGAAAGTTATTTTATTGGAGCTACTCTATCTCCATATAAATCGTATAGATTATATTGGCAGATTGAACTTATGAGTAATTTTCATAATTATGATAGCAACATAGATGTGATTGAAGAATTTGTAGATGATGCCGCACAAGGTTTTAGGTATTTACAACGTACAACTACCCAAACCACATACAAAAACATAGATTGGGATGTTCCCGTTTTATTACGCTATAATTTAAATAACTTTATAGGTATAGGAGCAGGTTTACAAAACACTATCTCTTTAAGTGAAAAAAGTACACAAAATACATTTACAGAACAGTTTGAAGGCGACGCAATAGAAAAAAATCTTTTTAATTCTTTTGAAGAAAGCAGCAGCACCAGCGAATCCTTCACCAATTTACGCACTGGGTTGTTATTTGAAGCTACAGCTGGTTTTGCCAGAATAGGCCCTAGTTTAGGCGCAAGATACATCATGAATTTTGAAGAAGACTTCAACTATTGGCAATTTTATGCTATTTGGAAATTTTAAGTTTAATAATCCATAAAATCTATTAGGTTCTAAATTATTGTTGTAAAACATAACATGAAAAAACATTACTTTCTTCTTTTTTTTATCACCGCATTTAGTTTCGCCCAAAACTTAGAAGAAACTATTTATTTGGCCGCGGAATCTTTTATTGGAAATCAAAACAGCACCTCGCTTCAGGTTTTAGACAAAAAAGAAAGTGCTTTTAAAATTGAAGTAACATCTAAAGATGAGCAGCTCGCTTTGGTGTTTCTACAAACACATAAAGCCTTTTATTTATTCGAACAATCTAAATTAACAAAAGCGATTAACACTTATGAAGATGCTCTAATCCGTTTTAATGATAACCAGCTTTCAAAAATTTCAGATTTCGATATTATAGAAAATTGTTTAAACCCGCTAGGTACTTTATACACAAAAACAGGCGATTTTACCAATGCGCTAAACACTATAAATCAATATATATATTTAGCTGAAAAAACTAAAAACACAGCACATCAAGTAAGTGGTGTTATTAATCTAGCTAAATTATATTTCACTTTAGGAAGGCATAAAACGGCAATAGAAACTATAGATGACGGTTTAAAAATTAAAAATATTTCTGAAATTCAAAAAGTACATTTACTTCAAATAAAAACAGAAAACCTAACCGTTTTAAATCAATTCAACCAGACCTCAAACTCTAAAAACATAAGAAGTAATTATTTATTTCATTTAAAAAACAAAGATTTTCCAAAAGCCTTAGACTCTTTTTATTCCTATAAAAATATTCAATTAAAAAATAACATTACAAAACGTGAAGAAGCCCAACTCTATATTGAAGAGGCTCAACTTTATTTTCTTTTGAAACAACAGAAAAAAGCTTTATCGTTTTTACAATCGGCAATAAAAACGTTATTACCACAATTTAAAAACAGCGGATTGCCAAGTAAAAATGAACTATACGCCGACAATAAATTTATGGATATTTTCGATTTGTATGCCGAAATAGAAACGAACCCTGAATTAGCATTACGGAGCTTGGATCTTAGTTTTTACGTTTCTAATTTATTACAAAGTAGCTGGACCTCTCAAGAAACCAAAATTTTAAACGAAACGAATAACAGAATACGAAGTGAAAAATGTATCGATATTCTTTTTGATACTTATCGTGAAACTCAAAATAAATCGGTTTTAAAAACGGCGCTTCAATATGCAGAAAACAGTAAATCTTCAGTTTTAAAAACCTTATTTTCAAAAAAAACA
The DNA here is from genome assembly GCF_009796805.1 of Algibacter sp. L1A34. Classification (NCBI taxonomy): domain Bacteria; kingdom Pseudomonadati; phylum Bacteroidota; class Flavobacteriia; order Flavobacteriales; family Flavobacteriaceae; genus Algibacter; species Algibacter sp. L1A34. The sequence continues at coordinate 1,758,880 of NZ_CP047029.1, read as the reverse complement.
CGCTTACAACGTTTCCCAAACAATAGTTTACTAATTAAAGAATTCAGCCTCTTAAAAAAACAAGAACAACTCACTAGTTTATTGATTAAAGAAGGTTTGGGTTCTTCTAAAATTAATACTTTAAGCATACAACTTAGCGCAATTAGTATGCAACTGAAAGCCTTAAAAAAAAGGATTTCTAAAAAATTTCCAGACAAGGAATCTTCCATTAATTACAATATTCTCAACGCAAAATTATTAAAAGATGATACTGTTTTAACCGAATATTTTTATGGCAAAAAAAGTATTTACCAATTTATTGTTTCAAGTCAAGACATAAGCATCAACCGAATTGATTTTACTTCAGAAATAAAAAGACAAATTTCAGATTTTATTAATCTTTTTAATGCGCCTTCAACCATTAATAATGATATATCAAATTATACAGAACAGGGTTTTAGAATTTATGAATTATTAGGTTTTAATATGCTTTCATCTTTTAAAAATGTCATCATTATTCCCGATGGTTTACTGAGTTTTATACCTTTTGAAGCTTTACTAACGGAAGAAACAAAAACAGCATCTTACGCCAAAATGCCTTTTGTTATCAAAAAGCATAACATTATTTATAATACCAGTATTGCTCTATATTTAAATGAAACTAAAAAGAGAAGTAACAACAATGTTTTAGGTTTTTTTCCTGTTTTTGAAAACACAAATCAAACTTTAACGTATTCCGTTAACGAGGCTAAAGCGATTGAGAAACATATGCCCTCAAAACTTTTTATGCGAGCAGAAGCTACCAAAAACAACTTTTTTAAAAATGCTTCAAAATATGATATTATTCATTTATCAACCCATGCTAGCAGTGGCGATTTTGTAAAACCATCAAACCTATCATTTTTTGATAATACACTGTTTTTAAATGAACTCTATAGCCTAGATTTGAGTCCAAAACTAGTTGTTTTAAGCGCCTGCGAAACGGGCGTTGGTAAATTGTACAGAGGCGAAGGCGCTATGAGCGTAGCGCGAGGGTTTCAATATGCTGGCGCACAAAACATATTGTTTTCACTTTGGCAAATTAACGATTTATCGACTGCACAAATCATGGAATCATTTTACGAAAGCTACAACACATCCCAATCGGCTAATATCGCCAATCATGCTTCTAAGATAAGTTATATTGAAAATGAATCGATTAGCAATTCTAAAAAATCGCCTTACTACTGGAGCGCTTTTGTTTACTATGGAGAACTTACGGAACCGAAAACAAAAAACTTAGTAATTTATATTTGCATTGGGATACTAATTGCGCTGTTTATAGTATTTTTAGCATTGAAATTAAAAACTAAATGACAACAAACCTTCAAGAGTTCCTAATAAACAAGGGTTACACCAAAGTAAAGCTTCATTTAACAAAAACAAATCATTTTGAAATAAAAGCTACTATTAATGGAAAAAAAGGTTTGTTTATTTTAGATACAGGAGCATCTAGTTCTTGCGTTGGGTTTGAAGGGATTGAAACGTTTAATCTCAATGCCGAAGATTCTTTAATAAAAGCTGCTGGTGCTGGAGCCACAGATATGGACACCAAAATGTCTAAAAAAAATAAAGTCAAAATTGGAAAATGGAGTCACAATAAAGTAGTGCTCGTTTTATTTAATTTATCTCATGTAAACACAGCCCTTATAAACCATAACTCAAAGCCTGTAGATGGTATAATTGGTGCCGACATTTTGAAAAAAGCTAAGGGCATTATTGATTATGAAAAGAAATACTTGTATTTGAAGCTATAATCGTTTAAATTAGACGCAATAGCAATTAATACCTTCCTAGCAACTAGTCAATGAATACAACTATAGTAATAGCTGATGATCATCCGTTAATGCTACGCGGTCTTACCGATTTTTTAACATCCAAAGGGTTTAATATCATTGGAAGTGCTGAAGATGGCAACGCTGCCTATAACTTAATTGTAAAATTAGAACCCGAAATTGCTATTCTAGATATTAGAATGCCACATAAAACAGGTTTAGAAATTGCTGAGACTTGTAAAAAGCACCGTTTACCAACAAAAATAATACTTATTACTTTTGATAAAGAAGAAGAAGTTTACGACCAAGCCATTGAAGCTGGGGTTTACGGGTACATTTTAAAGGAATTTGCTGTTGAAGAAATAGAAAATTGTATTGAACATGTGTTAGAGGGAAAACCTTATTTTAGCGAAGAGATTGCATCGTATCTAGATCATAATAACAATACAAAACCGAAAAACTTAGAGCTATTAACAAAATCTGAATTCAAAATAGTGCGTCTTATTTCAGAAAGTAAAACTAGCCATACCATTGCCAAAGAATTATCTATTTCCGTTAGAACTGTAGATAAACACCGTAGTAACATAGTTTCTAAATTAAATTTAGATAAAAAACCAACTTCTCTAGCCATCTGGGCTACCGTAAATAAAGCATTTTTATAAATATAAGTAGAAGTGCGTATTTTTTCTTACGGGAATAAACTATATCTTTACAGTGCTATTAATTAGTTCTTAGGGAGAATTAAAAAAGACTCTAAATTGTAATGATTTAGAGTCTTTTACATTTTAAAATTACACTATTCACTTATAAAACATGTAAATCACAAATTTTTATAAAGCGAAATAATTTTTACTCTACCATATCAAAATATATTTGGCTCTAGATAATAATAATTTAGATACGAATGATTCTGTTTCATAACTAAAAAAACAGCTCGATTATAAAAATACGTACATAAACTTATTTTTTTAAAACTACAAGCAACATACCTTTACAATGCTATTATTTAGCAAAGCCACATAAGTTAAACTACTAAAAATTTAAACAAATGCTAAAAGAACAAATCATGGAAGAGAAGAGGAATCCTTTGAATAAATTTGTATTAATTGTTGTTTTTATTTTAGTTATCGTAATGATATCCTTTAACTTATATATAATGTTTTAGGCTCTCTCATTATACGTCTAAACCAAAAAAAAGGGTGTTTCATAAATTATGAAACACCCTTTTTTTACTACTATATTAAATATTACTTAAAGTTCTAAAGCTTTTCTAACATCGTTATTCATTAATAATTCTATCGGGTTTTCTAAAGCCTCTTTTACAGCAACTAAGAACCCTACACTTTCTTTACCATCAATAATTCTATGATCATAAGATAATGCTACATACATTATTGGACGAATTACAACCTGACCATCAATAGCAACCGGACGCTCTACAATGTTGTGCATTCCTAAAATCCCACTTTGTGGTGGATTAATAATTGGCGTAGATAACATACTACCAAAAACACCTCCGTTTGTTATAGTGAATGTTCCACCCGTCATTTCATCAACAGTAATTTGACCATCTCTTGCGCGAAGTGCCAAACGTTTTACTTCCGACTCTACACCTCTAAAAGATAAGTTTTCAGCATTACGAATTACTGGTACCATTAATCCTTTTGGACCCGATACAGCAATACTAATATCACAAAAATCGTATGATAACATTTCTTTACCATCCATCATTGAATTCACTGATGGATACATTTCTAGCGCTCTAACAACTGCTAAAGTAAAGAAACTCATAAACCCTAAACCAACACCATGTTTAGTTTTAAAGGTCTCTTTATATTCTGAACGTAACGCAAAAATAGGCGACATATCAACCTCATTAAATGTGGTTAACATCGCTGTTGTATTTTTCACCTCAACTAAACGTTCGGCTACTTTTCTACGTAACATAGACATTTTACTTCTGGAAGTACCACGGCTACCACCAGTTGGAGTTCCCATAGAAGGTACTGCTTTTACGGCATCGTCTTTAGTAATTCGGCCTGCTTTACCCGTACCTGAAATAGATGAGGCAGCAATTCCTTTTTCAGCTAAAACTTTTTTAGCGGCAGGACTTGCAGAACCTGTAGCATACGTTTTTGCTTCAGCTACTTTTGGCGCTTCTGCTTTTGGTGCTTCCACTTTAACTTCTGCTTTTGGCGCTTCTCCACCTGCTGGTTTTTCTGCACTTGTATCAATTAAACAAACTACAGCTCCAACTTCAACAGCATCACCTTCTTCCGCTTTAAGCGTAATAATACCACTTGCTTCTGCTGGTAATTCTAAGGTTGCTTTATCACTATCAACTTCGGCAATAGCTTGGTCTTTTTCAACGTAATCGCCATCTTCAACTAACCAAGTCGCTATTTCTACTTCTGTGATAGATTCGCCTGGTGAAGGCACTTTCATTTCTAAAATCATTCTTTATAATTTTAATTGTATATGAATTTTATTCTTTTTATTTAATTTGCAAAAACCTCATCGATTACACGACGTTGTCTGCGTTTATCTCTAGTATTAGATCCTGGTGCTGGTACAGAATTGTAAGGACGTGCTGCTACTTCTAACTTCACTAAATCCATACGTTGTGCCATGTGCATCCAAGCCCCCATGTTTTTAGGTTCTTCTTGCGCCCAAGTGTAACTTTCAACATTTGGATATTTATCAATAACACTTTGTATTTTTTCTAAATGAAGCGGGAATAACTGTTCTATTCGCACTAATGCAACATCCTCTCTTCCTAGTTCTTCTCTTTCAGCTAATAAATCGTAATAAAATTTACCTGTACAGAATACTAATTTCTTAACATTTGTTGGGTTAATAGTATCGTCGATAACTTCTTGAAATTCTCCTGATGCTAAATCTTTTATACTAGAAACTGCTTTTGGATGACGTAATAAACTTTTTGGAGTGAAAACAATTAAGGGTTTTCTATAATTACGTTTCATTTGGCGACGTAACAAGTGGAACATGTTCCCTGGTGTTGTACAATCGGCAACCGTCATATTATCTTCACCACATAATTGTAGGTAACGTTCTATTCTTGCTGATGAATGCTCGGAACCTTGCCCCTCATATCCATGAGGTAATAAAACTACAATTCCATTTTGAGATTTCCATTTATCTTCAGCTGCCGATAAATATTGATCGAATATAATTTGAGCTCCATTACTAAAATCTCCAAATTGCGCTTCCCAAATGGTTAATGTATTTGGGTTTGCCATGGCATAACCATAATCGAAACCAAGTACACCATATTCTGATAAAAAGGAATTATAAATATCCATTTTACCTTTACTCTCTGGATTGATATTTAATAAATTAATACGTTCTTCTGAAATTTCGTCACGTAAAATAGCATGACGGTGGCTAAATGTTCCACGCTCAACGTCTTGCCCAGAGATACGCACATTAAAACCTTCTTCAAGCAAACTTCCGTATGCTAGCGTTTCTCCCATTCCCCAATCGAGTGTATCGGTTTCAAAAACCATTTTTTCTCGACCTTTAAGAATTTTTTCTGCTTTGCGTAAAAACTTAACACCTGCTGGAACTGTAGAAACTACTTTAGAAATACTTTCTAATTTATTTTTTGGATAAGATGTATCTTCTGTTTGCATCATAGACTCTAAGCCTTGACGCTCAAAATCTGTCCAACGTTCTTGCATAAACTCACGAACTATAGACGACTTGGCTTTTTTAGCCTTAGAATACTCACCTTCTAAAGTCTCTTTAAATTCCGAAATAATATCATCAACATATGCTTGATCAACAGTTTTTTCAGCTATTAATTTATCAGCATAAATTTTAAATGGATTAGAATGCTTCGCTATTTCTTTATATAATTTTGGCTGCGTAAATCGTGGCTCATCACCTTCATTATGCCCATATTTTCTATAACCTAATAAATCGATGTATACATCTTTTTTGTATCGCATTCTGTATTCCAATGCCATTTCAACGGCATGAACTACAGCCTCTGCATCATCTGCATTTACGTGTAACACCGGTGACAATGTCACTTTAGCCACATCTGTACAATACGTACTAGATCGTGCATCTAAATAATTGGTTGTAAATCCTATTTGGTTATTTACAACAATATGTACAGTTCCGCCTGTTTTATATCCAGCTAACTGGCTCATTTGTGCAACCTCATAAACTATACCTTGACCTGCGATTGCAGCATCCCCATGTACTATTATAGGTAATATTTTAGAATCGTCACCATCATAATCCGCATCAATTTTTGCTCGTGTAATCCCTTCGGCTACAGGTGCAACAGTTTCTAAATGCGATGGATTCGGAACCAAGTTCATCTTAAGGGTTTTACCGTTTTGATAAGTTTTATCAAGCGTTAAACCCAAGTGATATTTAACATCACCATCAATATCCATATCTTCAAAATCTTTACCATCAAACTCGCTAAAAAGTTCATGCAAAGGTTTTCTAAAAATATTGATAAGTGTATTTAAACGACCACGGTGTGCCATACCTAATACACATTCTTTAACGCCGTATTTTTTAACAGCATAAAAAAGCACATTACTCAAGGCAGGAATTAAAGACTCTCCTCCTTCTAAAGAAAAACGTTTTTGCCCAACATATTTAGTTTGCAAAAAGTTTTCGAAAGTAACCGCATGATTTAATTTTGAAAGAATATATTTTTTAGTATCAGCAGAAAAATTTGGCTGATTATCATTTGCATTAAGTTGTTCTTGCCACCAAGCAATAACTTCTGGGTTACGCAAATACATATATTCGACACCAATAGAATGACAATATATTTTATCGAGGTGTACAATAATTTCGCGAAGCGTTTTTGTACCAATACCCAAAATTTCTCCTGCAGTAAAAACGGTATCTAAATCGTTTGCGCTAAGTCCGAAATTAGAGATTTCTAATGTTGGTGAATATGTACGACGATCACGTACCGGATTTGTTTTGGTAAACAAGTGTCCTCGCATTCTGTAGCCATCAATAAGCCTTACAATTTGAAATTCTTTTTGTAACTGTTCTGGCACTTCTGCAGAAATATTTTCTACACTATCACCTTCTAATCCATAGTTTTCACTACCGAAATCATAGCCTTGAAAAAAGGCTCTCCAACTCGGCTCCACCGAATCTGGGTTTTGTAAATATTGATCGTATAAGTCAGCAAAATATGCTGTGTGTGCTGTATTTAAAAATGAAAATTTATCCATTGCTATTCTTAATCCCTTTGTAGGTTAGTCAAAATATTCCTCAAAAATACAACTTTTAGTAAAATTAGAGGTTTCTTTAACTATATTTATGCAAATAATGTACATTTCACGAATATACCCGTCATTACTGTTAAATTACTAATCATTTCTTATTCTTATGAAACTTTTTTTCCCAATAAACAAAGCACTTACTGTTTTTTTAATCTTTTTTATTTCTATGATTAACCAATCCTATTCTCAAAATTTTAAAAGTGATTTCTGGGAACATGTAAGATATGGTGGTGGTATTGGTTTAAATTTTGGTGACGAATTCTTTAGTGGCACTTTAGCTCCAAATGCAGTTTATGAATTTAACAAATCATTTTCATTAGGCTTAGGGATTAATGGTACATACAACAGTCAGAAAAATATTTATAAATCAACTATTTTAGGAGGAAGTTTAATTGGTTACTATAATCCAATAAACGAAATTCAAATATCAGCCGAATTTGAAGAACTCAACGTAAATCGCCGATATAACGGAAACTTAAATCTACCGAACGACAACTACTGGATTCCTGCTTTATATTTTGGTGCGGGTTATCGTAATGGCAATGTTACTTTTGGTATTCGCTATGATGTGTTATATGATACGGACAAAAGCATATATTCCCAAGCCTGGGCGCCCTTTGTTCGGTTTTACTTCTAAATACAGCACACATAACACTAGAAAACAGTCGTTTAATTATAAAACTGATTTTTGTCATATTTTATAATTACGGTTAGCATTATTTTTGAAATCTTAATTAGGATAAAATTGTCTTAATTAATGAAAACTAATTAAAATCACTACAAACTAATGAGACAATCACACTTATTATGCAGCTTAACATTTTTAAGCACCTTATTATTAACATCTTGCTTTGATTCTAAAGAAAAGGAATACCAAAGCACTGCAGACATTCCTGTAAGCAGAGAAATGATGGCAGAATTAACATCTCCACCAAATGTACCAACTCCTATCGGGCGACGTAAAGCAAAAAAACTTATCGTAAAAATGGAGATTCTTGAAAAAGAAGGAGAAATGACAGATGGTGTAAAATACATGTACTGGACATTTGGAGGAACTGTCCCTGGTAGTTTTATAAGAACTAGAGTTGGTGATGAAGTGGAATTTCACTTACAAAACCACCCAGACAACAAACTACCCCACAATATAGATATGCATGCAGTAACGGGACCTGGTGGAGGAGCAGAATCTTCTTTTGTTGCTCCTGGACACGAAAAAACATTCAGTTTTAAAACGTTAAACCCTGGCTTATATGTTTACCACTGTGCTACTGCTCCTGTTGGAATGCATATTGCGAATGGTATGTATGGTTTAATTCTAGTAGAGCCAGAAGGTGGTTTACCTCCCGTAGATAAAGAATATTACATTATGCAAGGTGATTTTTACACCAAAGGTGCCAACGGTGAACGTGGTTTACAACCTTTTGACATGCAAAAAGCAGTAAATGAAACAGCCGATTATGTTGTTTTTAACGGAAAAGTAGGCGCACTAACAGGCGACAATGCATTAACAGCCAAAGTGGGCGAAACGGTAAGACTTTTTGTTGGAAATGGTGGTCCAGGATTAGTATCTTCTTTTCATGTTATTGGTGAAATATTCGACAGAGTACATATTGAAGGAGGCGAACAAATAAACAAAAATGTACAAACTACCTTAATTCCAGCCGGTGGAGCCGCCATGGTAGAACTTAAAGTAGAAGTACCTGGAACTTTTATTATTGTTGATCACTCTATTTTTAGAGCATTCAACAAAGGAGCCTTAGGGATGCTTAAAGTTGAAGGCGAACTCAACAAGAAGATTTACTCTGGAGAAATACGTGATGATATTTATTTACCAGAAGGCCCTGGAATTCAAAACATGCCAACAACAGATGAAATTGTAGCTTCTGAAGTTCCAGCAAAATCTTTCGACGAACAAATGGAATTTGGCAAACAAGCCTATATGCAAACCTGCTTTGCTTGTCACCAAGCAGAAGGTCAAGGTATTCCAAATGCGTTTCCTCCTTTAGCAAAATCCGATTATTTAAACGCCGATGTAGATCGCGCTATCGGTATTGTACTTCATGGTAAAACAGGAGAACTTACAGTTAATGGTGAAAAATATAACAGCGTAATGACACGCCAAATGTTATCTTCAGATGAAATTGCAAATGTGTTAACCTACGTATATAACAGCTGGGGCAACTCTAAAAAAGTAATTACAAAAGCCATGGTAGAAAAAGTAAAAAACAGTAACTAATAAGTAATATTATGAAAAACCTAGCCTTTAGATTATTGTTTGTTTTGTTGGTTACCCAAACATGTGCTTTTAGCCAATCTAAAGGTATGGTTTATATTGAAGGCAGTAGATACCTTCCTTTATATGGTAGAGATTCAACTGTTGTAGAAGTTAAAGATTTCGAAATGGACGTTTACCCTGTTACCAACGCAGAATATCTTAATTTTATAAAAGAACATCCAAAATGGCAAAAATCTAAAATTCTAAAATTATTTTCAGATAAAAGTTATTTAGCGAATTGGAAATCGGATTTAGAATTAAAACCATCTGAAAACCTAAATAGCCCGGCAACTTATATTTCATGGTACGCCGCCAAAGCCTATTGTGAATGCCAAGACAAACGATTACCCACCATAGATGAATGGGAATACGCAGCCATGGCAGACGAAACCACAAAGGATGCTCGCGTTAAACCATCCTTCAATAAAAAAATACTAGCTTGGTATGAAGCGCCACACTCCAATGAAAACACCATTGGATTACGCCCTAAAAACGTATGGGGCATTTACGACCTACATGGCTTAGTTTGGGAATGGACATTAGATTTTAATTCCGTTTTAATTTCTGGTGAATCGCGAAAAGACGGAGACAAAGATTCCAATTTATTCTGTGGAAGCGCCTCTTTAAATGCAACCGACTTAATGAACTATGCTGCATTTATGCGTTACGCTATACGCGGAAGTTTAAAAGCTAAATACTCAATGAAAAACTTAGGATTTCGTTGCGTAAAACCTATAAAAAAATAAACTTATATGAAACCTTTAAAATACATCCTTATATTATTTGTTTCAGGTTTGCTGTTACAAAACTGTAATTCTGATAAAAAGAAAAACACTGAAACATCACAAGTTTTTCAATGCCCAATGAAATGCGAAGGCAACAAAACTTATAACGCTCCAGGAAATTGTACTGTTTGTAAAATGGATTTAATATCCATTAATGCAACACCAGAAAAACTTTTAAGTGATAATGAAATTTCCGATACATCGATATTCAATTTAACCTCACTTTGGCAAACTGAAGAAAACAAAACGATTGAATTGAAAGAATTAAAAGGAAAAACTTTAGTTATGGTAATGATTTACACCTCATGTAAAGCAGCTTGCCCTAGACTAGTTGCCGATATGCGAAATATTGAAGCACAAATTCCTGATGAAAAAATAAAAGATATTCAATTTGTTTTAATAAGTATAGACCCATTAACCGACACACCAAAACGTTTAAAATCTTTTGCCATAGAAAATGTTATGGACGGCGAACAGTGGATGTTTCTTCAAGGAACAGAAAGTGGCGTTCGTGAATTTGCGAATGTACTATCTATGAAATACAAAGAAATTTCTCCTATAGATTTTTCTCACTCCAATATTATAAGTGTATTTAATCCAGCAGGCGAATTAATACACCAACAAGAAGGTTTAGGTGTTGACAATAAAGAAACTATTGAAACCATTTTAAAAACGGTTAAATAACAAGGACTCAATTTTTACCTGAAATTGATTTTAAGCAACCTTATTCTTTATTAAATTAAACAGGATTAAAGCAATACCGAAAGGTAATAAAATACTACATAAAAAAAGTAACAGGTAATAATTTGGCAACATCCCGCTTCCAACAAAAAACTTATAACCTTGAATAAGCAACATAATTTCAGTTAAAATAAATCCGCTTAAAAAGCTATATAGTCCAACATAAGCTATTTTGGAGTAGGTTAATAAATTATTTTTCAGAATAAAAGAAAACAGAAATCCAGAAATTACACCAAGCATTAACAAATGAATAAAACCAATAACAAAATTACGATGTGTGTAAACCACGTTTGAAAATTCCGGAAAAATAGAAGATGCTTGGAAAACAGTTTTTAAAACAAAGCAAAGAACAGCAAAACGGTATAAGTTAATCACAATACTTTTATCTTTATTGAGTTTCTGGTAAGCTTTAAACTTAATAAGTTTTATAAACAAAACAAGTGCCACAAGCTGCAAAACAACTCCAAACCCATTAATCCAAGGCAATAAGCCATGTGGAGCAAACCATTGAACAGGAAGTGCAAAAGTAAAAATGGTCGATGCTATTAACACCCAGTAAAAAAGCCTGAATACTTTTGTGTTTTCAACTTTAAATAGATGAAAAAACACTGCAAAAACGGCAATTAAAAACCATCCATTAAACTGAAAGTGTAAAAAGAATTGAATTGCTATTTGGTAAAATGCAGAAGCTTGCCCCAACATAGACACCGCAGGTCCTAAACACCAAACTCCTGCTGTAGACACAACCATAAAAACGAGCGCTGTTTTTAATAACCTACTAGTAACTATAGATTCTGTTTTATGATGTTTCCAAACGAGGTAAACAAAATAATAACTACAAAAAATATGCAAGGTTGAAAAGGATATAGAAACAACCGCATAGCCTTGAAAGGGAAAACTTAATACCATCCCGATAACGGCAAATTCCGTAAACCAAAATAACTTCGTGAAAACTGGTTTGTTTTCGGGTACAAAATAATGCACAATGCATACGTAAAGCATTAAATACACCCAACCCAACATAGCTACATGAGAATGTGCATGCGTTAAAAACCTATAATTTAACCCTACCGAATCTAAAAATGAATAGCGCAAAGCCAAACCCATTAAGGCTGCAATTAGAAAATTAAATAAACAGACTACTACTAATTTTTTAGGCATTATCAGGTTTTATGGAATACTAAATATAGCAAACCTATTTAATTATCTACAAATATAATTAAGCGAGTAATACAAGTATAGACATTGGTGCTTTTTATAAAAATTTAGTATTTATTTTAAAAAATTAATCTTCTAAAAAACTAACTATAGACTCATTCTCCCTTAAACCATCATCAAAATTATAAAGATCACAACAAGAAATAAAATATCCGCATATTAACTATGATTTTTATCATGTTTTAAACCTAGAATAGTCTTTAATTTTGAGTAGTAAAATTCGTAGAACATGAAACGAGCACTAAAATTAATGGCTGTATTATTTGTAACACTACTAATAAGTTGTGGAAGCAAAGACGAAAAGAAGAAAGAAGGCTTCTCATACCAAAAAACAGCACCAACTGAAAAAGCCACTACCCAAAAAGCAGAACAAGTTCCTGCATCTAAAAAGATAGATTTAGCCAATAAAGGTATTGGACCAATCAAATCTGTAACGCTCGCTGCAGAAGTAGATCAAAAAATGGCTACACATGGAGCCGATGTATATAAAAAAATGTGCACCGCATGCCATAGAGCCGATAAAAAATTTATAGGTCCTGCTCCAACTGGTGTTTTAGAACGAAGAACTCCAGAATGGGTTATGAATATGATATTAAATCCTGAGCAAATGGTAAAAGAAGATCCATTAGCGAAAGATTTATTAAAAGAATTTAATGGAGCTCCAATGGCAAACCAACACCTTACAGAAGAAGATGCAAGAGCTATTTTAGAGTACTTTAGAACTCTAAAATAAGCACACTTTTTTTGGGCATTCTTACATTTTACGTAATAGTAAACCTCTATTTTAATTTTAAATAAAAATTATTTTGTTTGGTTGAAATTAAAAGCCCGGTGATTAGCCATGTAACACAAGCATAGGTTTTGGTATTTTAGAAATATTAATCTTAGTATTTCCTTTTGAAAATAAATGCTCTAGAAAGCCTTTGTTTTTTACAAATAAAGAAATAAAATCTATAGTGTTTGTTTTCAAATAACTTAGCACAGCAAAATCTATTGGGACATTATTTACAACTTGATATTTACATTTTAAAATGGATAGATTAGATACATCTTGTTTCTCTATTTCTGCATTTTCTTTATTAGGATTAACTCTCAAAACATTTAGATTTAATTGATAGGTTTCCATAAACTCTAATAAGTCCGTAAACTGTTTTCCATCAATAACATCTCGAGGATCTAATGGCAACAATAATTCTTTAATTGGCGTAAATCTGTAATCTTCGGGAATAACTAAAGTTTTACAGTTCACTTTTCTAATCACATTAATAGTATTGCTACCCAAAAAAATTTCCTTAGCACTTGTAGCACCATTTGTTCCAATAATGATAAAGTCTATTTTTTTGTTTTTTACCGCCTGATTAATTGCATCTATAAATACATCAAAATCTATATGAATTTCAAATTGATGATTAAGGTTTTTATAAGTTTCCTTTAAATCTTCCTTTATGCTATTTAACTTCTCTCGAGGTTCTCGCGTAATGGATTCGTAAATACTTTCTTTTGGAGAATGCATTAAATCATCGGATGTATAACTACCTGTTTTATGCACATGCATTAGATGAAATATACATTTTTGATTTTTAAAAAAACGCATAGCATAGTGTATGGCATTTTTCGAATTAGTAGAAAAATCAGAAAGTAAGAGTATGTTTTTCATAGCGTTACCGATTAATTCTTAAAGTTATTCAAAAAAAAGGCAAATAAACATGATTAAAATCAGCTAAACATTTTCAGTTACTTGCTTGTTTTGACGGCATTTAAATCTCTAACAGATTATCAACAAAAAAAGTGAAACACATATAATTATATGTGTTAACAACAAAAATCCCAGAACATTTTTAAAATTAATGCTCCAGGATTTCTTAATTAAAATACTAATTAATATTTAATATTAACTAAACTGTTTCTCCAATTTTACAGCCTCAGGAAATAAAATATTATTTTCTAAATGTATGTGTAAATGCAAGTCTTTTTCAAATTCTTCTAGCATAGCATATGTTACCTTGTAAGTGTTACAAGCATCTGCCGGAGGCGTATAATTATCAGTAAGTTCAGCAATCTGTCTAAAACGTCCGCCTTCGGTATCATGCTCTTCCATCATCATAGCGATAGGGTTTTCAACAGTTCCAAAATGTGGAGCTTGAACAGCACTTTTATCTAAAGTGGCTTTTACCATTTTTTTTATGAAAGGAAAAAGCACAAGTTCTTCTTTTTTCAAGTGAGCCGATAATTCTCCTGCCGAAGCTGTAAATAATTCATTAATTTTAAAAAGCTCGGGATGACGCTCACCATGCACTTTACAAAGTTTATCCAAAAACTGACGTAATACCGGAATCTTCTCTTCCACATATCTGTGGTGTTTTTTCTCAATATATTCTGCAAGCAAATCTAAAGGCCAAGATTTATAATCTATAGATTGACCTGTAGACGTATTTAATACAGCCTCTAGCTCTTCCAGCAATCTATTACTATCAATTCCTTTTTTTTCGCAAGCTTCTTCAATAGATCGGTTTCCATTGCAGCAAAAATCTATTTTGTGTTTAGAAAAAACAGCCGCAGTTCTAAAATCTTCGGCAACAAATTGTCCTATTTGTTTTTGTGTATCTGTATGTAATGTTTCCATAATTATTTTATTTCGGATAAATTTATCCTATTTATATTTAAATTTTTTTTAGACTCTTAAAAATGATGTTCCAGATTTAATATTAAGCGCTAATTCTTCTAGAGTTGTGTTTTCTAGCATGTTTTGAAGCTCATCCCTAACAATTTTAAATTTGTCGTGTGCAGGACACGGATGGTTTTCATCACATTTTTCTAAACCTAATCCACAACCCATATAAATGCTATCGCCATCAATAGCCTTTACAATTTCGGCTAATTTAATCTGGCTAATTCTATCTTTTTGTATTTCAAAACCACCATGCGCTCCTTTTATAGAGTTTACAATATCATGATGTACTAAAGATTGTAAAATTTTTGCAGTAAACGCTTGAGGAGAATCAATTTTTTCGGCTATTTCTTTGGGACTAACACGCAAATCTTCGTAGGATTTTATAGCAATAAAAATAACTGCTTTAATTCCGTATTCACAAGCTTTAGAAAACATAATATTAATTTTACACTACAAATATATGAAGATATTTTAAATAGGACAAAATTATCTTCATTAAATTATGAATACTTGTTTTTAAACCAAACCTTCTGCCATTCGCGTTTCAAAATTAAAAAAGTAACAGCTTCAGATAATTCTAAAATATCATCACCATTCAAAGCCTTTACTTCCTTTTCAGAAACATCAATAATGTAAAGTAAATTTAAATACTCGTTAAATTTTTCTTGAATAAGCCTGTAAACCGTTTCGTGTAGAAGTAATTTTAAACTAGATGGTAAAACCTCTACATGAAAATCCAAATCTACATTTGCCAACAAAAAATCTTTGTTTAGTTGTAAAATTAGTTTTTCATATAAATTCAAAGCATTTGCTTCTTCAATTAAATGATCAAAATTAGTTGGTAATTTCATAATTGAGGTTTACACGTCCTTGGAAAAAAATAAATATTTAAACCGTACGGTTCATTAAATTACTACCAAACGTTTTAAGAGTGGCTTTTTTATCATCCGGAATATTTAAAGACTCCAACACTGCAAAGGCTTTTAAGGTATAATCCTCTATCGCTTTTTTAGTAGCTTCAGCCGATCCTGAATTCACAAAAAACTGTTTTGCCATTTCTATTTTCGAGCTAACATCTTCTGGATTCGATGCAAACAATTGACTTAACGTAGCACAATCTTCATCATTAGAAAACTCTAACGCTTTCAAATATAAATACGTTTTTTTATTTTCAATAATATCACCACCAACCTGTTTTCCAAACGTTTTTGGATCTCCAAAGGCATCCAAATAATCGTCTTGTAATTGAAATGCGATACCTAAATAACGCCCAAAATTATAAATATTATCTTGATCTTCTTTTGAAGCTTTTGCAACAATAGCTCCCATTTTCATGGCAGCAGCAACCAAAACAGCCGTTTTATATTCAATCATAATTAAATATTCAGGAATACTCACATCGGTTCTAGTTTCAAAATCAACATCGTATTGCTGACCTTCACAAACCTCTAAAGCCGTTTTACTAAACAGCTTAGCTAGTTCAAGAAAAATAGGTGCTTCGTAGTTTTCAAAAAGTTGATATGCCATAATAAGCATAGCATCCCCAGAAAGAATCCCTGTATTTATATCCCATTTTTCGTGCACGGTTTCATGTCCACGTCTTAATGGCGCATCGTCCATAATATCATCATGAACCAAAGAAAAATTATGAAACACCTCTATACTTAATGCTGCATTTAACGCCCCTTTGTAGTTACTCCCAAATATATCGGCAGCCATTAAAGTTAAAACAGGCCGTAATCTTTTTCCTCCTAACTCTAAAATATACTGAATAGGTTCGTAAAGGTTTTTAGGTTCTTTTACTGTTGAGTATTTCTCTAAATAAGAGACAAATTCGTTTTGGTATTTTTCTATTGAAAGCATCGGACAAAAATAAAGGAATTCACCATATTAAAAACCCTCAAAGTAAATTTAATATTAAAAAATCATTAAAACTCAGGAAACTATTTTTGTTTTTAAAGTTTCCCGTTGTACATTTGCCCCGAATTATGAGAGAAAAAATAGTAAAAAAAGCCACCGATCTATTTTTAAACCTAGGGTTTAAAAGTGTTACAATGGACGATATTGCTCACGAAATGGGCATATCGAAGAAAACCATTTATGTACATTTCGCCAATAAAACTAAATTAGTAGAAGCGGTTTCGTTTTCTGTTTTCGATCTTATTTGTAATGGGATAGACAACATTTGCAGTAATTCGATAAACCCAATTGAGGAATTGTACGATATAAAAATGTTTGTAATGAACCATCTAGAGAGTGAAAAATCATCACCTCAATTTCAGCTTAAAAAATATTACCCTCAAATATATGCGTCTCTACATTTAAAACAATTTGAAAAAATGCACGATTCCGTTAGTGATAGTCTTCAAAAAGGAATAGACACAGAATTGTTTCGTGCCAATATAGATATCGGTTTTATTTCTAGAATGTATTTTAATGGAATGACAGGCATTAAAGATGGCACCATTTTTCCAACGGAGTTATTCTCTATGGATTACTTAATGGAAAGTTACTTAGAATACCACTTAAGAGCCATTGTTACCGAAAAAGGATTTGAAACTTTAAATAAATTTATAACAAAAACTCAATCATAAAATGAAAAACAAACTAATTATATTTTTTAGTTTATTAGTTTCTATAACAGCTATTTCGCAAGAAAATAATCAAAGCTTTTCTTTAGAGGATGCTATTAATTTTGCGTTAGAAAATAATAGAACAGCCAAAAATGCAGGCAGAGACATTGAAGCTGCAAAAAAGCAAAAATGGGAAACCACAGCAACAGGGTTGCCTCAACTTAATGCTACTGTAGATTATCAAAACTGGCTAAAACAGCAAGTTTCTCTAGCAGATTTTGATGGAGATGGTACAAATGAAGCTTTTGCTTTTGGCTTAAAACATTCATTAGATGCTTCAGCCACTTTATCTCAATTATTGTTTGATGGTTCTTATATTGTTGGACTGCAATCTGCTAAGGTTTATTTAGAAATCTCAAAACACGCCAAAATCAAAACCGATTTAGAGGTAAGAAAAGCCGTTGTTAATGCATACGGAAATGTGTTATTAACAGAAGAAAGTGTTGCCATCTTAGAACGTAATAAAATAACTCTTCAAAAAAATCTAGATGAAATTACTCAAATTTATGAAAACGGTTTAGAAGAAGAAGAAAGCGTAGAGCAGCTAAAAATTACGTTATCAAGTATTAACAGCAACTTAAACAACAGCATTAGACTAAAAAAAGTAGCTTACCAAATGCTAAACATCAATCTAGGTATAGACATTGAAAGCAAAACCGTACTTACTGATAACTTAGAAACACTTGCGGCTAAAAACATGGATTTAAGCTTTATAAACAATCCTTTCTCTGTAGAAAACACCATAGATTACAAAATAGCAAAAAATGATAAAACATCTAAAGAGCTATTATTAAAACTAGAAAAAGCTAAAAACTTACCAACACTTAGCACCTTTTTATCTGGAGGTTATATTGCTTACAGTGACGATTTCGATTTATTCCAAAATAAAACAAAATATTATGGGTATGGTCTGTTTGGTGTTAACTTAAGCGTTCCAATCTTTAGTTCGGGAGGTACCAAAGCTAAAACCCAACGCGCCCGTATTAATTTTGAAAAAGCAAAAGACGATTTAACAGAAACCGAACAACGTTTAAAACTAGAAATTGCATCGGCAAAAAGTGATTATCAATTTGCTATTGAAGAATACTCTAATAAAAAAGAAAACTTAAACCTTGCGGAACGTATAGAGAAAAAAAATCAAACTAAATTTTTTGAAGGTATTGCTTCTAGTTTCGATTTAAGACAAGCACAAACACAACTTTACACAGCACAACAAGAGTTTTTACAAGCCATGCTAAATGTAATAAACAACAAAGTAGCACTGGAAACCATTACAAATCAAGAAGATTAAAACGCAATCAAAAAAATATACTAATCACTATATAATTTAATAAACTCAACAATACAATGAAATATATATATTCACTATTACTCACAACCCTAGTGCTTTCATCATGTGGTGGCAAAAAAAACAAATCTGTTGAAGCTATTATTGAGACTAATAATTTGGAATTAATAAGAGAAAAGAAGGCCGAATTAGATGTTTCTTCTCAAGAAATTGCAGATCAATTAAAACAACTAGATGCAAAAATAAAAACATTAGATCCACAAACTAAAATACCTTTAATTACAACCTTTACAGCTAAAGAAATTGTTTTTACTCACTACCTAGAGTTACAAGGTAGTGTAGATACAAAGCAAAATTTAATTGTTTTTCCTGAGTATTCAGGCATCTTATCACGGGTTTATGTAAAAGAAGGTCAACACGTAAGTAAAGGCCAAATGTTAGCGAAAATTGACGATGGTGGCTTAACACAACAATTAGCACAAATAAAAATACAAACTAATTTAGCTAAAACAACTTTTGAACGCCAAGACCGTTTATGGAGCCAAAAAATAGGTAGTGAAATTCAATATTTACAAGCTAAATCTAATTTTGAAGCACAACAAGAAGCTGTTAACCAATTACAGCAACAAGTAGGGAAAACCATTGTTCGCGCTCCGTTTTCTGGTACTATAGACGATGTAATAACAGACCAAGGTAGTGTTGTAGCTCCTGGACAATCACAATTATTTAGAATTGTAAACCTAGATAACATGTATATTGAAACTGAAGTTCCTGAGCGCTACATTTCTGAAGTAACAAAAGGAAAAGAGGTTAAAGTAAACTTTCCTGTTTTAGGAAAAGAAATAGACGCAAAAATACGCCAAGCAGGAAACTTTATTAATCCAGCAAACAGAACATTTAGAGTGGAAATTGCAATTTCAAATAAAGAGAGACAAATAAAACCAAACCTTACGGCAAAGCTTAAAATTAACGATTACACCAACAATAAAGCGTTTTTAATTCCGCAAAGTATTATATCGGAAAATGCAGAAGGTCAACAGTACATTTATACCATTACAGACAAAAAAGACAATTTAGCCAAAGCAAAACGTGTTATTGTAGAAACAGGAAAAACTCAAGGCGATTTTATTGAAATTTTATCGGGTATTGAACACAATGAAGAAATTATTGTTGAAGGTGCGCGTAGCGTTAAAGAAGGACAAGATGTAAGAATTCTTGTTAACAAAGACGCTAAATAATTTTAAAGACCAAAAAATGACTGATAAAAAGAAAAGCGTAGATAAAGAGTTTTGGTTATCCACTTGGGCTATTAACAATAAAACAACCATGTATGTTTTAATTGCAACCATACTGTTTTTAGGTACTGGAGCATATTTTAGCATGCCGAGAGAGAATTTTCCTGAGATAAAAGAAACTAAAATTTATATAAGTTCGATTTACCCGGGGAATACCGCCGAAGATATTGAAAAACTTATTACAGACCCTATTGAAGACCAAATTAAAACAATAAGTAATATTGTTGAAATCACCTCAACCTCACAAGAAGATTACTCCATTGTTATTGTTGAATTTGATGAAAGCATATCCGTTGAGGCTGCAAAATCTAAGATTAAAGACGAAATAGATTCTAAAACAGCTAGTGAAGACTGGCCTTCATTTAATGGAGCCAAAGTTGAACCAGATGTTTTCGATTTAAGCATATCTGAAGAAACACCAATTGTAAACATTAATATCTCTGGAGATTACCCAACAGATAAACTTAAAGAGTTTGGAGAATATCTTCAAGATGAAATTGAAAGTCTTCAAGAAATTAAAAAAGTAGATATTCGTGGTGCTCAAGACAAAGAAGTTGAAGTTGCGGTAGATATCTATAAAATGATGGCTGCACAAGTGAGTTTTTCAGATATTATTAACACCATAAACAGCGAAAACTTAACCATGTCTGCAGGTAATTTAATTACTAGCGGACAACGACGTACCATACGTATACTCGGTGAAATTGAAGATCCGAAAGAGCTTGAGAGTTTTGTTGTAAAATCTGAAGGTTACAATCCCATTTACTTAAAAGATGTTGCCTCGGTAACCTTTAAAGATGAAGATAGAACAACATACGCCAGAGAATTTGGGCATCCCGTAGTTATGCTAGATGTGAAAAAACGTGCTGGTAAAAATATGGTGGCTGCGGCAGAACAAATTCAAATTATTGTTGATGATGCTATAGCAAACGTTTTTCCTCCAGATCTAACAGTAAGTATTGCAAACGATCAATCTTCCAAAACCATTGGTCAAGTAGACGATTTAGTGAACAATATTATATTTGGTATCATATTAGTTGTTACCGTTTTAATGTTCTTTATGGGCTTTAAAAGTGCGCTATTCGTGGGCTTTGCAATCCCAATGTCTATGTTTATGTCTTTAATGATATTAGAACTTTTAGGCTACACCATGAACACCATGATCCTTTTCGGGTTAATTATGGGCTTAGGTATGCTGGTCGATAACGGTATTGTTGTTGTAGAAAACGTACACCGACTAATGAGTGATGAAGGCATGACCCGTATAGAAGCGGCTAAAAAAGGTATTGGAGAAATTGCTTTTCCTATTATCATATCAACAGCTACAACGGTTGCAGCATTTATTCCTTTAGGTTTATGGCCAGGTGTTATGGGGCAATTCATGATATACTTTCCAATAACGTTATCCGTTGTTTTAGGATCATCTTTATTTGTTGCGATATTTTTTAACTCGGTAATTGTCTCTCAATTTATGACTATTGAAGATGTAGATATGCCATTAAAACAAATTTTTAGAATAACTATAATCCTAAGTGTATTAGGTGTTTTGATTTTCATCTTTGGTGGAAGCTATAAAGGTTTAGGAACACTTATGATTATCACAGTAATTTTACTTTGGATATTCAGACTGTTTTTAAGAAAATGGACCAATAGTTTTCAAAATAATCTTTTACCTATTTGGGAACGCACATATGAAAAATCATTACGCTTCGCCTTAAGTGGTAAAAAACCAATTTTTATAACTATTGCCACCGTCATTTTACTATTTATTGCGTTTATGGGCTTTGGGTCGTCAGTTAGTAATCAGCGTACCAAAGTAGAGTTTTTTCCAGCCAATACGCCTAACCAAATTATTGTTTACATAGAATATCCTGAAGGTACCGATATTAAAAAAACAAATACCATCACGAAAGATATAGAACAACGTGTTTACAAAATCATTAACGATCCTATTTACAAAGATGGAGACTACAATTTCTTAACCGAAAGTGCTGTATCTCAAGTTGGTGAAGGCGCCGGAAACCCACAAACCGATGGTGGTTCTGCAGCCGAAATGCCACATCGTGCTAAAATTACAGCATCGATGCGTGAGTTTAAGTTTAGACGCGGCCAAGATAGTAACGAGTTACTAAAAAAGGTACAAGCAGACTTGAAAGATATTTACCCAGGTGTTGCTATCTCCGTTGAAAAAGATGCCGTTGGACCTCCTGCAGGATACCCAATAAATATAGAATTAGAAGGTGAAGATTATACTGAATTGATAAACACCGCCGAAAAAATGCGCGATTTTATTAATTCAAAAAATATTCAAGGTATTGATGAGTTAAAAATTGATGTTAACAAGTCTAAGCCATCCATGCAAGTGGTTGTTGATAGAAAAAAAGCAGGAGAATTAGGCGTAACTGCAAGCCAAGTTGGCCAACAACTTCGTAACTCTATTTTTGGTGCAAAAGCGGGCATTTATAAAAAAGATGGAGATGACTATGATATCTATGTGCGCTTTAATGAAGAAAACAGATACAACACAAGCGCAATTTTTAATCAAAAAATAACGTTTAGAGATATGGCTTCTGGTCAAATAAAAGAAATACCTGTTTCTACGGTTGCTAAACAAAAAAACAACTCAGGCTTTAGTGCCATTAAACATCGAGATGTAAAACGTGTAGTAACTCTTTATTCAGCCTTAGCTCCAGGATTTACAGATGCAGGTGCTATTGTTTCAAAAATTAGAAATGAAATGAGAGGATTCACCGCAAAGCCAGACCAAGTTAAAATTGATTATACGGGACAAATTGAAGAACAAAACAAACAAATGGCTTTTTTACTTGGTGCATTTTTCACCGGTTTAGGTTTAATTTTCTTCATTCTAATATTTCAATTTAACTCGGTTTCAAAACCAGCTATTATCATGTTAGCAATCTTCCTTAGTTTAATAGGGGTATTTGGTGGTATTGTAATTACTGGAAGTTCTTTTGTTATTATGATGACCATGATGGGAATTATATCTCTAGCAGGAATTGTGGTAAATAACGGTGTGGTACTTTTAGATTACACACAGCTTTTAATTGATAGAAAAAAGATTGAACACGATTTAGAAGAAGATCAATACATTGAAAACAGTGAACTTCTAGAAGCCATAGTTAAAGGTGGAAAAGCACGTTTACGTCCAGTTTTATTAACCGCAATAACAACAATACTAGGTTTAATTCCATTGGCAACAGGTTTAAATATTAACTTCTTTACATTTCTTAGCGATTTTGATGCTAACGTTTATGTAGGTGGAGATAACGTTATATTCTGGGGACCATTAGCATGGACGGTTATATATGGGCTTTTTGTAGCCACCTTTTTAACTCTAATTATTGTACCAATTCTGTTTTATTTAGTAACACAATTTAAAATGTGGCTATTTAAAAACAGAGCTGCTAAATATAAAAATGTCGATAAAATTGGCACAAATATAGATTAATTTAATTGTGTGACTAACTCGATTAATAGCGAAAACCCAGACTTTCTTAATTGAAACGTCTGGGTTTTTAATTAATATTGTTTTAGTTGAAGTGTAAATGAATACGATATTTACTTTAGACAAAAACGAGCTTTAGCACAGCTTGAAAAAGTTAATAACTATAACCAAACGAAATACTATTTCTTAATTTTACAATAAGCTATTATTCATATTAAACCCCTTGCTTTAAAACTATACCTCAACAAAAAAGCCTCGTAAATCTATAGATTTACGAGGCTTTTAATAATATTAATAAATACTTTTTATTATTTTAAAGTAAACGTTAATCTACCAAAAACATAACGTCCATTAAAACCAAATTGAGAAGTTCTACGAGAGAAAATAAATTGATCTCCGTATTGAGAACCTTCAAAAGGAACTTCGTCTGGATAAACGTCCAACAGGTTATTTGCACCTGCTGTAAGTTTTAAATTATCCGAGAAATTATATGTTAAAGATAAATCGGTAATAATTTTTTCGCCATATGTAACTGGAGTAGCGGATCCTCTAAAATCCGGATCGTTTACAGAACCAAAATACACATTACGCAACATAAAATTCCAATCACCATTCGAATAATTATTTGTCAAATTCACTTTAGCTCTAGGCATAGCATCTTCAATATACCCTTTAAGGGTTTCATCTAAAATTTCTGTTCCAAGAATAGATTTAACATTCTTCACTTCAGTTTTAGAAAATGTTCCAGATAATATATTATTTAAAGTCCCATTTGTACCAATACTAGTTTTATGATCTATTACAATATCTAGCCCTCTAGACTCCGTATCATAACCATTGGTAAAAAATTTAGCAGCACCAGCAGCCGCAGCATCAAAAATTGCTTGTTGCTCCGTTGTGGATGGTGTATAACTTCTTGTTATACCTACTCTATCATCAACATTTACAATATAACCGTCGATAGTAATTTTTAAACCAGCACTCGGTATTTTTGCAGTAAACCCTAAACTTGCATTAAATGAAGTTTCCTCTTCCAACTCAGGTATTAACAACAAATCAGCCAATCTACTATTGTTTGCAAAAGTCCCTTGCTCAATTGGAATACCTCCAACAAATTGTGTTGCTGTAGCATTAAAATAAATTTGATGTAAATCTGGAGCTCTAAATCCAGTACTTATTGCTGCACGAATTGCCGTATTCTCAGATAATTTATATCTAGAAGACAACTTCCAGTTAAAGGTTTTTCCAAAATCATTAAAATTCTCGTAACGCAATGCTGCACTCAATAAAAAAGCTTCTGTAAAATCTGCTTCTAAATCAACATAAGCAGCAAAACTATTTCTATTTTGATCTACTTCATTTTCTGGTCTATATCCAGGAAAAACCTGAGCTCCACCAGGAACACCTTCACCAAAATAACTGGTTACAAGATTACTCGGGTCTGTGTAGTTTGTAACAATTTCTCCATTTGTATCATATTTTGAATACGAAGCCTCTTCACCAGCAACTAATTGATAATTTTCAAGCCTATATTCAGCACCAAAAGCTACATTTAAACCTTCAAAAGTATCTTCATAAAAATTTGACAAATCAAAATTTGTAGTGTTTTGCGCAAATGAAAAGCCACCAGCTTCAAATTCTGTTGGAGAAGAAGCTCCTAAAGTTGCATTAACCGTGTTTTTAATGGTGAAATCGAAACTATTCACACCATAAGTGTTAGAGAAATCTATATCCCAATCACCTATTTTACCTTTAATACCAGCAGCTATAGATTTATCTATAACACGGGAAGCTATATGCGGTAAAAACCCATTCGGAAAAGCTTCAGTATTAGCTCTACCATCTGTATAAGCTGGTCTTCTATAAAAACCTGCCGCCGAACCATCTCTAAAGCTCATGCCTCCAAAAGAATAAATAGCAGAGCCATTATCATCTAAAGGAATCTCCATATTCATCATAAATTGTCCACTTCTTAATTTAGATTGTCCAACTTTCATTCTAAAATCATCACGTGTTAAACCACGTTGCGCTAATTCGTAATCTGAAATTGGAGCTGCATTTGATGTATCACCAATAAAAGTTGCAGAATCCGAACTAATAATATCTAAAAAAGAATCGCCCGCAATAACACCGCTATCATAAACAGCTTGTAATGTTGGATCTAATCCAGCCACGTAATTAGCTAAATCACTAGGATCCATAGCATAAGCCGCATCATATCCTAATGTTCTTGTTGCAATATCAAACATAGTATAAATAGGCTGTCCCATTGAATCACTTCTATTGGTTGCTCCTCTTGTACTTAAAGACCCCGTAAAATTAATATAACCTCCATTATCTCCTAAGTCTAAACCATAGTTAGCATCTAACTGGAATTTTTCTCCATCTGTACCTCCATCATTATACTGATTAGAATGCTTACTCATATTTGCACCCGAGTTAACATTTAAGGTTAATTCATTCGTTGCTTTTTTAAGAACAAGGTTAATAACACCAGCAATGGCATCAGATCCATATTGAGCTGCTGCGCCATCTCTTAAAACTTCTATTCTTTCTATTGAAGCAGTAGGAATTGAGTTCATATCTGTTCCAACAGTACCCGTTCCAACAGTACCATTTACATTTACTAATGAAGATTTGTGTCTTCTTTTTCCATTAATTAGAACTAAAACTTGATCTGGCCCTAAACCTCTTAATGACGCCGGATCCACATGATCTGTTCCATCTGAAACAGTTTGAGTTGTTGATGTAAACGACGGAGCAACATAATTTAAAATTTCAGTTATTGTTGTTTGAGGTCCAGATGTAGCAATCTCAGACATATCAATAACATCCACCGGTACTGGGGTATCAATTGAAGTTCTAGACTTATTTCTAGAACCAATTAAAACAACCTCATTTAATGCTACACCAGATTGCATGGTTGCGTTCACGACATGTCCATGAACTTTTTTATCTTGTGTTTCATAACCAACGTATGAAAACACCAAAATAGCGCCTTTACTCGCACTTATAGTGTACTTTCCGTCAAAATCTGTGGTTGTACCTGTTGAGGTACCTTTTACAATTACAGAAACTCCTGGTAAGGCACCAGAATCATCCGTTACAGTTCCTGAAACTTCTTGGGCTATTGCCTCTCCTGATAAACCTATAAAAAATAGAAACATCAGACATTTTAAATGTAGAATTTTAATCATAGTTATAATTTATTTTGAATTAGTTCTAGCTAATATATGCATATTATCTTACAAACTAGCTACTTAGCGAAATAATATAACACCGATAAATTCTATTTTAATAACAAAAGACCCGTAATTGCAATAATATTTTTAACACTTTATTAAATTTACTGAGAATTCATCAATATTCATAACTAAATGAACTACAATGACATAACGAAATAAAAAAACTATAAATTAAACAAAAAAAGCGTTAAATAGACGTTTATTTTTATTCTAAAGAATTATTTAAACTTTTAAAAAAATCTACTATAATATATAGAAAGCCCCATAATTTAGAATAAACTCCAAATTATGGGGCTTTCTATATAAAAAAATTCAATTAAATACTTTGCCTACAAAACTAATTACAAGCAGATTATATTTGCTCTAAAACTTAAACGCTATACTCGCATTTAAAACCGTTCCATTAAATCCAAATTGATTTACTTCCCAAGGATATTTAAAACGCCCACCAAGATCCGTAACAAAATCACCTTTTGTATCTATTTCATCTGGATAAACATTAAGTAAGTTATTTACCGAAATATTAGCCGAAACCTTTTCGCTAAACTCATAACCAATAATTAAATCTGTAATTACTTTACCAGCAAAAGTTTGATCGTAAGCAGCATCATCTAAAGGCAATGGTCCATCTCCAAAATCTGCTCCATTTAAACCATTGTTAGAATGTTGCCAGCTAACCTCTCCAAAATAAGTATTGTTCAATATAAAATTCCATTTACTTATATTATAATCCAAACCTAATAACACTTTAGACTTAGGTCTAGATGAAGTAATTCTAGATTGCTCCTTTCTATTAAAAATATCATAACCGTTTGCAGCAAATATAGGAGGTGTATCAATCTCTCCTTCAATTGTAGTTTCGTTAAAATTAGCAGCTAAAGCTGCATTCAAAATACCTTTACCTAATTCGATATTAGTATAGTTAACAACTAAATCAACACCTGAGGTATTTGTATTTACTGCATTCACGAAAAACTTTAAACTAGTAATAGAATTAGCAATTAATACAGTTTCCACAGGGTTTATTGATGAGGCATCCCCGTCGAAACCAATTTCTCCTGTAAACAAAACACGATCGTCTACTTTTACATTATAGAAATCTGCCGAAACCGATAAATTAGGCTTAATTTTATAAGTAATACCGGCTGAAATATTTTTAGATGTTTCCGCAGTAAGCTGAGGCACACCTAAATCTTCTCTAATAATAGGATCTACATTATTAAATGTTCCTTGGTTTGAAATACTACCTCCAGAAACCAAAGTTTGCACATTACTTAAATATATTTGATGTAACGATGGTGCTCTAAACCCTGTACTATAAGAAGCTCTTAACGCCCCTTTATCTCCTAAAGAATAACGCCCACTAACCTTCCATGAAACATTATCTCCAAAATCACTAAAATCTTCGTAACGAATAGCGCCACCAATCAATAAAGCATCGGTTGGTTCCCATTCTAAATCTCCATAAACACCATAATTATGTCTATCGGCGCGCACAGCATTAGAAGGTTGTAAACCAGGAAAAGATTGTGCATTACCATTTCCTGTAGGGTTATAATAAGACGCTGGGTCTCCTGCTCTTGCAGAAAAATTTTCTTGTTTAATTTCTGCTCCAAAAGCAATATTAAGTTGCCCTAAACTTCTTGAAAAATCTAGATTAGCCAACGAGTTACTAAACGTATATCCTCCAACACCAAACTCAGTTGGACTGTTTGCTCCTAAATCTGGATTTAACGTGTTGTTCACATCGTAATCAATTCTGTTTCTCCCGTAAGTTCCACTAAAATCAACATCAAAATTAAATAGTTTCCATTTTACTCCGGCTGTTAAGTTATTATCCAAAATATCTGTTTCAAAAGTTGGTTGAAAACCATTATAATCCGAACCAGATTCATGCAATAAATTATATGGATCCCCAACCCAGTAAGGTGCTCTGTATAACGCAAAACTTTTTCCTTGTCTAGAGGTTACTCCACCAAACGTATAAAACTCACCCGAATCATTTTTAAAAGGAATTCCCGCATTAAAAAACAAATCAAGTGTTTTTTGTTCTGGTTGCCCAACATTCATACCTAAATCTGGATTATCAGCTAACCACGATCCCCATGTTGGATCATCGGCCCCCACACCTATTAAAACATCTGTGCCAGGACTTCCTGGTCTATTTGTTTTTTTTTGTTCATAATACCCAGCAGTCACATTTAAATAACCACCGTTTTCACCCGACAACCCTGTATTTAAATCAATTCCATAATTAAAACCATCACCTTCCGTAGTTACACCCGATTTTACATTTACCGTAGTGTATTCTACATTCTTTTTTAGCACCATGTTAATCACACCTGCTATCGCATCCGATCCGTACTGAGCAGAAGCACCATCACGTAAAACCTCAATACGTTCAATAGCTGCGGCAGGAATACTTTTTAAATCTACACCTACCTCACCTTTTCCCGGCGTATCGTTTATATAAACTAAGGCACTTTGGTTTTTACGCTTTCCATTTACCAAAACCAACGTTCTACTTGGTCCTAAACCACGTAAATCTGCTGGATCAAAATGAGCTGTTGCATCAGATATGGTTTGAGTTGTAGAGTTAAATGATGGTACTTTGTAAGTCAACATTTTATCTATTGTAGGTTGTCCTGTTTTTCTCATTTCCTCTAACCCAATATTATCTATAGGCACAGGAGAATCTAATATTGTTCTTGGCTTCGCCCTGTTTCCTGTTAAAACCACAGCATCTAAGGCAACTCCCGATTGCATGGTTACATTCATTTTATTTCCGGTAACGGCATTTTCTTGAGTTTCATATCCCACATAAGAAAATACTAAAACAGCACCTTTACCAGCATTAATAGCATACTTTCCATCAAAATCTGTTGTGGTTCCTGTAGCAGTCCCCTGCACAACAACGGATACGCCCGGCAATGTGCCAGAGTCATCCCTAACAACACCTGATACTTGCTGTGCAAGTATAGAAAAAGGGGCTCCTAAAAACAATAGCAACATCAACCATTTTGTGTTTAAAATTCTACTCATAATGTTAATTAATTTAAAGTTAGTTGCCACTAATATATGCATATTATCATTTTGTTAACATAAATTTAGTAAAATATTACTCACGTATATGTTTTTTTAGCAATGTTAATTACAAAAAACCATGATATTCCCAAGGTTTAGATAAAAAACTTATCAATTTATCATTTCCAAACAAACTTCATAGAGATTATAGCGATTCAATTTTATCTCTTCATTTAATCAAAAAAACAATTATAAAAATTTATACTCCGCCCTATTTCATTAAATTTGCACCTCAATTTTACAACACATGTACAGAAGTCATAATTGCGGCGAATTAACAGCCACACATATTAATACAGAAGTAACCCTATCTGGTTGGGTTCAAAAATCTAGAGATAAAGGTTTTATTGTTTGGGTCGATTTACGCGACCGTTACGGTATTACTCAATTGGTTTTTGATGAAGAACGCACCAGTAAAGACTTAATAGAACAAGCTCAAAACTTAGGCCGCGAGTTTGTAATCCAAGTTAAAGGAACGGTTATTGAACGCGCTTCAAAAAACTCAAAAATACCAACAGGAGATATAGAAATATTAGTTTCCGAACTAAAAATTCTAAACGAATCAATATTACCTCCATTTACTATTGAAGATAAAACTGATGGTGGTGAGGATATTAGAATGAAATATCGCTATTTAGATATTCGTCGTAATCCGGTAAAAAATAGTTTAATTTTTAGATCGAAAGTTTCTCAAGAAGTTAGAAATTATCTTTCTAAAGAAGGTTTTATCGAAGTTGAAACGCCTTATTTAATAAAGTCAACTCCAGAAGGCGCGAGAGATTTTGTAGTACCTTCTCGTATGAATGCCGGTGAATTTTACGCCCTTCCACAATCGCCTCAAACCTTTAAGCAATTGCTTATGGTTGGTGGTATGGATAAGTATTTTCAAATTGTAAAATGCTTTAGAGATGAAGATTTACGTGCCGACCGTCAGCCAGAATTTACACAAATAGATTGTGAAATGGCCTTTGTTGACCAAGAAGATATTTTAAATGTTTTTGAAGGTTTAACCCGTCATTTATTAAAAGAAGTGAACGGTGTAGATGTTGAAAAATTCCCAAGAATGCTTTACGATGATGCCATGCGTTTATACGGAAACGATAAACCAGACATCCGTTTTGGGATGGAATTTGGTGAATTAAACGCGGTAACACAACATAAAGAATTTGGTGTTTTTAATAATGCAGAATTGGTTGTGGGTATTGCAGTGCCAGGTGGAAATAGCTACACAAGAAAAGAAATTGATAAACTAATAGATTGGATTAAGCGTCCTCAAGTTGGTGCTTTAGGCATGATTTACTCACGTTGTAATGACGATGGAAGCTTCAAATCTTCAGTAGATAAATTTTACGATCAAGACGATTTAGCAAAATGGGCAGAAGTTACGGGTGCCAAACCAGGCGACTTAGTTTGTGTGCTTTCTGGAGATAAAAACAAAGTACGCGCGCAATTAAGTGCTTTGCGTATGGAATTAGCAGAGCGTTTAGGATTGCGTGATCCGAAGGTATTTGCTCCACTTTGGGTTATCGACTTCCCTCTTTTAGAATTAGATGAAGAAACCGGACATTACCACGCCATGCATCATCCTTTTACATCACCAAAACCAGGGCAAATAGAATTATTAGATTCTAACCCAGGTGAAGTAAAAGCCAATGCATACGATTTAGTTTTAAACGGAAACGAAATTGGAGGCGGTTCTATTCGTATTCACGATAAAGAAACCCAAGCCATTATGTTTAAACATTTAGGTTTTTCTGAAGAAGAAGCAAAAGCACAATTTGGCTTTTTAATGGATGCCTTTCAATACGGAGCGCCACCTCACGGCGGTTTAGCTTTTGGATTAGACAGATTGGTTGCCATATTAGGAGGCCAAGAAACTATTCGAGATTTTATTGCATTTCCAAAAAACAATTCAGGACGCGATGTTATGATTGATGCTCCTGCTCCTATTGACGATAAACAATTAACAGAGTTAAGCTTAAAACTTAACTTAAAATCATAATTTTAAAATCCTGCATAAGCAGGATTTTTTAGTTCCATAGCCATGCCTAAACAAACCATTTTAAAACAAATACTTATTTGGAGAGCCAAACATATTTCCAAAAAGCAATTTGTAATGCTATTAAGTATTATTATTGGTTTCATCGCTGGGATGGGTGCAGTAGTTCTAAAGAATTTAACTCACTTTATCCAACATTTATTAGAAACTAAACTAGTAAAAGAATACCATCATGCCTTTTATTTTTTGTTTCCAATTTTGGGTTTAAGCCTAGTATATTTAAGTATAAAATATATTATAAGGCATAAGGTGAGTCACGGTATACCATCTACACTTTACGCCATTTCTAAACGTAAAGCGATTATGAAACCCTTTCAAATGTTTGGTTCTATTTTAACAGCACCTTTAACCGTTGGTTTTGGTGGTTCGGTTGGATTAGAGGGACCAACCGTTGCTACAGGTGCCGCATTAGGTTCAAACATTGCTAGAATGTTTCACATGAACCAAACCACGAGAACTTTACTTGTTGGTTGTGCTGCTGCTGGAGCCATGAGTTCTATTTTTAAAGCACCCATAGCCGCTATTATTTTTGCTATTGAAGTCTTTAGTTTAGATTTAACCATAGCTTCTATGCTTCCATTATTACTCGCTTCGCTTTCGGCTATTTTAACATCCCAGTTTTTCTTTGGAGACGATGTATTACTCCCTTTTAGAATTGAAGATAAATTCTATCTTGCCGATGCACCTTTCTATATTCTTTTAGGAATTATTGCAGCATTTATATCTATATATTTTACCGAAGTTTACGATCGTATTCATAAGTTTTTCCACACTCTAGATTCTCCTATTAAAAAACTATTAGTTGGTGGTGTAGGTATTGGTTTATTGGTATATTTAATTCCGCCCTTATACGGTGAAGGTTTCGACGTTATTAATAATCTAATTGCCGGGAATCCCGAAAAAGCTTTAGAAAACAACATATTCAACTTAGACTTATCAAATATTTGGAATGTAGTTTTGCTTCTTCTAGCGCTCATGCTCTTTAAAATTATTGCTAGCTCGCTTACTTTTGGAGCTGGTGGTGTTGGTGGTATTTTTGCCCCAACCCTATTTATGGGTAGTATCATGGGGTTTTGCATGTCTAAAATTATAAATTATAGTGGCTTATTAAATACACAACTTTCCGAAAGTAATTTTACATTAGTTGGTATGGCAGGGCTTTTAGCAGGTGTACTACATGCGCCATTAACAGCTATTTTCCTAATTGCCGAACTTACTGGTGGCTACGAACTTTTTGTTCCGCTTATGCTTACTTCAACTATTTCATTTAGCATTACAAAATACTTTAAACCACATTCTGTTTATAACATGGAATTAGGACGAAAAGGCGAATTAATAACCCACGATAAAGATCATGCCGTTTTAACACTAATGGATATTGATAGAGTTATTGAAA
The DNA here is from genome assembly GCF_009796805.1 of Algibacter sp. L1A34. Classification (NCBI taxonomy): domain Bacteria; kingdom Pseudomonadati; phylum Bacteroidota; class Flavobacteriia; order Flavobacteriales; family Flavobacteriaceae; genus Algibacter; species Algibacter sp. L1A34. The sequence goes on along the minus strand of NZ_CP047029.1, from coordinate 1,725,643 downwards.
CCAACTTTACTATTTTATATCCAAAAATGACTTTAGAAGAAATTATTCAAAAAGCCGTTATAAAATCTAAACGAAACATTTATCCTGTAATTAATAAAGAAAGTCAAAGGTTAGAAGGTATTATATTATTAGATGATTTGCGCTCAATCATGTTCGATCGCTCTTTATATAAAGAAATAACAGCGTCAGATTTAATGCAAAAACCTCCTGAAGTTATTAATCTAGACAAAGATAAAATGACCGATATTATGAAAAAATTTCAAGATAGTAGCGCCTGGAATTTACCCGTAAAAAAAGAAGGAAAATACTATGGTTTCATTACAAAATCTAAATTATTAACATCGTATAGACGCCAATTAATTAACTTGCAAAGGGAATCTTAAAACTAAAATTATCTTCAAACACTAAAAGATTTGTGCAATTATATCATGTAATGCCAAAAAAATTATTGAAATTCGTGTATTAGTGATAAAAACATAAAAGTGTAAGACGCTATAAATAAGCGACAAAGACGTTTCAGTAATTTTAAACCATGCCTTCAAACACTAAAAAACTATTAAGAAGATTCTTAATTTGGAAATACAAACATATTTCCGAACTTCAGTTTGTATATCTACTTAGTATTTTAGTAGGCTTTTTAGCAGGAATGGGCACCGTTGTTCTCAAAAACCTAACACATTACATTCGTTTACTTTTTGAATTTGAAACGTTTAGAGATCATCATCATGCTCTTTATTTTATTTTCCCAATAATTGGTTTGTTATTAGTTTACATCATAAAACAAACGTGGTTAAAAAAACATATTGGTCACGGTATTTCATCAACATTACATGCTATTTCAAAATTAAACGGCATCATTCCAAGATATAATATCTATGCATCCTTAATAACAGCACCATTAACAGCCGGTTTTGGTGGTTCTGTTGGTTTACAAGGCCCAGCGGTGAGTGTTGGTGCTGCATTGGGTTCTAATGCCGCACGCCTATTCAACATGAGCACAAAAACACGCCTACTCTTAATAGGTTGCGCCGCAACTGGAGCCATGGCCTCCATGTTTAAAGCCCCTATTGCAGCCATTGTTTTTGCCGTAGAAATTTTCAGTTTAGATATTGCCTTCACATCATTAGTCCCATTACTATTAGCCTCTGTTTCGGCAGTAGTAACCTCTTATATGTTTTTAGGAACTGATCTTTTATTACGTTTTGAACTAACAGATAAGTTTGAAGTAAACGACATTGGTTTCTACCTTCTTTTAGGATTAGTAACCGCCGTAGCATCGGTCTATTTTTCCAAAGTATTTTTCGCAATCACCAACTTTTTTAAACAATTTGAAAGTCGTGCAGTCCGTTTGGCAATTGGTGGTTTAGCCATCGGCACCATACTCTATTTTATTCCGCCATTATACGGTGAAGGATATGGTATCATGAATAACTTATTAAAAGGTGACCACTTAGCAGCCATTGGCAAAACACCATTCAATTTAGATTTATCTAACATTTGGATTGTTATTGCTCTTTTACTTGGCATTGCTATTTTTAAAGCTATCGCCATGACTACAACTTTTGGAGCTGGTGGTGTAGGCGGCATATTTATCCCAACACTTGTTATGGGCAGTGCTTTAGGTAATGCCTTCGCTAAAATTATCAATAATATCGGATTAGGATTTCATGTTTCCGAATCCAATTTCACATTAATAGGAATGACGGGCTTAATGGCCGGTGTACTTCACGCACCACTCACAGCTATTTTCTTAATTGCCGAAATAACTAGCGGTTACGAACTATTTGTACCATTAATGATAGTTTCAGCCATATCATTTGCCATTACAAAATACTATATTTCGCATTCTATTTACACATTAAAACTGGCCGAACGTGGTGAACTCATGACCCACGATAAAGACCAAAACGTACTCATGGTTTTAGACATCGATAAGGTTATAGAAACCAATTTCATCATCCTAAACCCAGAAATGAAACTCGGAGATATCCTTAATAATGCGGTAGCAAAGTCTTCTAGAAATCATTTCCCGGTGGTTAATGATCAACATGAATTCCTTGGAGTTATTCGCCTAGACGATGTTCGACATATTATGTTTAACGTCGATTTATACCAAACCGTAACCGCGCAAAGCCTCATGCATGCCGACGCCGGTATTATAGATTACGACGCCGATAACATGAACACCATAATGGAAAAATTTAAAACCAGTGGCGCATGGAATTTACCAGTAATTAAAAACGGCAAATACTACGGTTATATTTCAAAATCGAAACTATTAACCGCATACAGACAACAACTTATAAAATTTACCAAATAGCGCTTTAATCATATTTAAATATAAAAATGAAATACTTTATCGTAATATTAGCTATTGCAGCATTTACAAGCATCCTTTTGGGATTCTTTTTAGAAGTCAATTATTCAGAAAAACTCATCGGTTTCGGTGTCACTGGGCTGTTTTTAGTTGTTTTTCCAATATTTTCATACTATCGATGGAAAGATAAAGACCCTAAAGATTATATGCTAACTAAAGAAAATTTAGACAAAATGAAAGACTCTCAACGCCCTAAAAAATCTTAAAATCTGGGCGTTACCACAAGGGTCGGGTTTTCTCTACTCGCTCCCTCCCAAAAGGTCGGGGAGCTCAAACAAACCGTTCAATCCCTAACGCATAAAAAACGTTAAAACTTTCAATGTATTTACACGTTTTTTATATTTGATCTCCAATTTAAAAATACCCTCAAAAAAATAACATGAAATATACAACACTCCCAAATACAGATATAAAAATTAGTAAAATATGTTTAGGCTCCATGACTTGGGGAAACCAAAACAGCGAAACAGAAGGACATGCTCAACTAGATTACGCACTAGAACAAGGCGTAAATTTTATTGACACTGCAGAGCTATACCCAACACCAGCAACAGCCGAAACACAAGGTAAAACAAGTGAAATTATTGGCACATGGTTAAACAAAACAGGGAATAGAGATAAAATTGTTTTAGCTTCTAAAATTGCAGGAACAGGCGATTACACAGCACATATTCGTAAAACGGGTTTTAGTCCAGAAGCAATTCAAGACGCTGTTAACAGTGAGTTAAAAAGACTTCAAACCGATTATATTGATTTATTTCAACTGCATTGGCCCGAAAGACAAACCAATTTTTTTGGAGTACGCGACTACAATCACAATCCAAATGATGCTTGGCAAGATAACTTCAATGAAATTTTAAATACATTAGATGTACTTATCAAATCGGGCAAAATTCGCCACATTGGCATGTCGAACGAAAAAGCTTGGGGTGCTATGCGTTATCTAGAAGAATCCAAAATTAATAATTTACCACGAATGGCAACCATCCAGAACGCTTATTCTTTATTAAATCGTGTTTTCGAAGGTGACATGGCCGAAGTTTCAATTCGAGAAAATTTAGGTCTCTTAGCCTATTCCCCTATGGCCTTTGGAGTACTTTCTGGTAAATACGTAAAAAAGATAGATACCGAAAACTCAAGACTTAATTTGTATCCAAGATTTGCAAGATACAGTAGCGAACAATCTACCAAAGCTACAAAGTGCTACTTAAAAATTGCAGAAGACAATAATATGTCGCTTGCACAACTGTCACTAGCCTTTGTAAATCAACGTCCGTTTCTTACGAGTAACATTATTGGAGCCTCTAACTTAGAACAACTAAAAGAGAATATAAATAGTATTAATATTACTTTATGCGAAGATATTTTGGAACAAATAAATGCAGTACATGCTGCCATTCCAAATCCAGCACCATAGAAAAAGACTTTAAATAAATAAAAGCAAATCAAGATTTTAAATTTATTTACTATATTTAAGTTCTCTATATCAACTAATTACATAGCATTAACGTATTTAAACTTTACATTATGCTAGGAGACACATTAAAAATAGCTTTAGGAGAATTGGGCCAAAAAGAAATTCACGGAGCCCAACACAACGAACGTATTTTAGAATACCAAGAAATGACTGGTCTAAACTTTGGTAACGACGAGGTAGCTTGGTGTAGTATTTTTGCAAATTGGGTAGCCTTACAAGCTAATTTAGACCGATCCAACAGTGCTATGGCTCGTAGTTGGTTAAAGATAGGTCATAAAACCGACTGGCCTCAACCTGGCGACGTTGTCGTGTTTTGGAGAACAAATAAAAAAAGTCCATTTGGACATGTTGCTTTTTTTATGGGGTATACAAAAAGTGGAAAATCTATTTATTGTGTTGGCGGAAACCAAAATGATGAAGTTAACATACAAACCTTTACTTTAGATCGTATTTTAGAATTTAGAAGTTTAACCGATAATGTTGAAGCTCCTTTAATTATACCAACAGGGTACTTACGTAAAGGTGATAGTAATGAAAACGTAAAAATGTTACAAAAGCTATTAATTAAACTAGATTATCTTACCGGAAATGCCGACGGTGTTTTTGGTTCAAACACAGAAAAAGCACTTAAAAAATTCCAAACCGATAATAATATTACGGTCGATGGTATTTATGGAAGTCAATCAAGAACAATCTTCGAAAGTATATCGACCTCTTAATACTCTTACAAATATTTAGGACAAGAAATCAATGTAACCACCTAAGCATCAATCATAAATTGTTTTGATGCTTTTTTATCGCGCTTTTACTTAGTTAATAAATTCAAATTATTTTTAGTATTTATCATTCCTTTTAATTCATAAACAAATGTTAAATCTAATTTCGAGATTAAACACTTCTACATTAATACGGTCCTAGTAGTATTAATAACAATAAAATTAAAAAACATGAAGACCATATTTAAAACAACAATAGCCCTTTTATTAGTAGCAGGATTTACAACAACTAGTTTTGCTCAAAATAGTAATAACAAAAAATCAAAACGAACTACTGTTACCAAAACGGTCACTAAAACAACCTCTAGAAATACGCCTATTTCCCGTAACAAAGTAGTCTACAAAACACCCACTAGAAAAGTTGTATCGGTTAGAAGTATTCCAAAATCTTCCGTGGCAATAAAACATAATGGCGTTTCTATATATTACGATAATAACAAGTTCTTTAGATTGAATGCAGGACGATATATACCAACCGTACCAACTGTAGGATTCCAAATTAGAACTCTTCCTGTTGGATACAAAAGATTAAATTACAACAATAGAAGTTACTTTATACAAAACGGTATTTACTTTGTAAAAGTAAATGATTATTATCAAGTAATTAATCCAGAAATTGGAACCATAGTTTACGAATTACCACAAGATATTGAAAAAGTAACTATAGATGGTGCTAGATATTATGAGTTTAATAATGTGCTTTATGAAAAAATTCAAATTAATGGCGCTCGAGCTTATGAAGTTATTGGTTTTATAGGAAACTAATTTTAAACTTCTATTCCCAAGATATTATAAATATTACTTAGCTTTTGTAGGTGTTTATTTTTAACAAACTAAGCACCTACTCTTCTATAAACTCAAAGCTTTCAAGCCAACCTACTGCTGCTTCGTGAGTTGAAAACACTTTATATTTATATTTCTTATTTCGAGCTATTGCACCATATAAAGTACTTATGGCCGCAGTTGTTGGGCTATTTATCACTACTGCACTTACCACAATAGTATAGCTTTTTAGAGATTCCACTTTAGCCTTATTAAACGATTTTAAGGCTTTATAGGAGAATGTTAAGGTCGCATCTCTAGCATCTACCATGGTTCGTAATTGTCTTGGGTAACTCGTTTTCTCTTTAAAAGACAAAAGATAGTCTACAATATCTTGCATGCCTACTTCATCTTTAAATTGAGTTTCTAAAATATTTAGTTCATGGTTAAAAATGGAACGTATCATGTGAGGCTGTATTATAAAAGAATTATATTTTTAAGCGCGTAAAATTACTAATTATTCGCTGTTTTATTAAATATGATTGTATAAAAGCGCTAAAAACAAGCAAAACACAACCAAGTTAATCGATAAAATGCGTTAGGGATTGGAGCATTGTTGGAGCTCTTTTTGTGTTGTTGCACCTATGCAACACAAAAAAGCGACTGTGAAAAGCCCGACCCATTTCGGGTAACGCCCAAAATTTTTCTCATAAAAAAACCCTTACTAATATTTAGTAAGGGTTTTTTATATTATTTAATTTGATTACCATCTTTATCGAAAAAATGATATTCTAGATACGTGTAAGCATCTCTTGGTAAAATTTTAACCCATTTCTTGTGTTCAAAAAACCATTTTGAACGCATAGATGGAAAGCCCTTGGTAATAAAGGCCGCTATAAAAGGATGTGTGTTTAAAGTCAACTTTTTATAGTCTTTTTTTAATAATTTTTCTAGGTCGTAAGTAATTTTTTCTACGATACCTATTGGTGCTTCTACCTCTGAACCATTAATTATTACATCGGGATTTTCCTCACGTGTTTTAATGTTCATTTCTGGTCGAACGCGTTGTCTCGTTATTTGTATTAGGCCAAATTTACTCGGCGGTAATATTTTGTGTTTTGCTCTGTCGTCCTTCATTTCGTCACGAAGGTGATTGAAGAGTTTTTGCCTGTTTTCAGCATTGGTCATATCTATAAAATCGACTACAATTATGCCTCCCATATCACGTAAACGCAATTGGCGAGCCATTTCGGTAGCTGCGATTAAGTTAACCTCTAGCGCTGTGTCTTCTTGACTGTTGGCTTTGTTGGATCGGTTTCCACTGTTTACATCTATAACGTGTAGGGCTTCGGTATGTTCTATTACCAAATAGGCGCCTTTTGCCATAGATACAATTTTACCAAACGATGTTTTAATTTGTCGTTCGATACCGAATTTTTCGAAAATCGGGGTTTTGGACTGGTGCAATTTAACGATAGATTCTTTTTTAGGTGCAATTTCTTGCAAATATTCTTTAATTTGATCGAAAAGCGTTTCATCGTCCACGGTAATTCCTGTAAAGGTGTCGTTGAATATGTCTCGTAAAATTGATGAGGCTTTATTCATTTCGCCCAATACTTTACTGGGATGATGTGCTTTCGGTAATTTTTTACACATTGCGGCCCAACGGCCTAGCAATGTTTGTAAATCCTTATCCAGTTCGGCTACTTTTTTGCCTTGTGCTACTGTACGAACAATAATACCAAAACCCGGAGGGGTTATGCTTTTTACCAGTCGCTTTAATCTGTCTTTTTCTTCGCGGTCTTCTATTTTTTGAGAAATAGAGATACGGTTTGAGAAAGGGACTAAAACGATGTACCTACCAGCAATAGACAGCTCGGAGCTTATTCTAGGGCCTTTTGTAGATATTGGTTCTTTTACTATTTGTACTAATAGCGATTGGTTTGATTTTAAGGCATCAACGATTTTACCGTCTTTATCGATGTCTTTTTCAAATGGGAAATTTTTTAAAGAAAACTCTTTAAGTTTACCTGTGCTTACACGTTTTGTGAATTTTAAAAGTGAAGGTAGTTTTGGTCCTAAATCGTGATAATGCAAAAATGCATCTTTCTCGTAACCTACATTAACAAATGAGGCATTTAGACCTGGAACAGTTTTTCTTATTTTGGCAATAAACACATCGCCAACCGAAAAATCGTTACCATCTTCATCTTTCTGTAATTCAATAAGTTTTCCATCTTTTAATAAGGCAAAATCAACATGCTCGGAACTAGATCGAATAATCAATTCTTTATCCATTTTGTTAATTTTTATCCACCTCGAAAAATCGAGACAGATGGATTATACAATATTTTGGTTTGATAAATTACTTTACCAAACTCACAGGATTTTTTAATAAATCTGTGGAGTTCATTATTTTTAATTGAATGAACTCATTTCAAAGAACTTTGTTACTTTTTAAAAAACAAAAAAAGTAGCTAATCTAACTACTTTTTTGATTTATTTTTTCTTCTTGTGACGGTTAGCGCGTCTACGTTTTTTACGTTTGTGCGTTGCAACCTTATGTCTCTTACGTTTTTTACCACTTGGCATAAATAGAGTGTTTTAAAATTAATAATTCCGTTTAAAATACTGAATCGATTCCAGTACTTGTGTTTTTATTTTACGTCTACATTTGTTTTAACGCCTTCTACAAATACTTTTGCAGGCTTAAATGCAGGGATATTGTGTGCAGGTATTTTAATGGTAGTGTTTTTTGAAATATTTCTACCAGTTTTTTCTGCTCTAGTCTTTATAATAAAGCTACCAAAACCTCTTAAATATACATTGTCTCCACCTTCTAAAGAAGTTTTCACTTCTTCCATAAATGTTTCAACAGTTGCTTGAACATCTCCTTTTTCAATTCCTAACTTCTCAGAAATTTTTGCTACTATATCAGCCTTTGTCATTATTGCTATTATTTTTAATGTTTCTATAAATTCTAAAAGGGATGCAAATATAGGAATTAAATTTTCAATATTTCAAACCTAATTCATTAAAATTTAAGATTATAAACGTTTATTTTTGCAGCCGCTATAAATTCGATTATGATATTCTCTAAAATTTTAATTAACTGGTACTCAATAAACAAGCGGGAATTACCATGGCGAAAAACCATTAATCCCTATTACATCTGGCTATCGGAAATTATTTTACAGCAAACTCAAGTTAAACAAGGGTTACCATATTATGATTCTTTTACCGCTAAATACTCTACTATTTTCGATTTAGCAAATGCAAATGAAGACGATGTTTTAAAACTTTGGCAAGGATTAGGGTATTACTCTCGCGCTAGAAATTTACACGCTACAGCAAAACATATTGCAAACGATTTAAATGGAGAATTCCCAAACACCTATAAAGAACTACTAAAATTAAAAGGCGTAGGCGATTATACAGCAAGCGCCATAGCGTCTATTTGTTTTAACGAAGTTACCGCTGTGGTGGATGGTAATGTTTATAGAGTATTATCGAGATATTTTGGAATTTCCACTGCCATAAACTCCAGCAAAGGCGCAAAAGAATTTAAACTACTTGCTCAAAAATTAATTGATAAAAAGCAACCTGCGGAATTTAACCAAGCCATTATGGAGTTTGGAGCTACACAGTGCAAACCAAAAAACCCAGATTGTAATGTTTGTCCGTTTAATAAAGGTTGTATTGCTTTCAACAAACATCTAATTGGAGAATTGCCGGTAAAAATTAAATCGGCTAAGGCTAAAAAGAAGCATTTCAATTTTTTAGTTTTTATTTCAGAAGACGAAAAAACTATTATACAACAGCGCCAAGGCAAAGGTATCTGGCAAAACTTATATCAATTCCCTTTAGTTGAAACAGACAACTATGTAGATTCAAAAAGCTTTAAAGCTTTAATTGAAAGCCACGAATTACTTGCGAATCAAAAATTTGAATTATTCCTATATAATAAGGAATCCATTGTGCATAAATTATCACACCAGCATCTTTACACAAAGTTTTGGATTATTAAGGTTGAAAAACTTCCTATAGATGGCATCTCTGTTGATAATATTCGTGATTTCGCTGTACCGATCTTAATAGGTGATTTTATTGAAGCTTTTAATTTTTAATCAATTAACACTTGCAAACAATATTTTTTTATTAATTTTAGAGATAGCAATATAAAATGCTTTTTTGTTAAAAATGACAATCGACTTTGGTTGATTTAATATTAAAGATTAATAGAAATTATTTATCTATTTTTGCATTCTCAAAAAACTAGAAATTATGTCTGGAACATTAAATAAAGTTATGCTAATTGGGCATTTAGGCGATGAAGTAAAAATGCACTACTTTGAAGGTGGTGGATGCGTTGGTCGTTTTCCTTTAGCAACTAACGAAACCTACGTTAGTAAACAAACTAATGAACGTGTTACAAACACCGACTGGCATAATATTGTGGTTAGAAATAAAGGTGCCGAAATTTGCGAAAAATATTTGAGTAAAGGCGACAAAGTATATATTGAAGGCCGATTAAAAACCAGAAAATGGCAAGATGAAAAAGGCAACGATAGATATTCTACCGAAATTCAATGTAGCGATTTCACCTTCCTTTCTACTAAAAAAGAAAGCGAAAATAATGCTGCAAATGCACCCGCACAACAAAAACCTGCTGCCACTAGTCCGCAACCAGAAAGCAAACCCATTGAAGATACCGATGACGATTTACCTTTTTAATATAATGCTCGACCTTGTTTCGAGAATACTGTGTTTAACTAAAACCCCAGCTCTTGGATCCTGATCCCGCCAGTTTGTTCAGTTTATTTATTGCAATCGATTTTTCTATTGCATTAGGATACCTGCTATTATTTTTACTCTTATTCTGCTCGGCGCTAATTTCAGGAGCCGAAGTTGCCATGTTTTCATTATCAAAATCTGATGTGGAAGCCGATTTAGCAGCAAAGTCTAAAAAGATTCAAATTATTTCACAACTTTTAGAACGTCCAAAAAAACTATTAGCCACTATATTAGTTGCCAATAATTTTATAAATATCGCCATTGTTATTTTATACGCTTATATAAGTAGCAGCTTGTTTATGGGTATTACAAATCCCATTTTAAAATTCACTTTAGACCTTATAATTGTTACTTTTTTAATTTTATTGTTTGGTGAAATTTTACCTAAAATCTATGCTAGCCGTAATAATTTAAAGTTTGCAACTTTTATGGCCTATCCTCTTAAAGTTTTAGATGTTTTACTTTCTCCAATTAGCTTACCCATGCGCAGTGTAACGCTCGCAATACATAGTAAGCTAGGTAAGCAAAAATCTAATTTAAGTATAGATCAATTATCACAAGCATTAGAACTTACAAGCGAAGAGGATACTACCAAAGAAGAACAACGAATTCTGCAAGGCATTGTGTCTTTCGGAAACACCGATACCAAGCAGGCTATGCGCCCAAGAATTGATATTTTCGCTCTAAATATCGAGCAAAAATATATGGATATTATGGCGGAAATTGTAGAGAATGGTTATTCAAGAATTCCCGTTTATCAAGACAATATAGATAACATAAAAGGTATTCTTTATGTTAAAGATTTACTACCTTTTATTGATAGAAAGCAATTTGATTGGTCTTCCTTAATTCGTGAACCCTTTTTTGTTCCAGAGAATAAAAAACTAGATGATTTAATGGCCGAATTTCAAGAGAAAAAAGTCCATTTAGCAGTTGTTGTGGATGAATATGGTGGAACTTCGGGTTTAATTTCTTTAGAAGATATTATAGAAGAAATAGTTGGTGATATTAGTGATGAGTTTGATGATGAAGATTTAAAATACTCCAAACTAGATGATAACAATTACGTTTTTGAAGGTAAAACAGCTTTAAAAGATTTCTACAAGATTATTAAAATTGAAGATGAAACTATTTTTGAAGACCATAAAGGTGAAGCAGAAACGGTTGCAGGCTTTGTTTTAGAAATATCAAAAAGCTTCCCAAAATTGAACAGTAAAATAAATTTTAAAAATTACGTTTTTACTATTGAAGCTTTAGATAAAAAACGAATAAGGCTTATTAAGTTCACAATAACATAATTATGAAAAGGTTTTACTTATTATTTTTAACTGTAGCGTGTTTGTCTTGTAACGAAGATTATATACCAAAACCAAAGGCCTATTTGCGCTTAGAATACCCGACACCTAATTATTCCGAATCTCATTTAGATAGATTACCTTTTACGTTTGAAACTAATCAATTAGCCGAACAAATAAAAATAAAACCATTACGTGCTTCAACTGAAAGCTATGGCTTAAACATTGAGTATTCAACTTTAAAAGGCACTATTTTTTTAACTTACAAAGCCGTTGAAAATAATAAAAAGAATTTAGCCGATTTTATTGAAGACGCACAAAAACTCACTTTAGAACACACCAAAAAAGCAGATGAAATCCCAGCATATCCTTACGAAAACAATGAACACAACGTTTACGGTTTATTTTCTGAAGTAAAAGGAAACGTAGCATCTCCAGCACAATTTTATATTACAGATAGCGTGAATCATTTTTTAACAGCTTCACTATATTTTAATATAAAACCTAATTACGACTCCATACTTCCAGCAGCTAATTATTTACAAAATGATATGAAGCGTATTATGGAAACCATTAAATGGAAATAAAAAAACGCTTTAGTTAAAAAACTAAAGCGTTAATTTTTTTTAAAGTATAATAATGATTACTTAACAACTCCTTCTTCTGAAGAAAAAGCATCAACTTTTTTCATATCCTTTACACTATATAAATCTGCAACACTCGTAACAGTTTTAGTAAGTGATTCTGGAGAAACTTTAGCTTCATCATATTCAACCATTGCTAATTTTTTATCAAAATCAACTTTAGAAGATTTTACTCCTTCCATTTTAGCTATCCTTTTCTCAATTGTTGCAGCACATCCTATAGCACACGTCATCCCTTCAATTGTAAATTCAGCTTTAGCATAAGTCGCATTTGGATCTAATTTCGCCACGGCTTCATTAGTATTAGTATGCTCAACGGTTTTCACTTCTGCTTTAGCATCATTTTTACAACTAAATGCAAAAGTTACTACAACTGCAAGCATCAAAATATTCTTTATCATTTTCATAACTAGTTTTTTTAAGTTTTTGGAATTACAAAACTACTAAATACTTGTTATCTAGAACATCAAATGTTCAATTTTTATGATTCTTATAACATTGAAAACATAATAATATTATGATAAATCATAAATTTTCACGAAATTGAAAAGAACTAAACTAAAACAACCATGAAAAAAATATCGCTTTCACTTAGATTCGGACTCGTTACAAGCGCCATTTTAATTGCATACTTCTTAGTTTTAGCGCTATTTGATTTACACAAAAACCCGTTATACAGTTTATTCAATTCTATAATTACTGGTTTTGGTATTTATGAAGTTATTCGTTTACGTAAACTTCAAGACATTAATACTTTTAGTTATGCTGAAGGTTTTAAAACTGGAATATTTACTGGTTTTATAGCTACTCTAATTTTTACAGGCTTTTTCTTAATTTATTCAACTGAAATAGACAAAGAATATCTACCAGAACTTACCAATTCAATGAATGGAAACTTCAATATTAATGCAGGTTTAATCACATTTATTGTTGCTGTAATGGGGTTAGCTACAACGCTAGTTTCGGTGTTTGTTATCATGCAACGCTTTAAAATAAGCCGAAATATCCTTGAAAATAAATAATAACGTTTGTTAATTAATTAATTAGCAGTATATTTGCACCCGCTTATGGACAAAATAAGCACATTTTATAAACAAATTAATTAATAAAAACGTTACGCTATGTACGCAATTGTAGAGATAGCAGGGCATCAATTTAAAGTTGAAAAAGACCAAAGAGTTTTTGTTAACCGTTTAGCAACAGAAGAAGGTAAGAAAGTTTCTTTCGATAACGTACTTCTACTTGGTGATGGTGACAATGTAACTGTAGGCGCCCCAGCTATAGATGGAGCACAAGTAAGTGCAAAAATCTTAAGACACCTTAAAGGTGACAAAGTTATAGTTTTCAAAAAGAAAAGACGTAAAGGTTACCGTGTTAAAAATGGTCACCGTCAATCTTTAACGGAAATTGTAATTGAAAGTATCGCTGCTTCTGGAGCTAAAAAAGCTGCACCAGTAAAAAAAGCAGAGCCAAAAACCGAAGCTGCACCAGCTGCTAAAAAAGCAACAGGAAAAGCTGATGACTTGAAAAAAGTTGAAGGTATTGGACCAAAAATTGCTGAAACGTTAGCGACTGCAGGCATTACAACTTTTGCTGAATTAGCAAAAACAGATGCTGCTAAAATTTCTGAAATCATCACTGATGTTCGTGGAAACCACGTAACTGATACATGGCCAGCACAAGCTCAATTAGCTGCTGATGGTAAATGGGATGAATTAAAAAAATGGCAAGACGAATTAGATGGTGGTAAAGCTTAATCGCTCAATCACTTAAGTATAACAATATAAAACCTTAGATCATGGCTCATAAAAAAGGAGTTGGTAGTTCGAAGAATGGTAGAGAATCCGAATCAAAACGTTTAGGCGTTAAGATATTTGGAGGACAAGCTGCTATTGCTGGAAATATCATTTTAAGACAACGTGGTAACACGCATCACCCAGGTGAAAACGTATACCAAGGAAAAGATCATACATTACATGCATATGTTGATGGTCTTGTAAAATTTACTAAGAAAAAAGATAATAAATCTTACGTTTCTATCGAGCCTTTCGAAGCTTAGAAATTAACGTTCTTAATAAAAACAAAAACCTTTCTGGAAACAGAAGGGTTTTTTGCGTTGTCCAAAATTAGTATTTTCTAAACGTTTTTTTAATGTTAACTACAGATTAAAAGACCGATTTTTCTTCCACACAGTTAACATTAACTTAAAAAATACATAATCCGATTTCATTCTCATTTTTATTATTTCGTCTCGACGAAATAACTAACAATAATCATGAGAAAAAACAATGTAATTTTGATAATAACACTACTACTTTCCCTGACAGGAATATGTCAAGAAGGTAATATTCAAGGTGTTATTACCGATAGCGACGGATTAAAAGTACCTTTTAGTAATATTATAATCGAATCTTTAAAAAAGGGAACAATTTCCGATGTTGATGGAAACTTTACGCTTATTGGCGTTCCTACTGGTAACCAAACCGTAACAGTAAAATATATTGGTTATGATGATAGTAGCTCAAACATTTTAGTAAAAGCAAACGCAACTTCAACTTTAAACTTCACTATTACTCCAAAAGCATTAGAGCTAGATGGTGTAACGATTACAAGTTATGTAAGTGGTCAAGCAAAAGCGCTTAATGCTCAAAAAAACAAGCAAAACATTACCAATGTAGTCTCTACCGATCAAATTGGGAAATTTCCAGATGCTAATATTGGCGACGCTATAAAACGTATACCAGGTATCACCATGCAAGTAGATCAAGGTGAAGCTAGAAACATAATTATTCGTGGTTTAGCACCACAATTAAACTCTGTAACTTTAAACGGTAGTCGTATCCCTTCCGCCGAAGGGGACAACCGTAATGTACAAATGGATTTAATTCCTGCAGATATGATTCAGCTTATTGAAGTGAGCAAAGCGGTAACACCAGATATGGATGCTGATGCTTTAGGTGGTTCGGTAAACTTGGTAACAAGAACTTCTCCAGAAGGTTTCCGTGTATCAGCAACTGTGGGCTCGGGCGTTAATTACATTTCAAATAAAAAAATACTTAATGGTTCTTTTTTAATAGGAAACAGAAGCGATAACGGAAAATTTGGATGGATGCTTTCTGCATCGGTAAACGATAATGATTTTGGAAGTCATAATTTTGAAGCCGAGTGGGAAGATGAATTTGAATATAATGCGAATGATGACGAAGATAATTTAGAAGAAGTTGTCGTTAACCCTTACGCAAAAACCTTTGAAATTAGAGATTATATTGTACAACGTACACGACGTAGCTTTTCAGCTAATTTAGATTATAAACTAGATAAAAATAACAGTATTTATTTTAAATCCATCTACAACTGGAGAGACGATCGTGAAAACAGGTTTAGATTAGAGCATGAAATTCTAGACGGTGAAGATATTGAGCCAGGTGATTTCACGGTAGACTCAAATAGTAACTTAAGCATGTTTCCGGTAGAAGTAAAACGCCAAACTAAAGGTGGTATTGACAACGACAGAAACCAAAACACCAGACTAGAAGACCAACGTATGCAAAACTATAACATTGGTGGTGCACACTTAGTTAACAAACTACAAATAGACTGGATGGCAGCTTATTCTAAAGCTTCTGAAGAGCGTTTAAACGAGCGCTACCTAGAATACGAGAGCGAATACACCATTAACTACAACAACAACTCTAGACACCCTCTATTTACTCCTGTTAACAATAACGATGCACTTTACAATAGCTTTGAATTTGGTGAATTAACCGAAGAAAACCAATACACGGAGGAAAAAGATTTTAATGTTGTAGCAAATTTCAAATTGCCTTTAAATTTATTTGATGATAATAACGGATCTTTAAAATTTGGTATAAAAACAAGGTTGAAAAATAAAAATAGAGATAACGATTTTATTGAATACAGCCCAGAAGGTTCGAGCTTCGATTTATTAGGTGGTATCCCTACTAAAAATTACAGCAATCCAGATTTTTTAGCAGGCAGTCAATATGCTATTGGATCTTTTGCAACGACCGAGTTTCTAGGACAATTAAATCTTAACGATGCGACTTTGTTTGAAGCTGAAGATTTACCAGAAGAATACCTAACAGCGAACTTTGATGTAGATGAAAATGTGTTTTCTGGCTACGCTATGACGAGCCAACAAGTAACCGAAAAACTAAACGTTCTATTTGGTATTAGATTAGAACACACAAGTATTAACAGTACAGGAAACGAAATTATTTTTGATGAAGATGGTGATTTTGCAGGAAGCAATAGTGTTACAGATAAAAACTCGTACACCAATGTTTTACCTGGTTTACACTTAAAATACGACTTAACAGAACAAACTGTGTTACGTTTTGCTTGGACAAACACATTGGCTAGACCAAACTATATAGACCTTGTTCCTTTTAGAGAGATTAACAATGAAGATGAAGAAATTAAGTTAGGAAACTCAGAACTTGATCCAACAACATCAATAAATTTTGATGTTATGGCAGAACACTATTTCAAATCTGTTGGTATTATTTCTGGAGGTGTTTTCTATAAAGATATTCAAGATTTTATTTATGTTTTTCAATATGAAGATGAAAACGAATACGACGTTTATCAACCCTTTAATGGCGATAAAGCTTCTCTTCTTGGATTTGAATTTGCTTTCCAACGTCAGTTAGATTTCTTACCAAGTTTTGCTAGAAACCTAAGTATTTACTTAAATTACACACATTTATCGTCTAGTGCAGATGGCATTAGAAATGAAGATGGTGAAGAACGTACCGATTTAGATTTACCAAACACGGCGCCAAATATGTTTAACGCATCTTTAGCTTATGCCGATAAAAAGTTTAACGCTAGGCTTTCGGGTAATTATTCAGGAGCTTATGTAGACGAAATTGGTGGTCGTGCTTTTGAAGATCGTTATTACGACAAACAATTTTTCTTAGATTTTAACGCTGGTTATAAATTCAACAAAAATCTAAGTATTTACGCGAGTTTAAATAACATTACAAACCAAGCTTTACGTTATTATCAAGGTGAAAAATCGAGAACTATGCAGTCTGAGTCTTATGGACAGCGCTTAACTTTTGGCTTAAAATACGATCTATTTAAAAGAAACTAAACATGACGAATTACAATAAAATAATAATCATAGGAAGCTTAACATTATTAATAGCATGCGGAACTCAATTTCCAGAAATTGCACCAGATGTTATTACAGAAAACACGTTGCATGATACTGATGATCCTGCTATTTGGGTAAACCCAAACGATGCATCAAAAAGCATAATTTTTGGAACAGATAAAGAAACCAATGGTGCTATTTACGCTTTTGATTTAGACGGGAAAATTATAGAAAATAAAACCATTAGAAACATAAAACGACCGAACAACATCGATTTAGAATATGGTTTTAAACTTAACGATTCTACCCAAACCGATATTATTGCCTTTACGGAAAGAGAAAACAAAACCATCCGTTTGTATTCTGTGCCCGATATGCAACCTCTAGACAACGGCGGTTTTCCTGTTTTTGAAAATGAAACGACACCTGAGTTTGATGCTCCAATGGGTATTGCGCTTTATAAGTCGCCAAAAACGAATGATATATATGCTATTGTTGGTCGTAAAAACGGACCAAAAGAAGGTTATTTACATCAATATTTATTGACTTCAGATAGTTTAGGTGTACACTCAAAACTAGTAAGAACCTTTGGAGCCTTTAGTGGCAAAAAAGAAATAGAAGCGATTGCTGTAGATAATGAAACGGGCATGGTTTATTATTCTGATGAAATGCATGGAATTCGTAAATATCACGCAGAACCATCTAAAGGAGACAAAGAAATTTATGCTTTTGGAGGTGAATATTTTGAGCGCGATATTGAAGGTATTGCTATTGCAAAATACGCCGACAAATCGTTTTTAATTGTATCTAACCAACAAGCGCATACGTTTTGTGTTTTCGATTTAAAAACAAATGCTTTTATTAAAGAAATTAATTTAGGTACTTTGGAAACCGACGGTTGTGATGTTACAACAGTTGCTTTAGGCGATAAATTCCCTTACGGCGTTTTTGTTTCTATGAATGATGAAAAGAATTTCTTCTTCCACGATTTAGCGAAATTGAAATTATTAGAATAAAAAACTAACCATTTCTAGTTTTAAAGGTTCTTTGAAAAATTTTCAAAGAACCTTTTTTTATTTATCTAAAATATCACGAATAATTTTTAAATGATGGTTAGTATGTATTTCTATAAAACGAAGTGTTTGTTTTTTATTCAGTACACCAAAAATATGATGATTAAAAAAAGCAGTTTCAGGTAATAATTCAATTTTTTTAAGGTTAGCGTAAGCTTTTTGAAATTGCGCTTCTATATTGGCTTCTAAAATGGTTTCAGGAGGTAAAACGGCTTTCGGAGCTCTAGCTTTTCCTCTAGGCAAGAAGCCTAATCTAAATAACACCGATCGTTTAAAATTAAAGCTTGTTTTATAATCTTCTGGATTCGAATTTATAGCTTGCTCAATTACAGCATTAAACACTTTTATGGCGTGATCTAATTGCCAACCCACTGTAGATTTTGAAATTTCAGTATTAATTTCATCTTTAAACGAAATGTTCTGTTTTATTTTAAATAATATTTTTGTTAAAATCACACTCATTTACTATTAATTTAATAATTTTATTGAAAGATATTGAATAAATCATTAACTTTAGAGTATTGTGTTTGCAATTACTTAATGTTTAATTTAATACTTACGCCTATGCTACCGTTTAGATCTGAAATTAGAAATTCTCCGAACCAGCAAGCTATCAAGATTTTTTTGAGCGATGAATCGTTAGACTCAAGAATTAAAAAACATTTAGAACATTTTAATGAGATTGAAACCATTGAAATTATAGAAAGTATCGGGCAAAATAGAGTTAGTGAAAATATTACCGTGGTTTTAAAGGATCATGCCGATATTACTAAAATGAAATCGTCTATAGATTCTAGTTTATGGTGGTATTTTGAAGAAGACCATGTGGATTAATTATTTTTAATCTAGAATAATATTAGAATTTTTATGTGATGTTTTCCTGACTTAATATGTCGTTTTTGGATTGAAAGCATAAAGTGAGGCCTGAAAACACCAGACTTATATAAAAAAATTAAGGTTCCAATGTCATTTCGACATGAGGAAAAACCACACACTAACAGCGTTTGTTTATATGATGCCTCTCTTTGATTGACCATGACAAATATAAATTCAGTGGTTTATTTATTCGTGTAGCTTTGCCGTTGTTGGACGGTAATTACAGCGATAGCGATTGCAGCGGCATCCTTTTTGGTGCAGCTCTACTCTTTTTACAAAAACTAATTTAACGCATTTAAACATACTTTTTAAAATTTGCTAATACTTGTTGTACCAAAAAGATATAGTGGAAAGCGCGGTTTATTTTGGCCACTAAAAGCCAAAATAAAATTGCCCAAATTATACTAAAACAGCCGCTATAGTTTAAATATTTATTACTTTAGTTGCATGATTTTAGTTACGGGTGGTACGGGTTTAGTTGGAGCACATTTACTGTATAAATTAACTAGCCAAAAGGAAAAGGTTAGAGCTATTTACAGGAGTGA
Source organism: Algibacter sp. L1A34 (assembly GCF_009796805.1). Taxonomy (NCBI): domain Bacteria; kingdom Pseudomonadati; phylum Bacteroidota; class Flavobacteriia; order Flavobacteriales; family Flavobacteriaceae; genus Algibacter; species Algibacter sp. L1A34. The sequence goes on along the minus strand of NZ_CP047029.1, from coordinate 1,705,902 downwards.
GCACAAGTTACGGTTGGTTAAAAATGTGTTTGCATCTTTAGGCGCTAATTCTGAAACGCTTTTTACCTCTATCGAATGGGTTGAGGCGGATATTTTGAATATCCCTGAGCTGCTTGAAGCTTTTTTTGGTGTTACACATGTATATCATTGTGCGGCATTAGTTTCTTTCGAACCGAATAAATACCATCTTTTACGACGAACAAATATTGATGGAACTGCCAATATTGTTAACTTATGCTTATCTGAAAATATTAAAAAACTATGCTATGTGAGCTCGATTGCCACATTAGGCAGTGAATTAAATAATAAACCTATTAGCGAAGAAACGATTTGGAACCCTGAGGATGATAATAGTGCTTATGCTATTACTAAATATGGTGCTGAAATGGAAGTTTGGCGCGGTACTCAGGAAGGTTTAGATGCTGTTATTGTAAATCCTGGAGTAATTTTAGGTTCTGGTTTTTGGGACAATGGTACTGGTAATTTATTTAAGAAAGCTAAAAAAGGATTTCCGTTTTATACTTCGGGAACTATTGCTCTAGTTACGGTTGATGATGTGGTGCGAGCCATGACTACTTTAATGAATAGCGATATTACTAATGAGCGTTTTGTTTTGGTGGCCGAACATTGGACTTACAAACGCTTTTTAGAAACTTTAGCTACAGCCGTTAATGGAAAACTGCCTAAAAAACTAGCGCCAAGTTGGTTGCTAAATATAGGTTGGCAATTAGATTGGTTTAAAACAAAACTTACGGGTATGCGTAGGCAATTAACTAGTAATTTAGTACGCACGCTATCTACCGATACGCAGTACAATAGCGATAAAATAAAAACAGCTTTAAATTTTAAATTTAAAGCTGTTGATGATGTTATTCGCGAGACCGGACGTCTTTATCTGAAATAGGTTTTACTAATTTCGATTTTATCTTGGAAAGTGTTTCACGATCCACATTTTCTACTTTTTTTAACGCTTCGTCTGTTATAGATTTATTTTCTATTAAGATTTTTTTGAACTTTTTAACTAATAGTGTTGAGTCTAATAAAATTTCTTTTTTCAGACGTGTTTTAATAGAATCGTGAAGTTTTAGGTTAGAAATAGAATCTTTTAAGGTTGTTAACATCTGTAACGAATCTTGCTTCCGTTTTTCTTTAACCACGGCTTCTTCCTTTTCTTCCAGGTCTTTATAAAATATTTTTAAAGCTTCTAAACTATCCTTTACTTTTTGGTAAATCTCGTCGTATTCCTTAATATGAAAAGTATAATACTCATTACTTAAAGCAAATTGAAGGCTATCAATATTATGTTTTTCAAATACGTAGCTTTCTAAATCCACACCATGGCTTTCCATAATACGTTTATTTGCCATATTTGCTGAGCCTACTATTTTGGCATCGATTAAAATATCGACCATGTTTTCCTTAGAAATTAAATTCTTAGGTTTTTTTGGTTCTTTAAATTGATAACAAGCTGTTACCAATAGTATAATGCTTAAATATGTTAGAAATCGCTTTAAAATCATCTATCGAAAGTTAATCGTTTTGCTGCTTTTACGTCGCTAAATTTACCGTTATGGTAAACCATAGATCCGTTTAAAAAGGTGTGTGTTATTCTAGATTTAAATGTAGCGCCTTCAAACGGAGACCAACCACATTTATATAAAATATTGTCTTTTTTTACTGTCCATGGGTTGTTTAAATCTACCAAAACTAAATCGGCAAAATAGCCTTCCTTCACATAACCACGTTTTTCTACTTGAAATAAAATAGCTGGATTATGACACATTTTTTCAACAACCTTTTCAATAGAAATTTTTCCTTTATGATACATTTCTAACATAGCAGGCATAGCATGTTGCACTAATGGCCCACCCGATGGCGCTTTTGTATAAACGTTATTTTTCTCGTCTATAGTATGTGGTGCATGGTCGGTTGCTATAACATCGATACGATCGTCTAGTAAGGCTTCCCAAAGTTGCTCACGATCTTCTTTAGTTTTCACGGCAGGATTCCACTTAATTAGTGTTCCTTTTTTCTCGTAATCTTCATCACTAAACCAAAGGTGATGTACACAAACTTCGGCTGTTATTTTTTTATCTTTTAAAGGTATTTTATTACTAAACAAGCTAGTTTCCTTTCCTGTAGATAGATGAAAAACATGCAATCTTGCTCCTGTTTTCTTTGCTAATTCTATCGCTTTTGATGATGAGATATAGCAAGCTTCCTCACTTCTAATAATAGGATGATATTTTACAGGAATATCATCACCAAATTTATCAACATATTCTTGTAAATTCTTTTTTATTGTAGCTTCATCTTCACAGTGTACCGAAATTACCATATCGGTGCTTTTAAAAATATTTTCTAAAACTGCTGGATCGTCTACTAACATATTCCCTGTAGAGGAACCTAAAAACAATTTTAATCCGGCCACCGATTTTGGATCAACCTTTAAAATTTCTTCTAAATTATCGTTAGTTCCACCAAACATAAATGAGTAATTCGCGTATGATGTTTTTGCGGCAATTTCGAATTTTTCTTCTAGTTTTTCTACCGTTGTAGTTTGCGGATTAGTATTAGGCATTTCAATAAACGAAGTAATACCACCAGCTATAGCTGCTCTAGATTCTGTTTCTATATTAGCTTTATGCGTTAAACCTGGTTCTCTAAAATGAACCTGATCATCTATAGCACCAGGTAAAACATACTTACCTTCTGCATCAAGCACATGTACATCTGCTGATTTGGCACTTATTGAATCGTTAATCTCCTTGATATAATTACCTTCAATTAGTATATCGCCTTTTATTGTTTTTCCATCGGTAACAATATGAGCGTTTTTAATAAGTGTCGTTCTTTGTTTCATATCTTCCTATTTTTTAAATAGACTTTTTAGTTTCATAGTAATCACTCCAAAAATAGCTTCGGAAATAATACCGCCGCTTAATTTAGAAACTCCTTTTGTTCTATCAGTAAAAATCACAGGAACTTCAATAATTTTAAATTCCTTTAAATAAGCTTTAAATTTCATTTCAATTTGAAACGCATAACCTATAAACTTAATAGCATTTAAATCTATAGCTTCTAGCACTTCTCGCTTATAACAAACAAAACCGGCTGTGGTATCATGAATTTTCATTCCAGTAATAACGCTAACATATTTCGATGCGAAATACGACATAAGTACCCGGTTCATAGGCCAGTTTACAACATTAACACCCGTTTTATAGCGAGACCCTATGGATACACCAGCTCCTTCGATCGCACAAGCATTGTATAATTTAATTAAATCTGTTGGATTATGAGAAAAATCGGCATCCATTTCAAAAATATAATCATATTTTCTATCGATAGCCCATTTAAAACCATGAATATAGGCAGTGCCTAATCCCGATTTTTCTTTTCTAACTTCCAAAAATAATCGATTAGGGAATACATCTTGAAGTTCCTTAACCTTTAAAGCTGTTAAATCCGGAGAGTTATCATCAACAACAAGCACATGATTTGCTTCCGACTGACTTAACGCTGCCTTAATAATAGCCTCTATATTTTCTATTTCGTTATATGTTGGAATAATTACAACGCTATCCTTCATCATTATCCTTTTGAAAGCCTACAATTTTTTAGCAAATGTACATTTTTTAAAATACGGGTTCTTTAAAAATTCCTTAATATTTTAGGTGTTTTATTAATAATTATAATAATTTTAACCTGTGATTAGAGCAATACCATCAAACGAACTATTTACCATCCTATTATTTATAGGCTTGGTGGTAATCGCCATAGCGAAACTCATTGAACCTAAGCGATTTAAAGACTTTGCTTTTGTAGTGATAAACTCCAAATACCTCAATATTTATGCCCGAGATCAGAAATTTTTCGACAAATTTGACGCACTTCTATTTGGAAATCTAATACTATCAGCGTCGGTATTTGGTTGTATTATATATAAGTACTTCTATAGTATCTCAAATATCTCTATTGATTTAATGTTTAAAATAGCTGTCGGAATTTCTGTTTTTATATTAATAAAAGTACTACTAGAACGCCTTTTGGGTAGTGTTTTTTCTATGGACGAGCTCTTTGACCAATATGTTTTTCAAAAAATAAGTTACAAAAATTTTTTAGGCCTTATTTTACTGCCTATAGACGGCTTTTTACTTTATACGCTTTCGCCAACAGCACAGCTAATCTACGGCTTTATCGGGCTACTCCTTTTGGTGAATTTAATAGGGCTAATAACCTCATTTAAAAGACATCAAAATCTAATAAAAAACAACTTGTTTTATTTTATTTTGTATCTTTGCGCACTTGAAATCGCACCTTACTTATTTTTATATAAGGTTTTGGCTTCAAAATAACAGAACAAAACTGATTGCGCTTATGAAAGTGAAAACCATTTTAGTATCTCAACCAGAACCTAAAATAGAAAACTCACCTTACTTCGATTTAGAAGAAAAACAAAAGGTGAAAATAGATTTCCGTCCTTTTATTCATGTTGAAGGGGTTTCTGCAAAAGAGATTAGACATCAAAAAATAGATTTAGGTCAGTATACCGCCATTATATTAACAAGTAGAAACGCTGTAGACCACTTTTTTAGAGTGGCTGAGGAAATGCGATTTAAAGTTCCGGATAGCTTAAAATATTTCTGCCAATCGGAAGCAGTTGCTTATTATTTACAGAAATATGTGGTTTATAGAAAACGTAAGATTTATGTTGGAAAACGTACTTTTTCTGAACTTTCGCCACTTATTAAAAAATATAAAGACGAAAAATTCTTACTACCAACTACAGATAAAGTAAAACCAGAAGTACCAAATACTTTGGATGCTTTAGGTGTAAATTGGAAACAAGCTACGTTTTATAAAACTGTAGTTAGTGATTTAACAGATTTAGCCGATGTACTTTACGATGTTTTAGTATTTTTTAGCCCTTCTGGAATTGAATCATTATTTCAAAATTTTCCAGATTTCAAACAAAACGAGACTCGTATTGCTGTATTTGGAAATACCACAATTAAAGCTGTTGAAGAAAAAGGTTTACGTGTAGATATAGCTGCGCCAACACCAGAAACACCTTCAATGACAATGGCTTTACAGAAATACATTGATAAAGTAAACAAAGGAAAATAAAACCTTTTTTTAAATGATAACAAAAACGCCCGATTTAATTAAAATCGGGCGTTTTTAGTTTTATATATTTTCATTACCTCACACTACTCCTTCTCTTCCACCACATCTCCATCATCACTCAATTTAATAACCTCATCTATCATAATGTCACTCTGATTAAAAATTTCATCAAAAGCACCGTTACCAAACAATTGATCTCCTAAAGTTGCTTTAATAAACTGTTTAATTTCTTGATGGTATGCCACAAAAGTTATAGCAGAATCTGTTCTTACATTTAAATAGTCTTGGAAAGCAAGTACCATATCGTCACTAATTTCAAAAGAATCTATAAAATCTCGACGTGATATATCATCATATTTATGACGATCTTTTTCTAATTCTTCAAACACAAAATACCCCATAAAACCACGACGTTGTAAAAACGTTAATGTTTCATTTTGCATACCCGTATCAATAGGTACAAAAACATCGGGAATAATACCTCCGCCACCGTAAACCACCTTTCCGCCAGGCGTTGTAAACTTCAAGGAATCTGCAACTTCTATCTTATCCGAGTCCAGTAATTCTCCACTTTCTAAGCGTTCAAAATAATCATCGTAATAATCCTTATTTCCGTTTTTATATGGCCGTTGAATAGACCGCCCTGTTGGTGTATAATATCGAGATACCGTTAGGCGTACAGCACTACCATCACCCAAATCCATTTCGCGTTGCACCAAACCTTTACCGTAAGAGCGCCTTCCAACAATAATTCCCTTGTCATTATCTTGTATAGCACCAGCAACAATTTCACTAGCCGAAGCCGAGTTTTCGTTAATTAGCACGTAAATTTTACCGTCTTCAAAATCACCTTCATCTGTAGCAAAACTTTTATTAATACGTCCGCTTTTATTTTTGGTAAATAACAAGAGTTTTTCATCTTCAAGAAACTCATCTAAAATTTGCTCTGCAATGGTTAAAAAGCCTCCTGGGTTATCACGTAAATCCAAAGCGATTTCCGTAGCACCTAAATCTTGTAATTTATCTAAACCTGCTTTAAATTCTTTATAAGTAGATTCCGCGAAGCGATTCACCTTAATATACCCCAATTTATTAGTAAGCATATAAGCCGCATCCACACTTTTAATTGGAATATTATCGCGTCTTACAGTAATATCTAAAAGTTCTGGCTCGCCCCTTCTAAAAATCTTAAGTTTCACATTGGTATCAATGCGACCTTTAAGCTTTTTAACCATATCATTTTCTCGCAATTTACTTCCGTAAAGCGAATCACCATCAGCCATCACAATTCTGTCCCCACCTTTAATTCCAGCCTTTTCACTCGGGCCACCTTCTATTGCACGAATAACCGCAATAGAATCTTTATAAGGGTAAAAACTAACACCGATACCCACAAAATCACCTTTCATGTTTTCGGTAACACCCTCCATTTCTTCCTTCGGAATATATACTGAATGTGGATCTAAATTCTCTAAAATGCCATTTACCGTAACATCAACAATACTATCTGTATTTATATCATCAACATAATCGTAATCAATATAATCGATTAATCTGTTAAGTTTTTCTTTTTTGGTATTCTTCGTAAAAACACGATCCGACGACCCCGAAAAGCTCAACTTTCCACCAATAAAAATACCGGCAGCTATAGCTATACCTAAAATTAAGGGCAAATATTTTTTTTGATATGTCATTCTGCTGTTAAATCAACTATTTGTTCTAGTTCAATACCGGCTTTTTCAAGAAATTTCAAGCCCGAATCATCTTTATAAGAGTCATGATAAACCACCTTTACAACGCCAGCCTGATGGATTAATTTACTACATTCCTTACAAGGCGACATGGTAATATATAACGTTGCACCCTTACATGACTGCGTAGAAGCCGCAACTTTTAGAATGGCATTAGCTTCAGCATGCAAAACATACCATTTGGTGTAACCATCATCATCTTCACAAAAATTCTCGAAACCCGATGGCGTACCATTATATCCATCAGAAATAATCATTCGGTCCTTTACAATTATTGCACCAACCTGTCGGCGCTTACAATACGATAACTTCCCCCATTCTTTCGCAATACGCAAATAGGCCTTATCGTATTTTTGTTGTTTATTTTTTGGCATCAATTCGTTTTAATTATGGCGTTACCCTCATTTTAAATTTCAAGCATTAATCATGAAACAAAAGGCATATTCGGGTCGGGCTTTCCGCTATATCTTTTTTCTATTAACCTTCCTGCTTAGGCAGTAATTCTAATAAAAAAAAGGATAACGCATCAATCCCTAACGCAAACCCGTTCGTTCAATTAAACGAATATAGTTCGATTGTATTTTAATTACAACACCTGTAAGTTAAAGTTTTACGAAAATTAAGATAAAAAGTCGCTATTCAATATCATCGGAATAACCAAACCAACTACAATAGATGAGATAACCATAACCCAATCGCGCTTAGAAAATCTAAAAATAGTTTGTATTAAATAGCCCAAAAATAATACCACAAAAACAATTATTACTTGAGCCAACTCAATACCCAAAGCAAACTCTAGGAGTAATAGAATCTTATTATCATTACTACCTAAAAGCATTTTAAATTCACGAGCAAAACCCAAACCATGTATTAAACCAAAGAAAAGTGTGGTTAAAAATAAAATACCTATTTTTTCCTTTTGCGCGCCTTTTCCAGCCGTAAACACGTTAAAAAGTGCCGCAACTAATATGGTAATCGGTATTAAAAACTCTACAACCGCTCCATTTACAGTAACAACGCCATAAGCAGCCATAACAAGAGAAAGTGTATGCCCTAAAGTAAACATGGTAACTAATAAAAGTACGCGCTTCCAGTCTCTAAATAAATACGGGATCGTTAAAACAATTAAAAATAAAACATGATCGTAGGCGTTTATATCAAGTACGTGATTAATACCATACTCCACGTTAAACCAAAAATTTTCTAACATATTAATTACAATTTAGGGATTACACCAAAGTAATATTAAAAGGTTATTCCTAAACTTATAAAACTAAAAGCTATGAGGAAATTTAAAACACATTTGGCATTGCTCAAAGATACAATTAATTACAATTATCTTAAAAACACTTTATTTTTTTACAAATCAAGTATTTACGGGTACTACAATAATAAAACACAACAAAATACAGAGCCATTTTCTCCTGTATTTTATCAAACACATTATGGATTAGTATATATTTGTAACCTATTCTTTTTAATTGAATGACCATGAAGTTTAAAATTTTAATCGCATTAAGTATTCTGCTCTTATTTTCGGCTTGTAAAAAAGTACAAGATACCGAGGTAGAAACTCAAACAGAAGAAACCACCTCTCAAGATCTTTCAGAAAAAAACATAGCTAAACTAAAGTATATAGAATACGCTTTAGATGCCAAAACACAAAAGGCTATTCAAGATTGGCAAGAATATTTTCAATTAGAAACCGTAATAAACAACGTAAAAAAAGCCGATTTAACCTTTTTTTACGACAATGATAAAAATATTAAAACACTTTTAAGAGACTTAAAGAAAGACATCCCAAAAGAAGTAAACAGTCCTGCTACTTTGGCCAGGATTTCCGCTTTGGAAACTCATCTTTATAAACTAAAAAGCTTATCAAACTTAGATTCTACAAGTAAAAAAGAACTGCTTTTAACCATAAAGGATTTCTTAAAATCATTCTCGAACCTCAACTTTCAAATGAATCAAAAAATTGAGGCTGATAACATTAACATCATCAAACCTTAACTATACTTTTCACTTTCGTTTTCATTTTTAAACTAATCCACTTCTATAAAGTGGAATTTATATGTATTTTAGCAGTTAAGATTACATCTTAAAACAATAACTTACTATAAATCTAAAAAATGAAAATGAAACCGAATTATTTATCACTACTAAGTGGACTCGCATTTTTATCTGTTGTTGCCTGTAAAACCGATAAAAAAGAAGCTGTAGCCCAAGTTAAATCCATTCCAGGAATCAATGTAGAATTCATGGATACCGAAACAAAACCAAACGACGATTTTTTTAGATACGTTAACGGAAAATGGTTAGACAACAACGAAATTCCATCAGACAGAACACGCTGGGGAAGTTTTGATGAACTTAGACAAAAAACTGATGACGATGCACTTACTATTCTAAAAGCAGCAATATCAACAGATAAAGATTTAAAGAAAACAGAAGTTATTCCAGGCTCGGATCAAGATAAAGCGGTAAAACTATACCAAACCATAATGGATACTATTGCTAGAGATAAGCAAGGTTTAGAGCCATTAAAACCATACTTAGCAAAAATAGACGCTATAAAAAACATCGAAGATTTACAAAACTATATAATCGAAATGGAATCTAAAAGTGGTTCTGGATTTGTTGGTTTCTACGTGGGTGCTCACCCTAAAGACAGTAACAAAAATGTTGGATATATAGGAGGCGGTAGTTTAGGCTTACCCGATCGTGACTATTATATTAATGACGATGAAAACTCTAGAGAGATTAGAGCAAAATATGTGGCACATATCTCGAAAATGCTTCAATATTTAGGAGAGCCAGAAACAGAAGCTACCTTAGAGGCTAAACATGTTTTAGATTTCGAAACCCGATTAGCCGAATCTAAAATGGACAAAGTAGAGCGTCGCGATGCTCGTAAACGCTACAATCCAAGATCTATAGCTGATTTACAAAAAATGGTGCCAGCTCTAAATTGGGACGCTTACTTTAAAGGTATTGGCGTAAAATCTATCGATACCGTTATTGTGGGAGAAGTAAAATACTTTGACGCCTTACAAACCATTTTAAAAGAAAATAATGTAGCCGATTGGAAAGCCTATTTACGCTGGAATACCTTTAATGACGCTGCTGGACTTTTAAGCACCGAGTTAGATAAAGCAAACTGGGAATTCTACAATAAAGAACTTCGCGGTGCAAAAGCACAAAAACCATTAAACGAGCGCGCTTTAGGAACGGTAAACAATACAGTTGGAGAAGCTTTAGGGAAACTATATGTAGAAAACTATTTTCCACCAGAAGCAAAAGCGAAAGCCGAAAGAATGATTAAAAATGTTATTCTAGCATTTCAAAACAGAATTTCTAACGTATCATGGATGACGGAAGAAACCAAGCAAAAAGCTATTGAAAAACTTTTAGCCTTAAAAGTAAAAATTGCTTACCCTGATCAATGGACAGATTATGCTGAGTTACAAATAGAAGGTCCAGAAGAAAATGGATCTTATTTACAAAACATACTTAATGTTAGAGCTTGGAATCATAAAAAAACTATTGAAGATTTATCTAAACCAGTAGACAAAAGCGAATGGGGCATGGCACCACAAGTAGTGAATGCTTACTTTAACCCACCGTACAACGAGATTGTTTTTCCTGCTGCTATTCTACAACCACCATTTTACAACTTCACAGCCGATGATGCTGTAAATTATGGAGGTATTGGTGCTGTAATTGGTCATGAAATCTCACACTGTTTTGATGATTCTGGATCACGCTACGATAAAAACGGAAACCTAAATAACTGGTGGACTGATGAAGATTTAAAACAATTTGAAGCTTTAGGTAAAAACTTAGCCGATCAATATAGTGCTATTGAAGTTTTACCCGATGTGCATATTAACGGTGCTTTTACACTTGGTGAAAACATTGGTGATTTAGGTGGTGTAAATGCTGCTTACGATGCCTTACAGATGGATATGGAAGCTAACGGCAGACCAGAAGCAATTGATGGCTTTACACCAGAACAACGCTTTTTTATGAGTTGGGCAACTGTGTGGAGATCTAAAATGAGAGACGATGCTTTAAAAACAAGAATAAAGACAGATCCACATTCTCCTGGTATGAACAGAGCTGTTCAACCTTTACTTAATATCGATACGTTTTACGAAGCGTTTAATATTAAAGCTGGAGACAGCATGTATATTGAACCAGAAAACCGTGTAAAAATCTGGTAACAAAACACATTATTCATAAATTAAAAAAGGCGTATTCTACATGTAGAATACGCCTTTTTTAATTTATAATAAATGGTGCTATTTTTTAGCTTGAGCTGCTTGCAGAACTTGTTTCTGTCTTAACAATTCTGTTTTACTAAGTTGTACTAGATTAAAATTAGGTGCATCTTTTAAAGTAGCATCCAAAATATCTACGGCAGCATCAATATTTGCTGTTTTGTCTTTATTATAAACCGACAACGCATTTAAATACATGAAAGCCGATTTTAATGGCACTTCGTAAGGCGTTTGTGTTTCATAGAAAGCTTTTTTCATTTCAGCTGTAGCATTAGCAATACCAAAATCAATATGTTTTTGAGCCTCCTCCGCCTTATTAGTTTGCATATTAAGTTCAGCCAATTCGTAAGCGACTAATGGGTTTGGATTTCTTTTAAACATTTCATTAAAATGCTCGATAGCCAAATCTGGTCGTTTTACAGCTTTTAAAGACACTGCTTTTACTTCAACAGCAATATCAGAATCGGTAGACATTTTTACAACACCTATAGTATTTAGAGCTTGCACATACTTACCTTCACTCATATAAATATAAGCCAATGTATCTTGTCGTGACTCCGATGGTACCAAAACATTTAAATGTGTCATAGCATTTATAATACCTTGTACATCGCCTTGAAGTCTCATTTGTTTATAATAAGCTTCATAATGTTTTATTAAATCTGAATTTGTTTGTGCTTGCATTTGAAAACCAAACGCGATAACAAGAACTATTAAAATCTTTTTCATTTATCTATTTTATATTAAAACGCTAAAACTATAAAAAATAAGTATTTAAACTGTTAAAAGGTTACCAATATTTTGCTATTCGATGGTTATTGATTTTTTAATGATAACGGCATCATTTAAAACAAATGGTTTCGGAATCATGTTAGCAGCTCGTTCTGGTACGCTAAAACTTTCATCTTCTAACAAATCAAAAGATGTTTCATAAATAACAAATGTGGTTTTTTGTTTCTTCGGAAGTACTAATTGTATATCCAAAGGATCTTCACCTGAAATATAATAACTAAACAATCTATTAGTTTTACGTCTACCGAACACCAAGCCTGTTTTTTCATCTGCCCTAATAGCAACGCCATTTAATTTAGCAGCTTTAAAGACATTTAACGAATCTGAAAACACTTCTATTCTATTTGCTTTTCGTTGTGATGTAATACATAACTCTACATGCCTGAAATCACCAATAATAGTATCGTAACCAATAGTCATTTGTGGTGCTTCTAATTTTTGAATAGAAGCCTCGGTAGAATAGGTAAAACTAGTTCCATATTTACTAGCAATGGTATAGTTTTTCATGGTTGTGGCTTCCATAGGGTGTTCACCTAAAAAAGGAATCGTCCAATCGTCCAAAACATTATCATAAGTTGCCCAAACCGCTTTGTTTTCATCTGCATCAAGAATATAGCACAAACTATTTGGCTTAGGGTTATCAGGTGTAAAACCGGAATTAATATGCGCTGAAATCAAAAAATATGTTGTGGCCAAAAAGAAACCATAGGACCATCTTTTTTTATGTTTGAAAATCCCAAAAACGGGTAATAATAATCCAAAAATTAAAACAACCAAAACCATGGAAGACACGAGCATTTTTAAACCTAAACCTACAGGAAACATTTGCACGAAATTAGACAATAACAAAAGTACAGGCAAAGCTAAAATAGCATGATTGATAATACTCAATTTTCTATTTCTAATTAACATGAAGAGGCTTAACAAACCGAAAAACAACGGAATAATTAAGAAACTCGCTCCTTTTAACAAAAATGCAACTGCAACAGAAATAACTAACCATAAAAACAACGGAGCTATTAATAAACTCGGCGTATTTTCAGCCTTGTAAACTTTACTGTAAACAAAGAAACATATGGCTAAAGACAGGCAAGTAAAAGCAGCAATATAAGTATGGCCATTATAACTAAACCCTTGAAGAATTTCTCCATATCCCGGATAAATAAGTTTTAAAACCCGCCAAGCATACAAACCAATTATAGCCGAAATTATTAATGAAGTAAACATTGCTAAAAAACCTTTACCAACGTCGCTTCTGTTAAAAACACGTTTCCTTCCGCCATAGGCCAAAAGTGCGATAAATAAAACAACGGCAAGAATTACCATAGGAATTACCCAAGAAAATGGGTATTTCACCATTTTAAAAATAGGGACATTAAAATAAATAAAATCCTCATTACTTTTTAAAGCACTCAGGTTTGCTTCACTAAAATAGCTTAACAACGGCATTAAATAAGAGCCTTGATGTCCTAAGGTTTTTCTATCTAACCGCTCGTAAGTATCCATAGCCGTGTGATAATCGTAATGATCGTCTACAAATGCGAAATTAAAACCATCGATATCGGCATCTTCTCGAAACCGCGTTAAATCGGTATCATTTGGTAACATTTTATAAATACTATAAAACAATGAGTTTCCAACAGGGTATTCTGGATTTGCTTTCACAAAACCTTCAATTAAACCGGCATTACCATGGTTCGTTTCAACTAGCATTATACTTGGACCACCACTTCCACGAGCTTCAAAATTTAAAACTAAGCCTATGTTTTTTGCCCATTCATGCTGATTTACAAAAATATCGGCTCCGTTTAAGCCTAATTCTTCAGCATCTGAAATAAGAATAATTATATCGTTTTTAGGTATTTTGTTTTCACTTAAAAAGGCACGTAAACCTTCTAAAATAGTTACAACGCCAGAACCTGCATCACTCGCTCCCAATGAAGAGTGCGGATTACTATCATAATGCGTTAACAATAAAAGCGCTTTACCTTTTTCACGACCTTTAATTCGAGCAATTATATTTTTTGGTTTCGCCAAATTCCTCCAATCGCGTATGGAATAGGCTTCTTGAATTTCAGTTTCTAATCCTAATTTCTGTAATTGAGTTTCAATATAATTTCGAACTTCCAAATGTGCTTCACTTCCTAAAAAATGAGGTTCTTTCGAAATTTCTTTAAGATGTATTAGAGCGCGCTGAGTAGAAAAATTTTGGTTGGCTTCATCTAAATCGGATATATTTTGAGGTAGTAACGCCAAAAAACTCCAATAAATTCCGCCAACAATAATGAGTAAAGCCACTGCTTTTTTTATCATAACAATAACATATAAATTTTTATATCTAAATATACAATTTTTATAAATGCCAAGGTTTGGATTGAAGTTATTTTAGGAAAATTGAAATAAATTTCCTATATTTAGAATTACTTTAATCAAAACTAAACAACTATGGGGATAAAAAGTTTTCAAGGCGCGCGAAAGCAGCAAGCTAACGCAGTAGATAGCACACCGCTAAAGGTAAGTGACTATATGACAAGAGATTTAATTACATTTAGCCCGCAGCAAACTATAGAAAGTGTTATGCAAAAACTAATTACACACCGCATTTCTGGAGGGCCTGTCGTTAATGAAAAAAACGAATTGATTGGAGTAATCTCTGAAGGTGATTGTATTAAACAAATTAGCGAAAGTCGCTATTACAATATGCCTATGCAGGATAAAACTATTGAAAACCACATTACCATGAATGTGGACACTATTGATGGCAACATGAATATTTTTGATGCTGCCAACAAATTTTTATCAGCTAAACGCCGAAGATTCCCTATTGTAGAAAACGGTAAATTAGTTGGGCAAATTAGCCAAAAAGACGTTCTAAAAGCCGCTATGACTTTAAAAGGACAAAACTGGAAATAAACATATTACAATACATTAACACGCAACAAAGCTTTTGGTTCATCTGTAACTAAAAGCTTTTGCTTTTTTGTACCCGTAAGTATTAGTATTTTAGAATATGAATAACCTTCGAGAGGTTCGTTTAATTTTTTCCATTCTGCAACACCTTTTACAGCTATATCCTCGTCTAACTCAATAATACCTTCCCTGTAACGCATTTGCTTATTAATCCCAAACAATCCCGTACTTTTTTTACTGTACTCTTTTAAATAAGCTTCTAGTTTTTCTGGTGCATCATTTCTAAATCCAGAGTTTTTATTAAAATCTTTCACTAAATGAATATACTTAAAAGACTTATCTAAATTGGATGCTTTTACAATTGCTTTTTCGGTATTTGTTGCAATAAAAAAATCTTGACTTTTAACATCGTCTATAATTTTACGCCAATTCTTATCAGCTTTCACCTCGACCGTTACATGATAATACACGCATTTTCTACCACTTAGCGGAGCAATTAAAGGAACTTCAATATGTTTGGCCTTACCTATAATTTTTGCGTACTCTTTTCTTTTAATACTATTTACGCTTTTTTTACGACTTTTTTTAAACTCACGAAGCATTCTGTTTTTTCTACTAAAATAGAAAAATAAAAGGCCAATAATTATTACAGTCAAAAACATACAAACAGGAATTAAAACCTGTTTATTTTCTTGAAGAAATGATAAAATATTTTCCATAATTTAATTAACTGTCGCGTTTTACAAGTGCATAATAATCACCTTCAAGTTCTAAATACCCTTGATCGTAAACAAAATAATAAACCGTTTGCGCTTTGGTGGTATAAATACTTGTAAAGTAATTAAAATCGAAACCCGCCTCGATTAATTTTGCTCGCGAAGTTCGTGTTTTTTTATCAGGATTTAAAGTTTCTAGAACACGATAATTTTTCCGAAGCCTATTATTAGTATTTCGAATCAAGTTTTTACTATCCTTATTCACCCTATTATTATAAGCATTTCTGCAACCATCGGAACAGAATTTTTTATCAATCCTACCAATAATTTTATCTCCACATTCTGGACATTGTTTCTGCATAATTTTTCTTGGTTTTTTTAGTATCTGTATACTTTTACTTTTCTAACACCCAATCTATTAAATCCTTCCTATCTATAATTGACCAACTATGAGGATGCCGTTCCCCATTTGAACGAAATTCTTTATCCTTTGTTTGTATATACTCAATATCTTTAAAATTAGCCTTTTTCAAATTTTCTGAAAGTTTTTTAATATAGTAAGCATTCATTTCTTCGTATTCAGACATATAATGTTTCTTCCACCACAGTGTATCTGGCTCTGTGTAAAATCTAATTTTAGTGTTTTTTAAATCCGATTTTTCAATTTTGAGTGAGTTCCGCCAACAAATACCAACTCCCAAATATAATCAAAAACACATCCGTTTACAAACGACTACAAACGATTTTAAATAAGTAATTACCGAATAAAACTTGGAAGCTGTAAGATATTTGCAGTGTTGAATCGATTGAGGTTCAATAGTATTAACTGTTTAACGAGCTTACCATAGACGGTAAGCATAAAAAAATTTAAATTATGAACGCACTTAGAAACAAAGTACAGTTGATTGGTAGATTAGGGCAAGACCCAGAAATTGTAAACTTTACCGATGGTAATAAAATGGCGAAATTTTCGCTAGCTACCGACGATAGTTACAAAGACAAAAACGGAAACAAAGTAGAGCGTGCTTACTGGCACAACATTGTGGTTAGAGGTGGCCTTGTAAAAGTTGTAGAAAGCTATGTTACCAAAGGAAAAGAAATTGCCATAGAGGGTAAATTAACAAACCGAAGCTACGATGATAAAGATGGAAACAAACGTTATGTCACAGAAATTGTTTGCAACGAATTACTCATGCTAGGAAAATAAAATAACACTTAGCCTAAAATATGTTTTATAATGCAGCTTTTAATTGAGGGATTAGGGCTGCATTTTTTTCATAAAATTATGTTATCAAATCTCAGTTTCATATCTCTAAAACAAGGCAAAAAAAATAATATCCATTAATTTTCAAAACTCAAAATTAAATAATAATTCTTATTTGAAGGAATTCAAACACACAAAAAGATCGATGAAATACATTTTTAATAGATTAAATGTAATATTTGTAATCATAAATATATATAAAAACGAATTATTTACTTATGTTTGGCGCTTTCAATGCCCCAAACATGAAGAGTTTCTTATTTATAATCTACATATTTAGTCTATGCTCATATGCGCAAGACGATGTATACTTCCCGGAAAAAAGCAAAGGAGAGTTATACGAATATGCCAAATTCACAAATGCAGGAAGCTTAGATTTAAACCTTAAAGATGTTAGAAGAAGCCCATTACTACATTTTCAAGAATTAGAATCAAATAATCAAAGTGCAGGATTCACATCAGATAATTATTGGATTCGTTTTAAACTCGAAAATAGTAATGCAGAATCTAAAACCTACTATTTAGAAACTGGCCGCCCTATCACAGATTTTGCCGAGCTTTATCAAATTTCAAAAACCAAAACAGAAATTTTTAAAAGTGGCGATCAAATTGATTTTAAAGACAAACAGGTTAATCATAGATCTACCATATTCAAAATTAAACTACCACCAAGCGAAACACAGCAAATTTATATTCATTTAAAGAGCGACGGAGAAACCATAAACTTGCCTTTAAACCTATATGATGAAGCCCTATTTTGGAAAAAAAACTACTTACAGCAATTTTTTCTAGGTTTATTTTATGGTTTACTACTTTTAGCTGGCATTATATACTTATTCTTTTATAATACTATAAAAGAAAAGGCCTTTTTGTATTATGGCCTCTACGTGTTTTCCATTTGTTTAATGCAAGCGGCATTAGATGGTTTTATACACGAATATATTTTTACAAATGCTAGCTTTATTAATAGCAGAATAGTACTTATAACTGCATTGTTTTCAAACTTCTATTTACTTAAATACTGCGAGCATTTTTTACATATAAATACTCATTTAAAATCATATAAAACCGCTTACTACGTTGCGTACGGTATTCTCGCTCTTTTATTTATTTTAATATTTATAAACTCAAAATCGTTGGAAATTGTATATCCAATTAGCAATCTAAATGGCCTATTTAGCTTAATATTAATTTTATCGAGTGTTTTTACACTACGCTATAAAAACATTGAAATAGACTCTTATTTTTCTTTTGGTATTTTATTCTTAGTTATTGGCCTTTTAGGTTTTGTAATGAACAATTTAAGCTTAGTACCCAACAACTTTTATACTTTGAATAGCTCAAAATTCGGATCTGGTCTAGAGGTTATTTTCTTATCACTTTCTATGACCAACTTAATTAAATTTATGCGTATCCAAAAAGAAAAACTACAAGAGGAAGCTTTAATAAAATCGGAAGAAATAGGAGAACTTAAAACCTATTTTATGTCTAATATGAGCCACGAACTTAGAACGCCTATTAATGCCATAATGGGCATTGCAGAAATTGAATTAGGCCGGAAAAAAAATAAAAAAACCAACGAGTCTTTTGAAATTATAAAAAATGCTTCAATAAGTTTATTAAGCAATGTAAACGATATTATAGACTTTGAAAAAATTGAAAACAACAAATTAAAACTTAGCCCTGTAGTATTTAACCCAAGCATTAAACTACAGGAGATTAGCGACAATTGGCAAATTGAAGCGGCAAAAAAAGGACTCGCTTATAAGTTTGATTTAGATAATAGAATTCCAGAAAAAATATTAGCCGACTCTACGCGATTTTTACAAATTATAAATAACGTTTTAGCCAATGCCTTAAAATTTACCGATAAAGGAAGTATTTATTTTAAATTAATTTGCAATGAAATAAACACAGACACTTGCCAGTTTTCCATTCAAATTTCGGACACCGGAATTGGTATTGATGAAAACTCCATTAAAAATGTATTTGAAAGCTTTAGTCAAATGCGCTTAAACCACAAACGCGAATTTGGCGGTATCGGTCTTGGCTTAACCATTGCCTACCATATTGTTAAGTTATTTGATGGCGAAATAAAAATTAACAGCGAGATAAATAGAGGTACAAGTGTATTTATCAATTTAAACTTTAGATACATTTCCGAAGAACAAAAATCAGTTAAAAGCATTATAAACACTTATAGAAACAAACCCTTGAAAATACTAATAGCCGAAGACAATAAGATAAACCAAATGGTATTATCACGAATTCTAAAAACGCAAAAAAACATATCGTTTACAATAACCAATAATGGAAAAGAAGCAATAGAAAACCTTAAAATCGAACATTTTGATATTATTCTAATGGATTTACAAATGCCAATAATGGATGGTTATGAAGCGACACAAATCATTAAAAACGGAAGTTTAGGATCAACGATAGAAAGTATTCCAATTATTGCAATTACTGCAGATGCGATTGATGAAACTAAAGAACATGTACTAAAACTTGGTATGTGCGATTACATTACCAAACCACTAAATCAAGATTTATTATTCGAAAAAATATACACCCACTGCTTTCCTGATAGTATTTTAAAAATTGCTTAAATTAAATTGAAGTTTTCAAACATTATCAATATTAAAATAACCACCCTTATTTTCTTTTCGTTCTAAGGATTGATTCACAATTAAATGGGCTACATTTAGCATATTACGCAATTCGCATAGCGAAGTTGTTATCTTCGATTTTTTGTAAAACGCCTCCACTTCATCATAAATTAAATCCAAACGTTTAACAGCACTCTTAAGTCGGTCGTCGCTACGAACAATACCAACATAATCACGCATAATAGCCTGTAATTGTTTTAAGTTATGCTGAATAATAACATGCTCCTTAGCGATACTCGTACCTTTATCATCCCAATCCGGAATCTCTAAACTTAAAACCTCTAAAGCTTTATTGCTATGGTATTTAAAAATATTATGTGCATAAACCATAGCTTCTAATAAAGAATTTGATGCCAATCTATTTGCACCATGAAGCCCGGTATTTGTACACTCACCACAAGAAAATAAATTTTTAATAGATGTTTTCCCATCCATATCTACATCAATACCACCACACAAATAATGCGAAGCTGGAACTACAGGAATCCAATCGGTTTTTATATCAATATGGTTATCCAAACACTTTTGATAAATATTAGGAAAATGCGCTTTAAAAGCATCAATATCTAAATGAGAACAATCCAAAAACACGTGAGTTTCTCCAGATTTTTTAAGCTCACTATCAATACTTTGAGATACAATATCACGCGATGCTAATTCGGCACGCTCATCGTAATCTGGCATAAAACGATGTCCACTTTTATTACGCAAATAGGCACCAAAACCACGAACAGCTTCGGATATTAAAAAGGACGATTGATCGCCACGAACATCATACAAAGCCGTAGGATGAAACTGAACAAACTCCATATAGGAAATCTTTGTTTTAGCCCGGTATGCCATAGCAATACCATCTCCAGTTGCAATAACAGGATTGGTTGTATGACCGTAAACACGACCTATTCCACCAGAAGCTAATAAAGTGCTACTTGCTTTAATAGTGAATATTTCTCCCGATTTCTGGTTTAAAACATAAGCGCCGTAACAGCCTTTTTTAGATGGTTTTGGCTTTTTAATATGATGATTTGTTATTAAATCTATTGCAAAATGATGCGGCAGTAAAGTAATGTTTGGTAATTGATGCACACGCTTTAATAAAGCCATTTCAATTTCCAAACCGGTAATATCTTTGTGATGTACTATTCGAAATTCCGAATGCCCGCCTTCCTTACCTAAATCTAAATTCCCAATGGCATCTTCATCAAAATTAGCACCCCATTCCAATAACTCTTTTAAGCGATCTGGACCTTCATTAACCACCATTTCCACGACTTCCCTATTACAAAGTCCGTCGCCCGCAATCAATGTGTCATCTACATGTTTTTTAAACGAATCTTTTTCATGGTTTAAAACAATAGCAACACCACCTTGAGCATACTTAGTGTTCGATTCTTCCTCGGAAGATTTTGTTACTATAATAACATTCCTTTCCGGAAATTTCTCAGCAATTTTAACCGAAAACGTTAATCCTGCAATTCCTGAACCAATTACTAAATAGTCTGCCTTTACCATATTATTTTGAGAGTTCTAACATACGTTCAATTGGTAATAATGCGCGTTCACGAATTTTCTCGTCAACATCAATCTGCGGCGATTCGTTAAGTAAACAATCGTATAATTTTTGCATGGTATTCATTTTCATAAAATGACATTCACTACAAGCACAAGTATTATCTTCCTTTGCTGGTGCGGGAATTAATTCTGTGTTTGGCATTTCTTCTTGCATTTTATGCAGAATACCAGCTTCTGTAGCTACAATAAATTTTTCATCGGCATGCTCTCTAACAAAATTTATCATGCCAGAAGTAGAGCCAATATAAGTGGCTGTATCTAAAATATGAGTTTCAGATTCTGGATGCGCTATAATTTTATGAGCTGGATATTTTTTATGTAATTCAATTAATTTATCAATAGAAAATGCTTCATGAACAATACAACTACCGTCCCAAAGTAACATATCACGCCCAGTTTCATTAATTATGTATTGTCCTAAATTTCTATCTGGAGCAAATATAATTGGCGTTTCTTTTGGTATAGATTGCACTATTTTCAATGCATTGGAAGAAGTACAAACAATATCACTTAATGCCTTAATTTCAGCAGAACAATTCACGTAAGTGATTACTACATGATTGGAATGTTCTTTTGTAAACGCTTCAAAATCTGCTGGCGGACAAGAATCGGCTAGAGAGCATCCTGCATTTACATCTGGTAAAACAACGGTTTTAGATGGATTTAAAATCTTCGCAGTTTCGGCCATAAAATGCACACCCGCAAATACAATAACATCAGCATCGGTTTCGGCTGCCTTTTGAGACAAACCTAAACTATCACCAACATAATCGGCTATATCTTGGATTTCTGGTACCTGATAATAGTGCGCCAAAATAACAGCATTTTTTTCCTTTTTTAAACGATTTATTTCTTTTACTAAATCCATGTTATTCCTCATTTAATTACAAATATCTTAATTAAAATGCGTATTAAATTCAGAATCGCCTAAAAAAACCTTGGGAATAAAAAACAAGCATTCTTTTTATAAAATCTTTAAATTATTGTTAAGTAAACTCTTAAATAAATAACAAAAAGAAAAAAGCGCTTTGTTATAATATAAACAAAGCGCTTTAATTTTATGCTTTAATAGTCAAACTTTGAATTTCTAATTGAATCTCGTTTAAAGTAAGTTCTCCTTTAAAAAGTTCTGATAAAACAGATTCTTTAATATCTAAAAACTCATTTTTGAAATTATTAAAAAGTGACTGATAATACGCAACACCCATTTTCATGTTTTTAGTAAAATTGATTAAGTATTTCTCATCTTTTTTACTCATAGAAACTCTAGCCTCTGCTAATTTATTTTTTAAAAAATCAATATAAATATCCAGCTCTTTAATAAATAAATTAGGCCTATCTGTGCGAGAAACCATATTATCACGCCCGTAAATATGATCGGTAATATTCTTCAAGCTCATTATTTTAGAATAATAAGCCATGTTTGGTCCCGGACAAACAGAAACACCTTCGCCTTCCGTTTTAGTATCAAGACCATACGCTAAAAGTGCCGAAGTACCCAAACCTACACAAGTGCAAGATTTTTCAATAATTTTATTGTATTGATTTTGATAGTTTTCTGGAGATAACTCTTGTTCTTTTAAAGCTTTTATTTTAAAATGCTGATATTCTCTTGATGCGGTACAAACTCCAGACTCTTTAAACTCTTTATTCATAGCCACAAATTTCTTAGGGCAAGAACTACCAGGTCTTCCTTTATCTATTAAAACTTGTTTTTCAGCATCTTTCGTGTTATCCCTTAGGTTATTAAAAGGTACACCTAACGGAGAAACATCGCTTAAATACAAATCTTTTTCTTCAGCTTTAGCTAACATATCTAAAGTTCCTTTATCCACAGCTGTGGCTTCGGGTACTAATAAAAATGGACTACCCCAACCTATAGAATCTAAATTATAATGGTTTATTAAAAAATCATGTTCCTCATAAGTTCCTACACCACCTTGTGCTGTAATTTCAAAACTTAATTCTTCATGAGGAATTACTCTATTTTGATTTAAAAGCTCCTGACTTAATACGCTATAAATAGCTTTTTGAAGCTCATCCCTGTTCGCTTTAAACTCAGCCAAAACAGGACCTAAAAGATATCCCTCGGTTGCGAAAGCATGGCCACCACAATTTAAACCAGATTCAATTCTGTATTCCGAAACCCATAAACCTTTTTTTGCTAAAAATTTACCTTGAATTAATGCCGATCTATAATCGCTAACTTTCAAGATAATACGTTTATTTAAAAGGCCATTTTCGTCTGGAAAAAAATCATTAAATTGAGACATATACGCATACAATCTCGGGTTCATACCTGCAGAAAGCACTACGGAAGAATTTAATTTACTATTAGCAAAACCACGCAATGCAGCATGTGCATCGTTAAATTCTACTGGTAATTTTTCATCCTTTATGTAATTATCTTTATCCACCTTTGTCATGATATTAACATCGATGGCTCCCATAGATAAATTACTAGCAACCCAGTTTTTAACCTTAGAAAAATCTAATTCTTTAGATGTTAATTTTTCAAACTCAGACTTCATTTTAGATCCATCAGGCAACATACTGATATAATTAAAAAGTTCTTCGCTTTTTTCTGCCGAAACATTTTTTAATTCTTCAAATTTCTTGCTTGCTAAATCGCTAATTAGATTTAAATAAGAGGTAACTCTTTTGGCTCTAAAATCTTCTATTTTATCTGTAATCTCATGATAAGGAACCTCAAATTTTTCGCTGTACATTTTCCTTAATTTTTCAAGTAGAATATCATCTACCAAAGAAATTACAGAATCCATACCATACTGTGCAACTTTTAAAGGCGTATCTATCGTAAATCCTATTCCCATTACAGGAATATGAAATGAATGTGTATTTTTCATGTTAAGTCAATTAATCAACAAAAGTACAACAGGAATAGGCGCATAAAAATGACATATATCATACTTTTAAACCGTTAAAATGATTTTGTTCTAACCATAGCAGCTAAGAAAAACATTTATTCTACCCCACTTTATTATAAACAATATGACATAATTAACTTTTTTTTTAATTATTCATAATAAGAAATCTACAAACAACAAAAATTAATAAAACTTTACACAGCCTGCTATGATTAAGAATTGCTTTAGTACTTTTATGTTTTAATTCTAGAATAGAAACAAAATCATGTCTGTAGAGCCAAAATTAACACGATTTAATCAAAGTGTGTTGTCTAAATACCAAATTTACAATAGTATTTTTATGACATTACCATTTGATACTATAACAAAAACTGGCGTATTACTGCCGTTGTTTCACGAAACTTGCGAAAAAGGATTTCAGCAAGGTGACGACCCAACAACCATTGTAAATACGTTTTTTAAAAAATATCAAGGTCGTAGGTCTGAAGAAAGTCAAATAAACCTTTTGTTTCGTTTTATTCAATACATAGAGCGTCAAGTAGTATTGTTTGATGCTGTTGAAGATGCCGCCTTCCCTATTGTAAATAATATGGATGGTATTGGAACACTTAGAAACCTTAAAGAAACGGCCACTTCGGAAAACCAATTAGAAGCACTTCAAGATTATCTTGAAGAGTTTAAAGTCCGCATTGTTTTAACGGCTCACCCAACACAATTTTACCCAGGTTCTGTTTTAGGTATTATTACCGATTTATCTAACGCTGTAAAAGAAAACAACCTAAACGGTATTAACGATTTGTTTGCACAATTAGGAAAAACACCATTTTTTAAACGTGAAAAACCAACACCTTACCATGAAGCTAAAAGCTTAATTTGGTATTTAGAAAATGTGTTTTACGAATCGTTTGGAGATATTTACAACTATATCCAAACAAATATTTACGACGATACTAAAAAGCATAACGAAATAATAAACATTGGCTTTTGGCCAGGTGGAGATAGAGACGGAAACCCTTTTGTTAAACCAAACACTACGGTAAAAGTTGCTAATAAATTAAAACAATCTATACTTAAAAAATACTATGCCGATCTTAGAAACTTAAGACGTAAACTAACGTTTAGAGGTGTAGAAGAGCGTATTATTAAGCTTGAAACTATTTTATACAATTACAGTATAAACTTAAAAACCGAAAAAACGATAACCGCTAAAGAGCTTCTTAGAGAGTTATTAAACATTAGAGACATAATTAAAGCCGACCATCAGTCACTTTACATTCACGAAATTAATAGCTTAATTAATAAAATCCATCTGTTCGGGTTCAATTTTGCATCTTTAGATATCAGGCAAGATAGCCGTATTCACCACACGGTGTTTACTACGGTTATTGATAATTTAATTGAAAAAAACCACCCATCATTTCCTAAAAACTATCATAAATTATCAGACGAAGAACAAGTTCAAATTCTTTCGGAAGTAAGTGGTGATAAAATAGATATTGATGTTTTTTTTTGAAGACGAAATGGTAAGCAATACGCTTAAAACCATTAAAGCCATCAAAAAAATCCAAAAAACAAATGGTGAACGCGGTGCAAACCGATACATAATTAGTAACAACCAAACCGCCTTAAACGTTATGCAACTTTTTGCTATGCTAAAATTAGTAGCGTTTAAAGATGATTTAACGGTGGATGTTGCTCCTCTTTTTGAAACCATTCCAGATTTAGAAAACGCTGCAGGCGTTATGGAACAGTTATACAACAACCCTACATATCGCGCACATTTAGAAAAACGAGATAACAAGCAAACTATAATGTTAGGCTTCTCTGACGGTACAAAAGATGGTGGATACCTTATGGCAAACTGGGGAATTTACAAAGCAAAAGAACGCTTAACTACCATTTCTAGAGAACACGGTATTACAGCCATTTTCTTTGATGGTCGTGGTGGCCCCCCAGCACGTGGTGGTGGAAAAACACACCAATTCTACTCATCTTTAGGTCCAACAATCGAGGATAAAGAAGTACAATTAACCATACAAGGGCAAACTATTAGTTCTAATTTCGGAACCTTAGAATCATCTCAATACAATTTAGAACAATTAATAAGTTCTGGCATCTCTAACCGACTTGGTAAAAACAACGAAGCCATGAGCCAAGAAGATAAAGTTGTAATGAACGATCTAGCCGAAACAAGCTACACCGCTTATAAAGATTTTAAAAGTCACGACATGTTTATCCCGTATTTGGAACGCATGAGTACTTTAAAATACTATGCTAAAACAAATATTGGTTCGCGTCCATCAAAACGAGGAAGTTCAGATAAGTTAGTCTTTTCAGATTTAAGAGCCATTCCTTTTGTAGGCTCTTGGAGTCAGTTAAAACAAAACGTACCAGGTTTCTTTGGTGTAGGTAAAGCATTAAAAGCATACGAAGATCGTGGTGAATTTCATAAAGTTGAGCAACTGTATAACAACTCAAAATTCTTTAAAACACTGTTAGAAAACAGTATGATGTCTTTAACAAAATCGTTTTTCGATTTAACAAAATACATGTCCAAAGACGAAGAGTTTGGAGCCTTTTGGGATATTATTCATAACGAGTATTTATCCACTAAAGCCTTATTACTTAAGCTAACAGGCTACAAAGAACTTATGGAGAATGAGCCTGCAGGCCGTGCCTCTATTCAAGTTCGTGAATCTATCGTGCTTCCATTGCTTACTATACAGCAATACGCCCTTAAAAAGATTCAAGAATTAGAAAAAGCCGAAGTTCGTGACGAAGAACAAATTAAAATATTTGAAAAAATTGTTACACGTTCATTATTCGGAAACATTAATGCAAGTAGAAACTCAGCATAATATAAAGTTTACATAAAACAAGTAAAAGCCTCCTAAAATAGGGGGCTTTTTTAATTCAAATAAGTTTGTGTTTTTGGGCGCAACCCTTTGGGTCGGGCTATTCGCTGCAAGTCCTCGCCACCCCAATTACCATTGGTGCAGCTGTGGGCTTTCCACTGCTATCCCTTGCGCATAGATTGCAGCTATGGTTTACATAGGCTATCAAAAGCTAAAACCTCTACTCCTTAAACTATATAAAAGTACGCGTGATCAAAATATTAAAAATCATTCATAAAACACAAAATCGTAATCAATAAATTTCAAACAAAAAAAAGGGTGTTTCACATAAAGCAAAACACCCTTCAATTAAAAAATATAAGTGATTAGTTAAATAGTTCGAATTTAATGATCGTTAGATCTAAAATCAGGATATGCTTCCATTCCATGCTCATGAGAATCCAAACCTTCAAGTTCTTCTTTCTCAGAAACGCGAATACCAACAACCTTCTTCAATGTAAATATAATAATAAACGAGGTTATTAAACAAAAACCAGCATAACAAGCCACACCAATTAATTGCGCCATAAAGTTATGTTCTGGGTTGGTTGAAAATATACCAACTGCTAAAGTTCCCCAAATACCACAAATTAAATGCACAGCAATAGCACCAACTGGATCATCAAGTTTTAAAGCATCAACACAACTAACAGCTAACACAATAAGTACACCTGCAATAGCACCAATAATAATAGCACTAGTAGGCGTCATAACATCTGCTCCTGCAGTAATACCTACCAAACCACCTAAAATACCATTTAAAAACATGGTTAAATCTAGGTTTTTGTATTTTAAAAAAGTAAACAAAGCAGCAACAATACCACCAGCAGAAGCAGCTAAACAGGTAGTTACTAATGTTAAAGATGTTAATTCTGGATTAGCCGAAAGCACAGAACCTCCATTAAAACCAAACCACCCTAACCAAAGGATTAAAACACCTGCGGTTGCTAAAGGTATATTATGGCCAGGAATAGCCTGTGGCTTTCCATTTTTAAATTTCCCGATACGAGGACCTAATAAGAAAACAGCAACTAATGCCGCCCAACCACCTACAGAGTGAACTAAAGTAGAACCTGCGAAATCGTAAAAACCAAGTTGATCTAAAAATCCGCCACCCCATTTCCATGATCCAGCTATTGGATATACAAATCCAACGTAGATTATAGTAAAAATCATGAATGGTCCAATTTTCATACGTTCGGCAACGGCTCCAGAAACAATAGTTGCAGCAGTTGCAGCAAACATACCTTGAAATAAAAAGTCTGTCCAATATGTATACCCTTCATTATATGTTAAATCTAAAGCACCTTCTGCTGTTAATGGAGAATCTAATCCAAAGCCGGCAAAACCAAAAATCCCTGCAGAACCTTCAGCAAAACCAGGATACATTAAATTAAAGCCCACTAAACAATATAAGAGTAAGCCAATAGTAACGATAAAAATATTTTTAAATAATATGTTTAATGTATTTTTCTGTCTCGTTAGTCCAATTTCTAAAAATGCAAAACCTGTATGCATAAAGAAAACTAAAGCCGTACAGATCATCATCCATACATTATTTATTGTAAGTAATTCCATGTTATTAGTTTAAGTCTATAATTATTTTAATGTGTCGCTTCCTTTTTCACCGGTTCTTATACGGTAGCATTCCTGTACATCGGATACAAATATTTTGCCATCGCCAACTTCTCCTGTTCCTGCAGAATCAATAATTGTTTGTACTGTTGCATCAGCAAAATCATCGTTTACAACAATGGAAAGATATCTACGCTGTATATCACTAGTGCTATAACTAACACCACGATAAACATGCCCTTCCTTCTCATTTCCAAGACCGGTTACGTCCCAATAAGAAAAAAAGATAACACCTATTTCATGCAAAGCTTCTTTAACTACACGGTATTTAGATTTTCTAATAATCGCTTCAATTTTTTTCATAATTTAATTCTTAATAAGTTTAGTTCGTTAAAGTAAAAAATATTTAAGTTCTATAAACTAGAATTCAAGTGGTTTCTCAAATAGTTATAAACGTCCAAAAAGATGCCTTGTTCAGGCATCTTTTTGGATATTTATAAATTATAACATATTTTATTCTTCTTCAATTTCTCTTTGTCTCTTACCAGGGTAAGCGATAGATCCATGTTCGTACCAGTCAAGACCATCAATTTCTTCTTTTTCAGAAACTCTTAATCCCCATATCTTTTTCATAATTCCTAAGAAAATAAAAGATAATCCAATAGCCCATGCAGCATATGCTAAAACTCCGATAGCTTGTGCGCCTAATTGAGCAGCACCTCCACCATTAAATATTCCAATTCCAGCATCACCATCAACACCCCAAAGACCAATAACTAAAGTCCCCCAAGCACCACAAACACCGTGTACTGAAATAGCACCTACAGCATCATCAATTTTTAATGTTTTTTCAACAAAACCAATTGCAAATACAACAAGTATACCACCAACAAGACCAGCTAATACAGCACCGCCTTCGCTCATGTTACCACAACCAGCAGTAATACTTACTAAACCAGCAAGCGCTCCATTTAAAGTCATACTTAAGTTTGGTTTTCCATTTTTAAACCAAGTTAAAAGCAAAGCACCTAAAGCACCAGCAGAAGCCGCTAAGTTAGTTACTAAAACAACTTGAGAAGCAGCAACAGCATCATCTCCACCCCAAGCTAATTGAGAACCACCGTTAAAACCAAACCATCCTAACCAAAGAATAAACACACCTAAAGTAGCGTACATTTGGTTATGACCGTGCATTTCAACAGGTTTACCATCTAAGAACTTCCCAATTCTAGGACCTACCATCCAAGCAGCAACAAGTGCAGCCCATCCACCCACAGAGTGAACAATAGACGATCCAGCAAAATCGATAAATTCAGCAGGCATAATTCCATCGGTATTGTTTAACCAACCACCATTCCATTCCCAACCACCAGCGATTGGATAAATGAATGCAGTTAAAACAACACTAAAAATAGCGTACGTTGTAAATTTTGTTCTTCCGGCTATAGCTCCAGAAACAATAGTTGCAGCGGTTGCAGCAAATACAGTTTGGAAGAATAAATCGGCAGCGCCTTGAGAGAATATAAAGCCTCCCCAGTGAAAAAATCCACCACCTTGATCTGCTCCGTACATTAAAGAGTATCCTATAAACCAGAAGGCTAAAGAACCTACAGCAATATCTAGGAAGTTTTTCATGGCGATGTTTACGGCATTCTTAGAATCCGTCATCCCTGACTCTACTAAGAAAAACCCGGCTTGCATAAAGAACACCAGAATACCTGAGATAAGCATCCACAGCATTCCCATATCGCCCTCGATAGCAGCAGTATCCTGAATTAATAAAGGTAAATTTAATATTGACATCATATTATATTTTTTTTGGTTAGTTAATAATAGCACTATTAAATCCCTGCTTGGTTTAAGCAGGGATTTATAATATTTTAAAGCTTAGAAAGAGTAAATCGCAGCTAAAGTAAATGCAGCTAAACTTTTAGAAGCTACCCCATCACTATCTGGAAAGTTAATTACATCTTCAGAAGCACTATCTAAACGTAATTCAGGCTTAATAATTAAGTTTTCTAAAGTATAACTACCTGTTAATGTAACACCTAAAATACTCTCATCAGCTGGTAAGTTTCCTAAAACTCCTCCATCTTCAAGTTGTTGAAAATATTCTGCTCTTAATCCTACTGTAAAAGAATCAGAAGTTGCTAATTGAGGGTATAATGCAGCACCGTAAAAACCAGCACCATCATTATCTTGGTAAGCAGCATTTATTCCTAAAAAGAAATCATCAGATAAATCAAAACCACCTGTATAGTCTACTTCAAAACCAATACCTGCACCACCATCATAATAAAAGTTTAAGAATTGTCCAGAGTATCCTAATTGAGCACCTAAAGCATAATCACCTGTCATATTATTATTAACATCAGTAACATTCATTAAGGCAGCCATTAAGCTAAAATCATCAGATAAAGCAAAATCTGCTTTTAAACCAACATGAGAAAACGGACCATAAGAGAACATATAAGATGTACTATAGTTAAAGTTTCCAACTGGAGAAATCACCTCATAACCTAAGTACGTATTAAAACGACCCATTGTTAAAGTTGTGCTTTCAGATACATTCCAGTAAGCATATAATTGATTAATAAAAACATCTGAACCCGATCCTACTGCTTGCAGACCTCTAGTTCCGAAAGCTAAATCTGCTACCATACCAGTTGTTGCCCCATCATAAGAAGCAATAATGTTAGCCATTCCTAATGCAAAACCTGTTTGGTCAGCAAATGAAGACTCAGTTGCAGGAGATCCAACATCCGATGCCGTTAAAACAGTTCTGTAGTAAGCATCAACACTACCACTTATTGATAATTTTGATTCATCTTCTTGAGCAAAGCCTATTGCAGCAACAAAAAGCATCGAAAGTGTAATAATTTTTTTCATAATTGTGTTCATTTTTAAGTTATTAGTTTTTTGGTTTATTTAATAAGAACTATCCAAAACTATGTTAAAATATCTTAAACCCTGCAAAAAACAGGGTGTTTTACCTCATTTTTATCAATTACACAATTTTACCCCTAATTTTTTAGGGGTCTTCTTGTGATTATTTTTATTTTTTGATTTTTCAACAAACACATTGTTTGAATTATTGTTAGTCTTTTACAAAAAACAATAGCATTCTTTCCATTAAAACAGACAAATACTACCATTAATTCATATATCTATAATTATCATTAAAAAAAACGAATTGAGTATTTATTAAAAAACCATCATACTTATTGATATATACCTATTTTAATCTTCGCTTCGCCTAAAAAATCGAAATAATGAATTGCCCCTATTGTATTTTAAACACTAGTACATATCTTTACAATTCAACTCAAGTTTTTAAACGATTATGCTGAAGAAACAAGGACTCTATTTACCAGAATTTGAACACGAAAACTGTGGCGCTGGTTTTATTTGTAATCTTAAAGGAGAAAAAACAAATCAAATCATACATGATGCGCTAGAAATTCTAGTAAAATTAGAACACCGTGGAGGCGTTAGTGCCGACGGAAAAACCGGTGATGGCGCTGGTTTATTAATAGATATTCCACACGATTATTTTAAACGCGTATGCGATTTCAGTATTCCTGAGCAAAGAGAATATGCCGTAGGTATGGTGTTTTTACCAAAGGTGAAAAATCAATATAACTTTTGTAAAACAACCTTCGAAAACGAAGTTAAAACACAAGGCCTTTCTATTTTAGGATGGCGTGAAGTCCCTGTCGATTCTTCGCAATTAGGACCAATTGCAGCAGCATCCGAACCAAACATTGAGCAATTATTTGTTGGTAAAACAGAAGACATTACCGATGCCGATTTTAAAGCGAAATTATATGCCGCTAGAAAAATAACAGAACACACCATTCGTGATTCTAAAATTTCTGAAAGCATTTACTTTTACGTTCCAAGTTTTTCTACAAGTACCTTAATATACAAAGGTATTATTATGCCCGAAGATATTGGGCCTTATTATACCGACTTACAGCAAATAGATTTAGTGACTCGTTTAGCTTTGGTACACCAACGTTTCTCGACCAACACTATGCCTACTTGGGAATTAGCACAACCGTTTAGATACATGTGCCAGAATGGTGAAATTAATACCCTTCGTGGAAATGTAAGTAGAATGCGTGTTCGTGAAGAAATCATGAAAAGCGATGTTTTTGGACCGCAAATAGATAAATTATTCCCAATTATTCTTCCAGGAAAATCCGATTCGGCTTCTATGGATATGGTTGTGGAATTATTAACACATACTGGCCGATCGTTACCAGAAATCATGATGATGATGATCCCTGAAGCTTGGGAAAAACACGCTACCATGTCTAAGGAGCGTAAAGCATTTTACGAGTATAACGCTTGTATTATGGAACCTTGGGATGGTCCTGCATCTGTACCATTTACAGATGGTGATTATGTTGGTGCTTTATTAGATAGAAATGGTTTAAGACCATCAAGATATACAGTTACTAAAAGCGGAAAATTAATCATGTCATCAGAAATTGGTGTGGTTGATATCGCTCCGGAAGATATTGAAAGACACGGACGTTTAGAGCCAGGAAAAATGTTCTTGGTAGATATGAACAAGGGTCGTATTATCGAAGATGAAGAAATAAAAAGTAAAATCGTTTCAGAAAGACCATATAAAGAATGGTTAGACAAAACGAGACTTCATCTAAAAGATATACCTTATGATAACGAAACTTGCTCGATAGAAACTATTGATATAAAAACAAGACAACGTTTATTTAACTATACGTTTGAAGATATTCAAGAAGTTATTACGCCAATGGCTATTGTTGGAAAAGAAGCTTTAGGCTCTATGGGGATCGATACACCTTTAGCTGTTTTATCGGATAGACCTCAACTTATTTCAAACTACTTTAAACAATTATTTGCACAAGTTACCAACCCTCCATTAGATGGTATTCGTGAAGAAATAGTAACAGATATTAGTTTAAACCTTGGTAAAGACAGAAACATTTTCAGTATTACCGATAGACAATGTAGAAAACTTAGAATTCAAAATCCGGTAATTTCTAATCCCGATTTAGAAAAAATAAGAAACATTTCAGTTGAAGGTTTTAAGGCAGAAACTATTCAAATGTTATATCCAAAAGCACAAGGGCTTAACGGTCTAGAAGATGCCTTGGAAGATGTTATAGTACAAATAGAAAAAGCATTAGATCGCAAAACAAACATCATTATCCTTTCCGATAGAGGTGTAAATAAAGAGTTTGCTCCAATTCCATGTTTATTAGCTTGTTCTTATGTTAACCACCAATTAAACCGTTTACGTAAGCGTTCTCACTTCGATATCATTATCGAATCTGCAGAACCTCGTGAACCACATCATTTTGCAACTTTATTTGGTTATGGCGCAAGTGCTGTTAACCCTTATATGGTAAACGAAATTATTAGAATGCAAGTTAAAGAAGGCTTCATTACTGGTATGGACGAGCAAAAAGCGGTTGATAATTTCAACAAAGCGATTGGAAAAGGTATTTTAAAAGTAATGAACAAAATTGGAATCTCTACATTACACTCATACAGAGGTTCTCAAATTTTCGAAATTGTTGGTTTCAACTCTCAATTTGTTGAAAAATATTTCCCTTATACCGCTTCAAGAATTGAAGGTATAGGTTTGTATGAAATTGAAAAAGAAATTAACGAACGTTATAAACAAGCCTACCCAGATAATACTATTGATAAAAACTTAGGATTAAATATTGGTGGCGATTACCGTTGGAGAAGAAATGGCGAACGCCACTTATTCAACCCAACAACGGTTGCTAAACTTCAACAAGCCGTTCGCTTAAGCGACCAGGCAAGTTATGATGTTTATGCAAAAGCGATCAACGAGCAATCGGAAAACTTAATGACTATTCGTGGTTTATTTGAATTCGACAACTTAGATCCTATTCCTTTAGAAGAAGTAGAACCATGGACCGAAATCGTTAAACGATTCAAAACAGGTGCTATGTCTTACGGATCTATTTCTCGTGAAGCTCACGAAAACTTAGCGATTGCTATGAACCGTATTGGAGGTAAATCTAATTCTGGTGAAGGTGGAGAAGATCGTAGACGTTTCCAAAAAGATAGTAATGGAGATAGTAGAAACTCTGCAATTAAGCAAGTAGCTTCTGGTCGTTTTGGAGTAACTTCTCACTATTTAACTAGTGCAAAGGAAATTCAAATAAAAATGGCTCAAGGTGCAAAACCTGGAGAAGGGGGACAGTTACCAGGACATAAAGTATTGCCTTGGATTGCTGAAACAAGAAACTCAACACCATTTGTTGGTTTAATTTCACCACCGCCGCATCACGATATTTATTCTATTGAAGATTTAGCGCAGCTTATCTACGATTTAAAAAATGCGAATCGTGAAGCAAGAATTAACGTAAAATTAGTTTCTGAAGTTGGTGTAGGTACAATTGCAGCCGGTGTTTCTAAAGCAAAAGCAGATGTGGTTCTTATATCTGGATACGATGGAGGAACAGGAGCTTCACCGCTTACCTCATTAAAACACGCTGGTTTACCTTGGGAACTTGGTTTAGCCGAAGCACAACAAACTTTAGTTTTAAACAACCTTAGAAGTCGTATTGTTGTAGAATGTGATGGCCAATTAAAAACAGGTCGTGATGTTGCAATCGCAGCTTTATTAGGAGCAGAAGAATTTGGATTTGCAACGGCACCATTAGTAGCTTCTGGATGTATCATGATGCGTAAGTGTCATTTAAATACATGCCCAGTTGGTATCGCCACTCAAGATAAAGAGTTACGTAAAAACTTTAAAGGCACACCAGAGCACGTTATTAACTTCTTCTTCTATATAGCGGAAGAATTAAGAGCAATAATGGCGCAATTAGGTTTTAGAACTTTAGGAGAAATGGTTGGGCAAACCCACAAAATCAATTCTAATAAAGCCATAAACCATTATAAAGCAAAAGGTTTGGATTTATCGGCTATTTTACACAGACCAGAGGCATACAAATCAATGCCTATTAAAAACACCGAGCAACAAGATCATAATTTAGATAACGTTATTGATTTTAGAATTCTTAAAGATTCGCATCGTGCACTTTACAGAAAAGAAAAAATGAACTTATCGTATCCTATTAAAAACACAGACCGTTCGGTTGGTGCGATTGTAAGTAATGAAATTTCTAAAATTTACGGACATCTTGGTTTACCAGAAGATACTTTAAATATTAAATTCACAGGTTCTGCTGGGCAAAGTTTTGGCGCTTTCGGAGCTCATGGCTTAACATTTATGGTTGATGGAAATACCAACGATTATTTAGGTAAAGGTTTATCTGGAGCTAAATTAATCGTGAAGAAACCAGAAAAAGCAGATTTCTTAGCTGAAAAAAATATTATAGTTGGTAACGTTTGTTTATTTGGAGCCGTTCAAGGTGAAGCTTATATAAATGGTATTGCAGGCGAACGTTTTGCAGTAAGAAACTCTGGAGCAACTGCGGTTGTAGAAGGTGTAGGTGATCACTGTTGTGAATACATGACAGGTGGTAAAGTAATTGTTCTTGGTTCTACAGGAAGAAACTTTGCTGCAGGTATGAGTGGTGGTATCGCTTATGTTTACGATCCAGAAAATAAATTTGTAAACGGACTTTGTAATACTGAAACTATAGATTTTGAAGATATTACAGCAGAAGATGCAGCCGATTTAAGAGCAACTATCCAAAATCACGTAACATACACGGAAAGTAAATTAGGTAAAAGATTACTGGAAGATTGGGATACAAGCTTAAGCAATTTTGTTCGCGTTATGCCAACAGAATACAAAAGCGCTTTAATACGCTTAGCAACTGAAGAACCAATGGTAGAAGAATTAACAATAGGATAGGCAATGGGAAAAGTAACAGGATTTAAAGAATTTGAAAGACAAGACGAAACTTACGCGCCCGTAGCAGACCGTGTAAAAAACTATAAAGAATTTACCATACCATTAAAAGAAGAAGAGATTACCAAACAAGGATCTCGTTGTATGGATTGTGGAATTCCTTTTTGCCATAGTGGTTGCCCACTTGGTAATTTAATACCAGATTTTAACCATATGGTGCACCAAGGTGAATGGCATAAAGCTTCTTGGTTATTGCACTCTACAAACAATTTTCCAGAGTTCACAGGTCGTTTATGTCCTGCTCCTTGCGAAAAATCGTGTGTACTAGGTATAATTGAAGATCCCGTTTCTATTGAAAATATTGAAAAAAGCATTGTAGAACGTGCCTTTAAAGAAGGCTGGATAAAACCACAACCACCTAAAACGAGAACAGGAAAAGCAGTTGCCGTTGTAGGTTCTGGTCCTGCTGGCCTAGCTACAGCACAACAATTAAATAGAGCCGGACACACCGTTACTGTTTTTGAACGTGACGATGAAGTTGGAGGTTTATTACGCTACGGAATTCCTAATTTCAAAATGGAAAAAGGAGTTATCGATCGTCGTGTAAAAATATTAGAAGCTGAAGGCATCATATTTAAAACCAATGTAAATGTTGGTGTAAATTATAATGTTAAAGATTTAAAAGCATTCGATTCTATAGTATTATGTGGTGGAGCAACCGAAAGACGTAGCTTACCAACACAAGGTATTGATGCCGATGGCGTGGTACAAGCTATGGACTTTTTAACTCAAGAAACTAAAGTGTTATTTGGTAAAGAAGTAAAAAATCAAGTATTAGCAACCGATAAACATGTTATTGTAATTGGTGGTGGTGATACAGGATCAGATTGTGTTGGAACCTCTAACCGTCAAGGAGCAACATCGGTAGTTAATTTTGAAATTATGCCGAAACCACCTGGACACCGTTCTCCAACTACACCTTGGCCATTTTGGCCATTGCAGTTAAAAACGTCTTCTTCTCATCAAGAAGGTGTAGAACGTAACTGGTTGATCAACACCAAAGAATTCATAAAAGATGAAAATGGTAAATTAACAGCTTTAAAAACAGTAAATGTTGAATGGAAAATGGTTCCTGGCGAACGTCCACAACTTATTGAAATTGCTGGTACAGAAAAAACTTGGCCTTGTGATTTAGCTTTATTAGCGTTAGGTTTTACTGGTCCAGAAAGCACATTAGCCGATAAGTTAGGTATTAAAAAAGATGCCCGTTCTAATTACAAAGCAGAATACGGCAAATACCAAACTAACGTTCCAAACATATTTGCTGCTGGCGATATGCGCCGTGGACAGTCTCTAATTGTATGGGCTATTTCTGAAGGTCGTGAGGCTGCTAGACAAGTAGATATTTATTTAATGGGTAAATCTAATTTACCTACGAAAGATATGAGTGGTGATTTAGTTGCTATGTAATCTTTAATAAAATATTAATGTAAAAAAAATGCGAGCCTAATAGCTCGCATTTTTTTATTATAAAAAGTATTTCTTATTTAGCATTTTTCATAAACTCTTCAGCCTTCTTAACCATATTTTTACTACCGCAAATAAACGGTACACGTTGGTGAAGCTCTGTTGGATCTACATCCATAGTTCTCGTAAAACCGTCACTAGCAAAACCATTAGCTTGCTCTGCTAAAAAGGCCATTGGGTTACATTCGTAAAGCAAACGTAGTTTACCATCTGGATTCTTAGAACTTTGTGGGTAAAGATATATACCACCTTTTATCATATTTCTATGAAAATCGGATACCAAAGACCCTATATATCTAGAAGTATAAGGTCTATCTCCTTCTTCTTCTTGACAATATTTTATATAATTTTTTACACCTTGAGGAAAATGAACATAGTTACCTTCATTTACTGAATAAATATTTCCATCTTCAGGGAATTCCATATCAGGATGCGACAAGTAAAACGATCCAATCGCAGGGTTTAAAGTAAAACCATTAACACCATCTCCTGTTGTGTAAACCAACATAGTAGAAGTGCCGTAAACCACGTAACCAGCAGCGACTTGCTTACTTCCTTTTTGCAAAAAATCTTCAAGAGTAACAGGTGTTCCTACTGGAGTTACACGTCTGTAAATAGAAAAAATAGTTCCAACCGAAACATTTACATCAATATTTGATGACCCATCCAAAGGATCAATAAGTACAATATATTTATTCTGATGATTTTCATCTTGGCTATTTATAGAAATAAAATCATCCTCTTCCTCACTTGCAATTCCACAAACAATATTTCTTTTAGTTAACGTTTGTATAAACTTATCATTTGCGTAAACATCCAGTTTTTGTTGATCTTCTCCTTGAATATTAGTGTCACCAGCGGCACCAATAATATCAACTAATCCTGCCTTATTTACTTCATGATTTACAACTTTTGCCGCCAATCTAATAGAATTCAAAAGGCTTGATAATTCACCTGAAGAATATTTAAACGATGACTGATTTTCAATAATAAACTCTCCTAAAGTTTGTTTTTTGTGAGACATAAAAGTGTTTTGTTTTGTTTATACAAATATCTATAAAAATTAGGAAACTACAACGTTTTCGTTAAAGTTATATACCCAAACATATTTAACTTTAAAGTATATTTGAAAAAATATAATGTTCATTATGGATTTTACAATAAGAAATGCAAAAAAAGAGGATATGCCACAAGTGCTCCATCTAATCAACGAGTTAGCTGTGTTCGAAAAAGAACCAGATGCTGTTGAAGTTACCTTAACAGATTTAGAGAATGATGGCTTTGGAATACATCCTGCATTTCACTGTTTTGTTGCAGAAGCTGATAAAAAAGTAGAAGGTATTGCCCTTGTTTACAACCGTTACTCGACATGGAAAGGTAAAATAATTCATTTAGAAGATTTAATTGTAAATCAGAAAATGAGGGGTACAGGTATGGGGACAGCACTTTTAGATGAAGTTGTTAAATACGGCCATAAAAAAGGCGTTAAGCGCATAAACTGGGAAGTTATTGACTGGAACGAACCAGCCATTGCATTCTATGAAAAAAAAGGCGCAAACGTTATGCGCGATTGGGATGTAGTTCAATTAGATGAAGCAGCTATAAAGACGTATATCGAAAAATTGAAAGCGTAACGATCTATTAAACAAAACAACTAAACATGCAAGTCTATAAATTCGGTGGTGCCTCGGTAAAAGATGCTAATGGAGTAAAAAACATAGCTTCTGTTTTGCAAAAGGTGGGCTATAAAAACACATTAATAGTAGTTTCCGCTATGGGAAAAACAACCAATGCTTTAGAACTTGTGATTAAGAATTATTTCGAAAACAAGTCCGAATTACAAAGCGCATTGCAAGAGGTTAAAAAATTTCATAATGAAATTTTATTAGATTTATTCCCAAACGAAAACCATATTGTCTTCTCAAAAATAGATGCATTTTTCGGTGAATTAAATCAATTTTTAATTAGTAACAAATCTCCAGATAATAGTTTTGTTTACGACCAAGTTATAGGTTTTGGTGAGCTTGTTTCAACAACCATAATTAGCGAGTACTTAAACCAAATAGGCCTCAATAATAATTGGATAGATGTTCGAACTCATATAAAAACCGATAATTATTATCGTCGAGCAAATGTAAACTGGGAAACCACTCAACAGCTTATATCAAATACATTTAACCCTTCTATTTTAAATATCACACAAGGTTTTCTAGGTAGTGACGCCAACAATTTCACCACGACATTAGGCAGAGAAGGCAGCGATTACACAGCGGCTATTTACGCCTATTGTTTAAACGCCGAAAGGGTAACGATTTGGAAAGATGTTCCTGGCCTTTTAAACGCCGATCCACGTTATTTTGAAAACGCACAATTACTCAACAATATATCATATAGAGAAGCGATAGAATTGGCCTTTTATGGCGCATCGGTTATTCA
The DNA here is from genome assembly GCF_009796805.1 of Algibacter sp. L1A34. Classification (NCBI taxonomy): domain Bacteria; kingdom Pseudomonadati; phylum Bacteroidota; class Flavobacteriia; order Flavobacteriales; family Flavobacteriaceae; genus Algibacter; species Algibacter sp. L1A34. The sequence goes on along the minus strand of NZ_CP047029.1, from coordinate 1,665,643 downwards.
TCCAAAAACTTTACAGCCATTGCAGGGAAAAGAAATTCCGTTATACGTAAAATCATTTTTGAATCCAGAATCTAACGGAACAAAAATTGGTAAAAACATCTCTTTAGACCCCAAGACTCCTTGTTTTATAGTAAAGAAGAATCAGGTTTTAATATCACTTTCATCCTTAGATTTTTCATATATTGTTGAAGAAAACATTAGCGATATTTTTAGACTTTTACATCAGTATAAAATGAAAGTAGACCTTCTGCAAAATTCGGCTATAAGTTTTTCAGTTTGTATCGAAAACAATTACAATAATCTCGATAAATTATTACATCATTTAAAGTCAAAATTTAAAGTGGTTTGCAACCAAAACGTATCACTTTACACCATTCGACATTATAACGAAACGGCCATAAATAAAATTGAAGCAGATAAAACCGTGTTATTAAAACAATTAACTCAAGAAACCGTTCAAGTAGTTACTATATAATTTAAGCACATATTTTAGTACATTTACAGCCATGACGAAAGCAACAAACATAGGCTTAGTTACACCCAAAGAAGTAGCCAAAGCAATAAAACTAGACAAATATGGTTTTATTGGCACTTTTATTGGCTGGCTACTAATGAAAGCACTCAAAATATCTACTATAAATAAGGTTTACAAGCGTAATAATCATCTTGAAGGCGTCGAGTTTTTAGACAAAATTTTAGAAGAATTTCAAATTAAATTTGAAATACCAGAAGAAGATTTTAAACGACTACCTAAAAACGGTGCTTATATAACGGTTTCAAACCACCCATTGGGCGGTATTGATGGCGCTTTACTTTTAAAATTAATGCTTGAACAGCGTGATGATTTTAAAATAATAGCCAATTTTTTATTACATCGTATTCAACCGATGAAACCTTATATGATGCCTGTAAACCCTTTCGAGGATAGGAAAGACATAAAATCGAGTATCGCAGGTTTTAAAAACGCTATTTTACATGTACGTGCCGGCCATCCGTTAGGCTTATTTCCTGCAGGCGAGGTTTCTACTTATAGAGACGGTAAACTAGTAGTCGATAAGCCTTGGGAAGAAGCAGCCATTAAATTAATAAAGCATGCCGAAGTACCGGTGGTTCCCATATACTTTCACGCCAAAAACAGTCAATTATTTTATAAGCTTTCTAAAATTAGCGATATATTCCGAACTGCAAAATTACCGTCTGAGGTTGTTAGCCAAAAACGTCGCATTATAAAAGTTAGAATAGGAAAACCCATCTCGGTTGCCGATCAAAAAGAACATGTTTCGTTAGAGGATTTCTCGAACTTCTTAAGAAAAAAGACTTACATGCTATCTAATTCTTTTGAACATAAATCAAAAATATTAGATAACATCTCTTCGACTCTAAAAACACCAAAAGCACCTAAAAATATTATTACTCCTGTTGATTCTGGAATTATGATTAAAGAGGTAGAAGCTCTTAGAGAGTGCGATTCTAGACTTTTAGAAAGTAAAAATTACGAAGTATTTTTGGCGCAAGCTAAGGATACACCAAATATACTTCGCGAAATTGGCCGTTTACGTGAAATCACCTTTCGGGAGGTAGGTGAAGGCACCAATGAAGCTATTGATTTAGATGACTTCGACCAATATTATCACCATATGTTTTTATGGGATCGTGAGCGCAACATACTCGCCGGTGCTTATAGAATGGGCTTAGGTTCTCAGATATTTGAAAAATATGGGATAGACGGATTTTATCTTCAAGATTTATTTAGATTCGAGCCTGAATTATATAAAATGATGAGCCAATCTATAGAGATGGGGCGTGCTTTCATTATTAAAGAATATCAACAAAAACCAATGCCATTATTTTTACTTTGGAAAGGTATTGTGCACATTACGTTGCGCTTTCCTGAGCATAAATTTTTAATTGGTGGGGTGAGTATAAGTAATCAGTTTTCTAATTTCTCTAAATCATTGATGATTGAGTTTATGAAATCGCATTACTACGATCCATACATCGCGCAATACGTGCACCCTAAAAAAGAATTTAAGGTTAAGTTGAAAGATGCCGATAAAGATTTTGTTTTCGATGAAACGGAAGCCGATTTAAATAAATTTGATAAACTTATTGACGAGATAGAGCCAGGTGCATTACGTATGCCGGTACTGCTTAAAAAGTATATAAAACAGAATGCCAGATTAGTAGCATTTAACGTAGACCCATTATTTAATAATGCTGTAGATGGTTTGATGTATATAAAAATTGCCGATTTACCAGACAGCACCGTTAGACCTGTAATGGAAGAGTTTCAAGCAGAATTGGAACGAAAGTTCACCGAAAACAACGGCGTTTCTTAAAGCTATAATATTTTGAAAACAAAAAAGCTGAAACATAAATGTTTCAGCTTTTTTTATATTTTACTGATTAAAATTAAAACCAGCCTTTTTTACCAACTTGGTAAGTATTGTAAAACTCTTCATCAGATTTAGTTAAATAGATGATTCCTTCTATAAACGGAATAATACTTGCTATACCACAAGTAACAAATGTAGCTACAAGCTGAATAATACCTTCTTTAGTATATCCTAAGATAAATTTATGGATTCCTAAGCTACCAATTAAAATAGCTACAATACCTGCAACTAATTTTTTGTTTTCACCACCTAGCACTTCGTTTGCACCTTTTGCAAAATCTGAAGCTGCTTCTTTAGCTTCTCCTGCAAATTCTCCAGCTTTTTCGTTTACCGTATCGGCTGCTTTTTTTGCACCATCTTTAGCGTCGCCTAACATATCGTTAAGATCGTCGCCCAAATTTTTTTCGTCTGACATTGTTATAAGTTAAAATTTATTAAGTGTTAAAGGTAATAAAAAAATCAATCTGTTTAAATCACTAATAATTAACTAAATAACAATATTACACCACCAACAGCAGTAACAATTAAGATAAAACGTCTATAGTTTACATTAGAAACAAATTTCACGATATAAGTACCGAGGAAAAACCCACCAATAACTACTGGTATTAAAACAGAATCTAACACCAAGGTCTCTTTAGTAACCGTGCCCCAAACAAAGACATGAAATGGAAGCTTAAACACATTTATTATAAAAAACAACCAGGCGGCCGTACCAATAAATTCATTTTTGGGAAATCGCATGGCAAGAAAATAAATATTTGCGACTGGGCCTGCCAAATTACCAATCATAGTTGTAAAACCAGCCATAAAACCCGTTCCTGCCGAAAACCATTTATTATCTGGTACAGTCTCAGATTTTCTACGTTCGGTATAAATCATAATTAAAACCGAGGCTATAATGATTATGGCCATAAGCCTTTTAAAGATTAATTCTGAAATATCATTACCAACCCAAACACCAACGAGAACACCAACAATCATCCATGGAATAAGTTTTTTAACAATATGCCATTGTGCATGTTGATTATAATAAACTACTGCAAAAATATCGGCACAAATAAGCATAGGAACCAAAACACCTGTCGATGCTTTTTCTCCAAATACAAAAGCCATAATAACCACAATAATAATCCCGATACCTTTAATTCCCGATTTAGACATCCCGAGTAAAAACATAGCAGAACCCATGGCAACCCATTGTAAAACTGATAAATTATAAGCCTGAAGAATTTCTAAGTAAGTCAATTAAAATGAAGTTGCAGAGTTTACTGCGAATTTACAAAAAAGCACTATCGTTAGGTTCCCAAAGTTCAATTTTATTACCGTCGTTATCTAAAATCCAGCCAAATTTTCCGTATTCATATTCTTCAACTTTGCCAACGATGGTAACACCTTCTTCTTTTAAAACTTTAAGCAACTCATGCAAATTTTCCACACGGTAATTAAACATGAAATCTTTTTTTGACGGCTCGTAATATTTAGTATCCTCAGCAAATGGACTCCATTGTGTAGAACAATCTTTTCCTTCTTTATCTTTCCACCAAAAGGTACTACCATAATCGTCGGTATTAAAACCTAGATGTTTGCTGTACCAATCTTTTGATGCTTTTGGATCTTTGCTTTTAAAAAACAAACCGCCTATTCCTGTAACTCTTTTCATAGTTCTGCTTTTATTCCCTTGAAGACAGGGATTTATTATTTCTTTATTGAATTCTCATAAAGCTCAATCCATTTCTTGGTAGAAACTTTTGCTGTTAATTCGCCAATAAGCTTAAATGGGATATCTTCCATTTTTTTAAACCGAAGGCAAACTTTACCCATATCCAACTTGTCTTTACTCTGTTTTTTATATTCTGAAACAAACCAATCCATAAGGTCTTTTTTAGCATAAAGCACCATACTATAAACAGCAATGAAGTTTTTTTGAGATGCCAAATTCATGAATGGCAATGGTAGTTTTGGGTTGCAATGATAACCGTTTGGATATACCGTATGCGGAATTACATAACCCAACATACCATAACTTATGGTTTCTTTAACCCCTTCTGGAAGATTTTTTAAAATTTGCTCACGAAGTTTATTTACCGGTACTTTTCGGTGGTCGGGTAATGCATCGAGGTATTGTTCGACTGTTGTAACTTTAGATGCCATGCATGTTATTTTGAAAACCTAAAGTTAACAAAATTTAGCGAGAATTTTATCGACAATAGTTTGAGCCAATTTCTCTTTACTTTCAATGGTCCAACCTGCAACATGAGGTGTTAATAGTACGTTTTCTGAATCTAATAAATATTGAAATGCTTCGGGTAATGTGTTTGAAAACAGATTCTCGAAAGATGCTTTTTCGTATTCTAAAACATCGAGTCCTGCACCTAAGATTTTTCCAGATTTTAGAGCAACCATTAAATCACTTGTCACCACACTTTTTCCGCGTGCTGTATTTATAAGCCAAAATGATTTTTTAATGGCATTTATAAATTCTGAATTTATCATGTTTACAGTAAGCGGCGTTTGCGGCGTGTGCAAGCTCACTACATCTACTTTTTCTTGAAACTCTGCTAATGTTACTTGTTTTGCGTTTGTATCTCCCACATTAGCTTTTATATCGTAACATAAAACCTCAACATCGAAACCTCTAAGTTTTTTCGCAAAGGCTTTCCCCATGTTTCCATAGCCTATTAACCCAACGGTTTTTCCATCTAGCTCAATGCCTCTATTAGCTTCGCGAAACCATTTGCCTTGGCGTACTTCGGCATCGGCTTTATTTAATTTATTGAATAAAGATAATAACATACCTAAACTATGCTCGCCAACGGCATTACGGTTACCTTCTGGTGCGGAAACTAAATACACACCTTTTTGTTCGGCATAATCGCAATCTATATTTTCTAGCCCTGCACCTACTCTACCAATAAACTTAAGGTTTGTTGCGGCATCGAGAAATTGCTTATCTATTGTAAAACGACTACGTAGTACAATACCATCATAATCACCAATTTTGGTTTCTATTTCTGCTTTTGTAGATGTATAATCTTCGTGATTTGTAAATCCTGCTTGTGCTAGTTGCTCAATTAATAATTCGTGATTGGTATCGAGGTGTAGAATTTTCATGAGATAAATTTATAATATTTTAATGACTAAAACTTAAGATTTAGCCGAATTTGCGTTAGGGATTGAACGGCTTGTTTGAGCTCTTTTTGTGTTGTTGCACCTATGCAACACAAAAAAGCGAGTAGTGAAAGCCCGACCCTTTTCGGGTAACGCCCAAACTATGGTTTAAAACCCTATTCCTTTTATTTTTTTGTACTCTAAAATGGCTTTACTATCGGACAGCAACGACACGTAATAACATACGCTAGATAGGCGTTCGTATAGGCTAATGCTCGTGGCGTTGATGTTTTTCGGTAGGCTTTTTAGTATGAGTTTATCGTAATTAGATGCGGTGTTGTTAAACCCATTATTTACTGCCGTGGCATAGGTATTTAGCAGCGTATTTATTACGCCATAACCCGCGATTTCTTTATCGACAACCTCGGTGGATTGGTAAATATTATCGACACTAATTTTAATAATGTCTTTTATTTGAGCTTCGTATTGGCTTTTATCGAGTAATCCGCAATCGAAAGTGCCGTTTAAAATAGCGTCCTCATTTTCCATAAATATGGTTACGGCTTCGTTTATTAGTGAGCCAATGGCCAGGGCGCGTAGATAACCTATGCGGTCTTCTTTAGTTGAAAGCGCATAATAATTTTCTCGTTTTATGTTATGACGAATAATTTTTGAAAGGTATTCTAGCGCATATTCTTCTTGAATGAGCCCAAGGTTTATACCATCTTCAAAATCGATTATGGTGTAACAAATATCATCGGCAGCTTCTACTAAAAACGCTAATGGATGGCGTGAATAACTTAGGTCTGTTTCACTTCGTTTTAGTAAACCAAGTTCGTTTGCTACATCTTGAAAGGCGTCTTTTTCACTTTGGAAAAAACCGTATTTTTTATCGGCTATATGTTTTGTTGGTTTTTTAGGTAACGACTCTTTTGGGTATTTCATGAAAGCACCAAGCGTGGCGTAACAAAGCCTTAATCCTCCTAAACGACCAACTCTATCTTCGGTTAAAATTTTGAATCCGTTAGCATTACCTTCAAAATCGCAAAGATCTTGATATTCTTTATCGGTTAATTGGTTTTGAAAATTCTTGCCTTTACCGGTTATAAAGTATTCGCCTATTGCTTTTTCTCCCGAATGCCCAAAAGGTGGGTTTCCAATATCGTGTGCCAAAGCTGCCGCAGCTACAATAGCGCCAAAATCGTTGGCTTGATAACCTAATGAGCTTTGTAGGTGTGGGTGTTTTTCTAATAATTTTTTACCAACCAAACGGCCAAGCGATCGGCCAACAACACTAACTTCTAAACTGTGCGTAAGTCTGGTGTGTACAAAATCGGTTTCGGATAAAGGGATTACCTGAGTTTTATCTTGTAAACTTCTAAATTCTGATGAAAAAATAACGCGATCATAGTCTACTTCAAAGCCTAAACGAGTTTCGTCTTGCTCTTTTCTAATGCGTTTATTGGTGTCGCCAAAGCGTTTTAAGGATAGTAATTGCTCCCAGTTCATGGTGAAAATTTATATGCAGGCAAGATAACATTTCCTATTAAAAAATAAATAAAAATTCGCTTAACATTAGCGTAACCTTTTAATTACGGTTGTTTAATATTTACATAACATTAATATTACGTTCATGCTTTTATTTTGCAGAGCAAAATTTATTTATTAAAATTCAATGAAACATCTTTTTTTAATTATAGCTTTTTTAACATCAGTAATGTCGTTTGCTCAAGATGACACATCTATTAATGGTAACGTATTAGATTTAGAATCTAATAATGCGCCCTTAGAAATGGCTCGTATCTCTATTAACGAAACGGGAGTTAAAACAATATCTGATGAATACGGTAACTTTAAATTTGAACGTTTAAGTCCTGGAACTTATACAGTATCACTTAGTTTTGTAGGTTACGAAACTAAAACGTTGGAAGTTAAAGTAGCTGCCAACCGTACTACACAAATTAAAGAATCGCTAGGCGCTAACACTTTATCTTTAGAAGATTTAATGTTAACCTTAGCAAGCGCAGATAATAATGAAACGTCCAACATTACTACTACTAGTAACTAAAACGTTTTTTATAAAATATTTTAAAAACAGCCTTCGTTTAACGGAGGCTGTTTTTTTTATGCTTTTATTTTATAGAATAGCTTTGCATATTTTAATTCATCAAAAGCTTTCAATCTAGCAAAATAACTTTTTAATGTTAACTCAATGTAACCAACTATTAACATTTAGAAACACTTAGGTAACGTTTTTATAACACTTTTGTTACGGTTGTTTAATCTTGAATTAACATCATTTTAAGAATGTGGTGGTTTCTTTGCCGAAAGAATAAACTAAAAAAAATATCAAAATTTAAATCTCATGAAAAAAATAATTTTACCTCTTTTAATGGTATCAACTCTAGTATTTACTGGTTGTCTTAAAGATGATGATACACCAATTATAATAGAAGAAGTTACAATTATCCAAAACGGTGATGGCTCTACAAGTACAACTGAAACAGTTGCTGTTACTGGTGCGATTACTGAGGACACAACTTGGACAAACGATAAAATTTACGAATTAAACCAAAAAGTTGTTGTAGATAATGGAGCAACTTTAACTATTGAAGCTGGAACCATTATTAAAGGAACTTCAGGAACAGGTTCTTTAGCTTCTGCTTTAATTATTGCGAGAGGTTCTAAAATAAATGCTGAAGGAACTTCTACTAGCCCAATTATTTTTACTTCTACAAGTGATAATATCGATGCTGGTGAAACTGCTGGTACAAACTTAGACGAAAGCAATAGAGGTCTTTGGGGTGGATTAATTATTTTAGGTAACGCTCCAGGTTCTTTTAAAGGAGATTTAGTTGAAGTACAAATTGAAGGAATTCCTGCTGATGATACTTTTGGTCTATACGGTGGAACTGATGCTGCAGATAACTCTGGCGTTCTTAAATACATCTCTATCCGTCATGGTGGAGCTTTAATTGGTGAAGGAAACGAAATTAACGGTTTAACACTTGGTGGTGTTGGTAACGGAACTGTAATTGAAAATATTGAAGTTCTTGCTAATGTTGATGATGGTGTTGAGTTTTTTGGAGGAACAGTAAACGTAACAAACGTATTAGTTTGGGGACAAGGCGATGATGCTATAGATATCGACCAAGCTTACTCTGGAACTATTGACAATGTTGTAGTTGTTTTAGGAGACGCCTCTGATCATGCTTTTGAAGTTGATGGTCCCGAAGGAACTTCTACAGGTTCTTTTACTTTACAAAATGCAACCATTATTGGAAACAGCGTTACTCCTAACGGTGAATATGCCGATTACAGAAGTGCAGCAATGGGAGCAACAAATAATGTTTACGCTTACGGTTTTAAAGCTGATTCTGATATTGAATTAGATAACGATGGTGTTGCTACAAACTACAACGATACTTTATTAACATTCTCTGCTTGGGAAATTGTGTTACCAGAAGGTGTAACAGATGTTACAACTATTTTTGTAAACAAAGCAGAAACCGTTGATGCTCCAGGTTTTGGATCTGAAGGAACAGCTGTAACTAAAGGGTCTCAAACAGTAGGTGCTACTACTTCTGAGTTTAACTGGACTTACGCTGTAATCGAAGGAGGTTTAGCACTATAAGCTTAATTCAATTCTATTTTAAAAACATAATTTACTACTGCTTGCTTTTATGGCGGGCAGTAGTTTATAAATTATATATATGAAAAATATTTTTATAGTTCTTTCGCTTTTTTTAACTTCATTTTTAAGTTTGAATGCTCAGGGAACTGTTGCTGGAAATGTGCTAGACGGTGAGTACAACAACGAGCCAATGGCCTTTGCCAACATTTTAGTAAAAGGCACTACAACAGGTACAACATCAGACTTTGATGGTAAATACCAATTGTCTTTAGATGCTGGAACTTACACGCTAATCTTTTCTTTCGTTGGATACGAATCCAAAGAAATTAGTGATATTGTTATTAAAAATGGACAAGTATTTGATTTAGATGTTATTTTAAAATCCAATTCTTTAGACGAAATTGTAATTACTACAAGTGCAAAAAGAAATACTGAAAATGCTGTATTAAACATTCAGAAAAAATCGGTTACCCTTTTAGATGGTTTATCTGCACAAAGCATTAAATCTAGTGGAGCAAGTAACATTGCTGCTGCAGTAAAATCTGTTCCTGGTGTTTCTGTAGAAGGTGGTAAATACGTTTATGTACGTGGTCTTGGAGATCGTTACACAAAAACAACTTTAAATGGTGTTGATATTCCGGGTTTAGATCCTGACAGAAACACAATCCAAATGGATGTTTTCCCTACAAGTATTATCGACAATATTATTGTTATAAAATCTGCCGCAGCAGAATTTCCTGCCGATTTTACTGGTGGTGTTGTAGATATTATCACTAAAGATTTCCCAACAAAATTTGAAGCTTCTTTATCTCTTGGTGCTGGTTTTAACCCAAGCATGCACGGTAAAGATAACTTCCTAATAGGAAACTCTAGTAGTACTGATTTTTTTGGATATGATGACAATTCTAGAAGCCGACCAATTCACAGATACCAAAATATTCCTGGAACTTTTGATAATAGAGGTTTATTAACAACCCTTACAGGGCGTTTTGACAGTCAATTAAGAGCGCAAGAAGAGACAAGTAAACCTAACTTTAATTTTGGCTTTACAATAGGCGATCAATTTGAGGTTGGCGAAAATGACAAATTTGGATACTTAGCTTCGTTTTCATACAAAAACAGTACAACATTTTACGAAAACCGTGTAGATGGCGCTTACTCAATAGATGCTAACGATAAATCAAATAACGAGTTAGTTGCAGATAGAACATCTAATGGTCGTGAAGGTATTAACAATGTGCTTGTTAACGGGCTTGTAGGTTTAACCTATAAAACTCAAAATTCAAAATACCGTGTTAATGTACTTCATATTCAAAATGGAGAATCTACTGGTGGCTTCTTTAACCAAGTTGTAGCGCAAGGTGGTTCTGGTTCTGGTTCTGGTTACGAGCCTTTAACAAAAGATGCGATTACTTATACAGAGCGTTCGGTAACTAATATTCTTTTAAACGGAAAACACTCTTTTGGAGCTAAAAACGAATGGGATTTTGAGTGGAAATTATCTCCTACAATCTCTAAAGTTCACGATTTAGACCATAGAGTAACACCTTTACAACAATCACAATCTGGAGATTACTTTATTAGTGCTTCTGCAGCAACTTTCCCAATTAGAATCTGGCGTTTTTTACAAGAAGAAAACTGGGCTGGTAAAATAGATTTAAGTAAAAAATATGAATTATTCGGAAAGCCTGCTAAAGTAAAATTTGGTGGTGGCCATACTTATAAATTTAGAGATTTTAGTGTAGATGATTGGACGTTTGATAATAACGGTACATCTGTTCTAAACGGAAACCCTGATAATATTTTAGCAACAGAAAACCTTTGGAGTAGAGATAACACAAACGGTACATACTTAATTTCTGGTGATATTTTTAACCCAAATGATGCTTATGAAGGTGAGCAACATATTTCTTCAACTTATATTTCTAACGAGTTTAATATTTCTGAAAAATTAAAATCTATTATAGGTTTAAGAGCAGAAATATTTACATCGTATTACACAGGACAAGATGGAACAGATTTATACAACAGATTTAAAGTAATTGATGTGTATGATTTATTTCCATCGGCTAACTTTATTTACGCCGTAACTGATCAATCTAACATTCGTACATCTTATTATAAAACTACGGCTAGACCTTCTTTTAAAGAAGCATCATTATCTCAAATTTTCGATCCTGTTACAGACCGTTTATTCATTGGTAATATCGATTTAAAACCAACGTATGTAAACAACTTCGATTTAAGATTTGAAAACTTTGGAGATGCTGGCGCTATGTTTGCTGTTAGTGCTTTCTTTAAAGATTTTACAGATCCTTTAGAAAAATCTTTCTTTGCTTCTGCTCCAACACAATTAACTATAGGTAACTTAGGTAGTGCTAAGGTTTACGGTGCTGAATTTGAATTTAGAAAAAACCTAGGATTTATTACAGAGAGTTTAGAAGACTTAAAATTCACTTTAAACGTGTCGGTTACTGAGTCCGAATTAACGATGTCTGACGAAGAATTTAACTCTAGAACGGCAAATGCTCGTGACGGACAAACCATAGATCAAAAACGTGAATTACAAGGTCAAGCTCCATATTTAATAAACACGAGTTTAAACTATTCTAATTCGGATTTAGGTTTACAAACAGGTCTGTTTTTTAATATGCAAGGTGAAACTTTAGAAGTTGTTGGTTTAGGTGGTGTTCCTGATGTTTACACTAAACCATTTAAGAGTTTAAACTTTACCTTGAACAAAGCTTTTGGAGAGAACAAAAAATCTTCAATAGATATTAAAGTATCTAACATTTTAGGAAGCAATAGAGAAAGTGTTTATCAATCTTACAAAGCTCAAGACCAAATATTCTCTTTAAGAGAACCTGGTACTGAATTTTCTATTGGTTATGCATACAAATTCTAAAAGAATTATATTATAAAAGTAAAACGCCTAAAACATATTGTTTTAGGCGTTTTTTTATACACTAATAGTATGGCTATCTACAACGTAGCAACGTTATTTTCATAACTCACTACTTTTTTCTTTCCGTCGATAAAGTGAATCCATTTACCAACTTTTTTACCATCTTGATAATACGCAACAGTTGTTTTTTCTCCTGCTTCATCAAAGCTAACCCATTTACCATCTAACTTACCATCTGCAGTAAAGGCACCTGTTTGGCTTACTTCACCATTATCGTGATAATAAATAGCGTCTATTTGGTTAGTTTCTTTATTTAAAGTTAAAGATTTTTCTTTTTGAGCAAAAGTCATTGATGTAAATAATGCTATTGCGATAATTAATATATTTTTCATTTTGTTTGGGTTTATTATTAATACGTCCTACACAAATATAAGAAACATTTTACACTCACACAACATTTACGTAACATTAATTTAACATTAAACCCATAAGTATCTGTTTTTAATTGTTTTATATTTTTAAAACAATAACAGATTCTTAATAATTACTTAATATTAGCATTACATTACAATTAACATAATACAAGACATTTGTGTTTGTCTTCGGACAATTATTAGCAATTCATTTAATCTATTAGTTTTTGTCGACTACATTATAATGATTTCTAATGGGACTGCCTTAACTTAAGGCAGTCTTTTTCGTTTAAACTTAACAATAAGGAAACATTAATTTAACATTAGTATCGGTTCTTTGCAGCGACAAAAACTAATACTACATATGAATTGCAAGCTCCCCCTTCTTGGGGTATTGTTTTTTGTAATAACTTCGCTACAATCTCAAGAGATTAAATCGGGCGAATTCGGCAAAGGACTGTTCAACATTGTTGGAAAAGACAGCTCTTGGACTATGAAAATAGGATTAAGAGTACAACTTCAAGGTGCTTCAACCTGGGCAGATGGTGAAAAAAACGAGGCTAATTTCTTAATAAGACGGTCAAGACTAAAATTTAATGGTTTTGCTTACAGTCCAAAACTTAAGTATAAAATTGAATTAGGCCTTTCTAATAGAGATCAATCTGGCGCTTCAGAATTTACAAGTAATGCGCCTCGGTATATTTTAGACGCCGTTTTAATGTGGAATTTCTACGACAACTTCGAGCTTTGGGTTGGCCAAACAAAACTCCCAGGCAACAGAGAACGCGTTATTTCTTCTGCTAATTTACAACAAGTAGACCGCTCATTACTGAACAGTAGTTTTAATATAGATCGTGATTTTGGACTTCAATTAAGACATCATTTTAATCTTACCAACACTTTCGTTGTTAAAGAAATTTTTTCTCTTGCGCAAGGTGAAGGCAGGAACGTAACTACTGGAAACTTAGGCGGGCACCAATACACAGGACGTCTAGAACTTTTACCTTTTGGAAATTTCACGAGCAAAGGTGACTATAAAGGAGCCGATTTAAAGCGTGAACAAACACCAAAGTTAGCTTTAGGTATAAGTTACGATTATAACAATAATGCGGTAAAAACTAGAAGCAACCAAGGTTCTTACATGGAAACCGATACTGGTTTTTTTGAAACAAACATATCAACACTCTTTATTGATGCCATGTTTAAATACAAAGGCTTCTCATTTATGACTGAATATGCCGATAGAACTGCCGACAATCCTTTTGCAACAAACTCCGATGGTACTTTAACGGGAGATATCGTTCAAGTAGGTAAAGGTTTAAATTTACAATCTGGTTATTTACTTAAAAGCAATTGGGAAGTTTCTGGACGATACACTAACGTAACATTAGATAAAAAAATTACAGGTGAAACTGCAGAAAACCAATACACAATTGGACTTTCAAAATATATTGTTGGTCATAAATTAAAAATTCAAAGCGATTTAACTTACATGGATATTGCTAGCGGAAACAATAAACTCATGTATCGGTTACAATGCGATATACACTTTTAAAGAAATAACATTTACATAACACACTAAATTTATATAGTCATGATATTTGCAACCTTATTTCAACCAGACACTATGGATAATATCTATTTATACATGATTATCGCCCTTGCCATTCTTGCTGTTGCAGATTTGGTAGTTGGCGTTAGTAACGATGCAGTAAATTTTTTAAATTCTGCTATTGGCTCTAAAGCCGTTTCTTTTAAAACTATTATGATTGTTGCTAGTTTAGGCGTCGCCGTAGGTGCCGTGTTTTCTAGTGGAATGATGGAGGTTGCCAGAAAAGGAATTTTTAATCCAAGTGAATTTATGTTTAGTGAAATCATGATCATATTTATGGCCGTGATGATTACAGATATTCTCCTGCTTGATTTTTTCAACTCCGTTGGTATGCCAACATCCACCACAGTATCTATCGTTTTCGAATTATTGGGTGCTGCAGTCGCCATCTCATTAATAAAAATTGGTCATGATGGTGGCGATTTTACTGATGTGGTAAATTACATTAATACCTCCAAAGCCTCCCAGATTATATTCGGTATTCTACTCTCGGTGGTGGTCGCATTCTCTGTTGGTGCATTTGTTCAATGGGTATCAAGATTACTTTTATCTTATAATTTTGAAAGTAAAGCGCCATGGGTTGGTGCTCTATTTGGTGGTTTCGCTTTAACAGCGATTACTTATTTCATTTTTATGAAAGGATTAAAAGGAACATCATACGCTAAAGATTCTTTCGATATTTTAGGAGGACGTACTATGAACGATTTCTTGGAAGCCCAAGTCGCTTTAATAGTTTTAGTCAGTTTTGCATTTTGGTCATTATTATCATTAGCCGTTATTACTTTTCTTAAGGCTAATATTTATAAACTTATTATCTTAGTAGGTACTTTCGCCCTTGCTTTAGCCTTTGCTGGTAACGATTTAGTAAACTTTATTGGAGTACCAATTGCTGCCTATAATGCTTTTTTAGAATGGTCGGCCTCTGGAGTTCCGGCAACTCAATTCCCAATGGATGTTCTAGCAGAGAAAGTACCAACCAATAACTGGTTATTATTTGCTGCAGGAATGATTATGGTATTAACCTTGTGGTTTTCATCTAAAGCTAAAAACGTTGTAAAAACATCGTTAGATTTAGCCAGTCAAAGTGAAACAAAAGAACGCTTTGAGCCAAACTTCTTATCACGAGGTTTTGTTCGTTTAGCTCTTTTAATCTCGCAATTTACCAACCTTATATTACCCAAATCTTTACAAGATAAAATAGATAAACAATTTGAAGTTCCTGTAATAAAAGTTTCAAAAAACAAAACGGTAGAATTACCTGCTTTCGATTTAGTTAGAGCTGCCGTAAACTTAATGATTGCAGCCGTTTTAATTTCAATAGCTACATCTTATAAGTTACCGCTTTCTACAACCTACGTTACTTTTATGGTTGCCATGGGATCTTCACTTGCCGATAGGGCTTGGGGAGCAGAAAGTGCTGTTTACCGTGTTGCAGGTGTAATAAATGTTATTGGTGGATGGTTTTTCACTGCCTTTAGTGCCTTTTCTGCAGCAGCTTTAGTTGCTTACTTATTAAACTTGAACATTACAGTAATGTTTCCAATTTTATTAGTTGCAGCCTTTGCTTTACTTATTAGAAGTTCTATTGTTCATAATAAAAAATCTAAAGAAGTAAGCGCAGAAGACAGCTTAATAAAAGCTGAAAGCAGCTCTGTACAAGGAGTAATTCACGAAAGCGCAGGTAATATTGCAAGCGTTGTTAAACGTGGAAACAAGATCTATACAAATGCTATAAATGGTCTAGCTAAACAAGATTTACAATCTCTTAAAAAGAACCAGAAACAAGTAGCGAAACTATCTGTTGAAGTTGACGATTTACGTAATAACATTTTCTACTTCATTAAGAATTTAGATGAATCGAGTCTTGGAGCAAGTAACTTCTACATTAATGTTTTAGGCTATTTACAAGATATGGCACAATCTTTAGAATACATTTCTAAAGTAAGCTATAAGCATATTAACAACAATCACAAAAAACTTAAATTCAATCAAATTAAGGAATTAAAAGAAGTTGATATAGCGTTAGAGCAATTATTTTTTGACACAAAAACAGCTTTCGATTCTCGTTCATTTGAACAAATAGGAAAAATTTTAAGCAGAAAAGATGAAGTGTTTAATATTGTAACCGAAAAAATCCAGAAGCAAGTAGAACGTACTAGAACTGAAGAATCAAGTCCTAAAAACACGACTTTATACTTTAGTGTATTGTTAGAAACTAAGGATTTACTTAAGGCAACAATGAGCTTACTAGAAGAATATTATAACGCACATGATTCCTCGGTAAAACCGGCCACTATTTCTGGTTCTGAAGAAGAGGAATAATAAAAACGTAAAATTATAGTTCAAAAAAGCACCTAAAATTTAGGTGCTTTTTTATTTTTGTAACTAATTGAAAATTTTAAACATATGATATCTGCAAACGAATACTTTGATGGCAACGTAAAATCTTTAGCCTATTCATCTGCAACAGGAAAATCGACCATAGGTGTTATGGAAGTTGGAACATACGAATTTGGCACATCTACACACGAAACTATGAGTGTTATTGAAGGTGAAATGGAAGTTAAACTACCAAACGCACCTGAATGGAAAATTTATAAAGCCGGTGCATCTTACTCTATTGATGCTAATGAAAAGTTTCAAGTAAAAGTTAGCGTTCAAACTTCATACTTATGCCAATATGTTTAATTTATTTTAAACGACAATTTAAGACATAAAAAAAAGCTTATATCAATTAGATATAAGCTTTTTTTATAAATATAAATTATTTTGAAATTATATAGAAGCTTTCATAAGCTCTCTATTCATTCTTGCAATACTCTCTAAAGTAATTCCTTTAGGACACTCAACTTCACATGCACCTGTATTAGTACAGTTTCCAAAACCTTCTAAATCCATTTGTGCAACCATGTTTTGTACACGATCTGCAGCTTCTACTTGCCCTTGTGGTAATAAAGCATATTGAGATACTTTAGCGCCCACAAATAACATTGCAGAAGAGTTTTTACAAGTAGCTACACAAGCACCACAACCAATACAAGCCGCTGCATCCATAGCTGCATCTGCTGCATGTTTAGAAATAGGAAGTCCATTAGCATCTTGCGTATTACCAGAAGTATTTACAGAAATAAAACCACCTGATTGTTGAATACGCTCAAAAGCCATTCTATCTACAATTAAATCTTTTATTACAGGAAATGCTGATGCTCTAAATGGCTCTATAGTAATAGTGTCTCCATCGTTAAACATACGCATGTGTAACTGACAAGTAGTAATACCTCTATCAGGACCATGAGCTTCACCATTTATGTATAAAGAACACGCACCACAAATACCTTCTCTACAATCATGATCAAAAGCAACAGGTTCTTCACCAGAATTTACTAATTGTTCATTTAAAACATCCATCATTTCTAAGAAAGACATATGTTCTGAAATATCAGTCACTTTATAGTCTACCATTTGACCCTTTGAACCAGCGTCTTTTTGTCTCCAAATTTTAAGTGTTAAATTCATAATGTCTTTATTATTTGTATGAACGTTGTTTTAGTTCTATATCTTTAAATTCTAATTCTTCTTTATGTAAAACTGCATCTGCAGGTTCTCCTTTATATTCCCAAGCAGATACAAAAGCATAATCTTTATCATTACGTTTCGCCTCTCCTTTTTGCTCACCATCTAACTCTACAGATTCTTCTCTAAAGTGTCCACCGCAAGATTCATTTCTTACTAAAGCATCTTTAGCAAATAACTCTCCTAATTCTAAAAAGTCTGCTACACGACCTGCCTTTTCTAATTCAGCATTCATTTCGCTTGCGCTTCCAGGAACCATTACGTCTTTCCAGAATTCTTCACGAATCGCTTTAATTTCTGCCATAGCTTCTTTTAAATCTTTTTCGTTACGAGACATTCCTACTTTATCCCACATTACTTTACCAAGACGTTTGTGGAAATAATCTACACTTTTAGTTCCTTTGTTATTGATAAAGAAATCTATTTTATCTTTTACTTCTTTTTCTGCTTCATCAAACTCTTTTGTATCCGTAGCAATTTCTCCTGTTCTAATATCATCAGATAAATAATCTCCAATAGTATAAGGTAGAACAAAATAACCATCGGCTAAACCTTGCATTAATGCAGAAGCACCTAATCTGTTTGCACCGTGATCAGAGAAGTTTGCTTCACCAATACAATATAAACCTTCAACAGTAGTCATTAAGTTATAATCAACCCAAACACCACCCATTGTATAGTGTGTTGCTGGATATATCATCATTGGAGTTTCATACGGGTTTTCAGCGATGATTTTTTCATACATCTGAAATAAATTTCCATATTTTTCTTCAATAATTTCTTGTCCTAATTTTACAATTTCTTCTTTAGAAGGATTTTTTATTCCTTTTAATTTAGCTTGTTGTTTTCCATAACGCTGAAAAGCAGAAGCAAAATCTAAATACACAGCTTCTCCTGTTGCATTTACACCATAACCAGCATCACAACGTTCTTTTGCAGCTCTAGAAGCTACATCACGAGGTACCAAGTTACCAAATGCAGGATAACGACGCTCTAAATAATAATCTCTATCCTCTTCCGCAATCTGTACTGGCTTTAATGTACCTTGTTGAATTGCTTTTGCATCTTCTATTTTTGCTGGAACCCAAATTCTACCATCATTACGTAATGACTCTGACATTAACGTCAATTTAGATTGGTAATCTCCAGAACGTGGAATACACGTTGGGTGAATTTGTGTAAAACAAGGATTTGCGAAATACGCTCCTTTTTTATGAATTTTCCAAGCAGCAGTTGCGTTAGAACCCATTGCATTGGTAGATAAGAAATAAACGTTTCCATATCCTCCAGTTGCAATTACAACAGCGTGTGCAGAGTGGCGTTCTATTTCTCCTGTAATTAAATTACGAGCAATAATACCTCTTGCTTTACCATCAACTTTTACAACATCTAACATTTCGTGACGATTGAACATTTCAATTTTACCACGAGCAATTTGGCGGTTCATTGCCGAATAACATCCTAATAATAATTGTTGTCCTGTTTGTCCTTTTGCATAAAAAGTTCTTGAAACTAAAACCCCTCCAAAAGAACGATTATCTAACAAACCACCATAATCACGTGCAAAAGGAACCCCTTGTGCTACACATTGATCAATAATATTTGAAGAAACTTCTGCTAACCTGTAAACATTTGCTTCACGAGAACGGTAATCTCCTCCTTTTACAGTATCGTAAAATAATCTGTAATTAGAATCTCCATCTCCCATGTAATTTTTTGCCGCATTAATCCCTCCTTGAGCTGCAATTGAATGCGCTCTACGAGGAGAATCTTGATAAGCAAAAGCTTTTACATTGTATCCTAATTCTGCTAATGTTGCAGCAGCAGAACCACCTGCTAATCCTGTTCCTACAACAATAATATCAATATGACGTTTATTTGCAGGGTTAACAAGATTAATTTTGTCTTTATAATTTGTCCATTTATCTTTAATTGGACCTTCTGGTACTTTTGAATCTAAAGCCATATATAATAAGATTAATGGTTAAAATAATGAGAAATTGCTACTATTATAAACCCTAATGGTATTATAATAGAATATCCTTTCCCTATACTTTGAAGTGTTTTTTTACGTCCTGCCGTTACTCCCATCGATTGGAATGCAGATGTAAATCCGTGTGCTAAATGCAATCCTAAAAGTACAAATGCTACAACGTAAGCAACAACTCTTGCTGGGTTTTGGAATTTCTCCACCAACTCATGATAATATCTAAAATTACCATCATGCATACCAGACATATCACCTACTACGTATTTAGTGTTTAATTCTGGTATCCAGAAATCAATAAAGTGAAGCACAATAAATGCTAATATAGCAAGACCACTGTAAATCATGTTTCTACTCATCCAAGTAGAATTAGCTGCACCATTGTTTTTTGCATAAGCAACTCCATTCGCCTTTTTGTTTTTCAACTCTAATACAAATCCCATTACAAAGTGAAATACAACTCCAAAAATTAATACAGGCTGCAAAGCAAATTGTATTAAAGGATTGGTTCCCATAAAATGAGACATGTCGTTAAAGACCGTTTCACCAAATAAAGAAGTAATATTTACTGCTAAATGTATTATTAAGAAAAACATGAGGAAGAATGCAGAAAGTGCCATAGCAACTTTTCTTCCAATTGAAGATTTAAAAAATCCGCCCATTATTTTAAATTATTTTAGTTGATAACAAATGTACTATTTAGATACTATTTACTGAAATAAAAATCCCTTTTTTTAACTATTTAGAATCGTTATAACAAAGAGTCCGCAACTCAACACATCTCTTTATTCCACAAGCTTTTACGCCTATAAATTTCTCATATAAACGCATGTTTTCACGATTTATGATAGTCGAAAAGCTACATAAAATTAAGATGATTTTTAATAGGCTTCAATTTAATAATAAAGCCAAATCATCAATGTTATTATAATACTCGAGTTACTAAATTCTTAAAAAGTTTAATAACCCATATCACTTAATTTTTAATTACTCCAATTTTATATTTAACCCATAATCATTTATAAGATTGCCATTATTTCAGCAACAATTATTATAAGTACTAATGAAAAAGGATAAACTGCAGCATAGGCAATTTGTGGCGCTTCAGATTCGGTCATTGAATCTGTAGCACTTAACCCAGGAGTAGATGTCATTCCTCCTGTTAACGCACCTAGTATAGATAAAAAATTAATTTTTAGAATGAAACGCCCTGTAAGCACCGTGGTAATCATTGGAATTAAAGTAATTAAAGCTCCAAAAAGAAACAAAACAGCACCGTGTTCTTGAATAGCAGAAACTAGACTTTGTCCTGCGCTTAAACCTACAGGAGTTAGAAACAATAAAAGCCCTAACTGTCGTAATATTTGGTTTGCAGGACCAGGTAAGTTCCAAATTATTGGTCCTACTTTTCCTTTCCAACTTAAAAATATGGAAGCTAAAAGCACCCCACCGGTAAGACCCAGTTTAAGATGTATACCGCCTAAAGGAATAGCAATAGCTCCAACAATGATGCCTATAACAATTCCGAATGCTACTGGTAAAAAACTAGTTTGCCCAATTCTTTTTAGACTATTTCCAAAGAGCTGCGTAACCGCAGAAACATTACCTACAGAGCAAGAAACCAGAATTTTATCACCATATTTTATTTGAGTTGTTGGGTGCGGGGCCAAATCGATACTTGCTCTTCTAATACGTGTAATTGTAGCCGCATAGTTTTCAAGAAGATTTAATTCTCTAATCGTTTTATTTACAACAGCATCATTACTTACTACATACCATTTAACTTCGAAAGTTTCACTGCGAGGAATTTGTATATCTGTAACTTTCCCTAATAAAACTTCTATCCGTTCTAACGCGTTTACAGTTCCCACGGCTTTAATAATATCTCCCGTTTCCAAAACGGTATCTTTTGTTGGAGAGATAGGAAGTTGATTAGGCTTCATTACACGCGAAATATTAGCCTTTGTCATGAAGCGTATTCTCAACTCTTTAATGGTTTTGCCATTAACATTTTCATTAGAGATAATCAAGTTTTTATTAATTATCATCGGAGTGGAAGAATTCGACATTTCTTCAAAGTTTTTTTCTTCTTTTTTTATGTCTACCCTAAATAAGGCCGGCCCTAATTTCACGAATAAGATAACACCTAAAACACCAAAAGGATACGCAATTCCATAACCAATAGATGCCAAAGAAGAATGAGAAGCCTCAATAGACGCAGCTAAACCTGGCGTAGATGTTAATGCTCCTGTCAATAAACCACTCATCATGTTCATATCTACATCATAGATATAAGAGATACATACCGCCGTAATTCCACCCGTAATTACGGTAATTCCTGCTAGAGCTATTAATTTTATGCCTTGTTCTTTAAAAGAACTAAAAAAGGAAGGTCCTGCTTGCATCCCTATGGTATATATAAACATAACCAGCCCCACACTTTGTATAATAGGAGGAATACTAAAAGTAATGCCATACAGATTGTATAAATAGCCGAAAAAAATCGCAACAAAAATAACAGCTGAAGTATCGAAATTAACCCCTTTTATCTTAACATTTCCAAGAGCAATTCCGAAGCCAATAACTAGAAATAACACAAAGTAGTCTTTAGTGAGTAATTCTAAAAAAAGTTCCATGAGTAATAATATTTATTTTATTGTAATATTATGAAAAATTTAGTTTTATCTACCCAGCAAAAATATAATTTTACTAAAATAAGTTTTATGATAATTGTCACCTAAAACTCTTACTAGCATTGATACTCCTTATATTTACACCTCGCAGACACTATGTATGTTGAACGAATACGTTGTAGTAATTTTTTTAATAAAATTGAATATTTTATTTTTCAATTTTAAGACAAACTACCTTTATAAACTAAAAATAAAACCGAAAATTAAAATGACTTTTATAGCTATTCTCACTAACTAGTTGATTCTCAAAAAGAGACTCTTTATTAAAAATCCGTTATACTAACCAAAGACATAACATTTAACGTTAAATGTGTTTTTAAAAAATTTGCTCTTTATTCCATAATAAGTTGAAGATACATAAAAGTAATCACCTTGAATACTTCGAACATGTTTTAATAATCGTTTTATTTTTCCTTTTGAAGGATTATAATCAAAAAAAACTCATCTTATATTTTCTAAATTTAGAAAATATAAGATGAGTTTAATACATTGAAAAAGTAATTATTAGTCTACAATAAGTTTTTTAGTAATTGAAGCTAAATCGGAACTAATATTTACAAAATAAAGTCCTTTAGAAATTCCAGATAAACTTATAGTTTGAAGTCCTGAAGTCTTAGAAACATCATGTTTAGAAATTAAACGACCATTAACATCGTAAATAATTACAAATTCTAGATTAATTGAAGCTGATTTTTTAATAAAAAATTCTGTTTTGGCAGGGTTTGGATATAAATCAACACCACTTTCTAAAACATCTTCTTCAATTCCTAATAGACATGAATATCCACTCATTAACTGATAACTACAAACAGCATTAGTTGTACTATTGGTTACAATAATATTTGCTGCCTCTTTATTTGAATCACTTAATTCATGATTCGCAATAAAACTTTGTATATTAAAATGCATTGGATCACTTTCATCAATTACATGATCTAGTAATTGAGCATGCCCCAACTCGTGCAATGCCACAGTTTCAAAATCAAATCCAAAAACAAAACCATCCTCAGCATAAAACCAGTCTGTTTTACCATCAAATATTATATCTACTTCAGCAACAACCCAATCAGAAGCATTACAAGAATCATAGTACACAGTTGTTGCTCCTAAATACCCTTCAGGTAAATTAGGGCTAAAAGCTATAACATTTTCAGCATCAAGTCCTGCGCTATTCTGAGTTGTTGTATTAGCACTTACTCCCCAATTAATTCCAGTTTCACAACGCCAAGTATCAAATGCTCTCATAAAAGCCAGATTAGCGCTACTATTACTTGAAAGATCAGTACTCATGCTCCAAGTAAGACCTCCATTTCCGTTTGCCCCATAATATTGAACAGGATAAGCCTTACCAGCATTTTCATTAGTTAATAATGCAAAAGACACTGTTAATACCTCTTCCGATACTGATGAATCATTATTTGAATCAACAATAGTTACAAGCCCAGTTCCTGCCAAAGAAGGTATCTCAACAGTAATTCGTTCATCTGTCCAAGTTAAAACTTGTGAGTCTAAAGCATAAGTAACAGATGCTCCTCCATCACTAGAATTAGCAAATCCAACACCACCTTTTACAGAGCCGAATCCAGTTCCATTTATTGTTAAAACAGTTTTTGTTCCTGCGCTAACTGGTTGATCCGTAAAAGAAATACTAGCAGGAGCTAATACTTTTGCACTTTTTGCTGCTTTGCTTGCTTGTTCTGCAACATTATATTTTAAAACCTCAGAAAAATCAGTTTTAGTTTTAGATAGAATTTCAGTATATAATGTTTCAATACCTTCCCTTTTATTAAATGGATTTATTACAACATCTCTATTTAAATCATATTTATAAAAACCTTGAACACCACTATAAGGTCTAAACCCATTACTAGTAACATTAACATCGCTAGCCAAAGTAAATATACCAACATCATTGGCATTTAAATTTAAACTGGGTGAAACTTTTTGTGACATATTCCCTACTGTACCTCCTGTAGTTATAACTTGTACTATTTCTACTGGATTTCCTTTAAAAATCTTGTAAACCTCAACGGTATTAATAGTATAAATATTAGTTTGATCTGCATTCCAAAAAGATTCTTTTGAAATTACTTTTCCTTCAACAACTAAGCCTGAAGATTCAATTTGCTGACTTAGAGGTATTTCTTTCAGCATAACCTGCGCATTAAAACTAGCCACACCGAATAAGCTAGCTAGTACCGAGAGAAGTACTTTTCGCGTATTTGTTCTTTTCATAATAACAATTTTAGATAATTCAATGAGGATTAATTAATTAGAGGTGCAATTTACCATATTTTGGCTATATCCCAATATTTTTTTTATGCTAACTTATCTTTGAATAAAACATTATTTTTGTATTTTAAATACATATTTTAAATACATCATCATGAAATACCATCAAATAAACGCTAATCTATTCGTAAAAAACAGAAGAAATTTTGCCAATAAAATGACTTCTAAAAGCTTAGCTGTTTTCAATTCGAACGACACTTATCCAATAAGCGCAGATAGCACGATGCCATTTGAACAGCATCGTGATATTTTTTACTTAAGTGGAGTTGACCAAGAAGAAAGTATTTTAGTATTATTTCCTGATTGCCCAAAGGAAAAACACCGAGAAATTCTTTTTTTAAAAGAAACCAATGAGCATATAGCGATTTGGGAAGGCGAAAAACTAACTAAAGAAAAAGCCTTTGAAACAAGTGGCATAAAAACGGTATACTGGTTGCAAGACATGGAAAAAATCATGTTTGAAATCATGACGCAATGTGATACTGTTTACATTAACACCAACGAACATTACCGCGCTAATGTAGAAACAGAAACTCGTGAAGATCGCTTTACAAAATGGATAAAAGATAAATATCCTGCACATAGCGTGGCAAAAAGTAACCCCATTTTACAACGGTTACGCTCTGTAAAAGACCCTATTGAGTTAGATTTAATTCAGCAAGCTTGTGATATTACAGAAAAAGGCTTTCGTAGAATTTTATCCTTTGTTAAACCAGACGTTTGGGAATTCGAAATTGAAGCCGAATTTATGCATGAGTTTTTAAGAAATAGATCGAAAAAATTTGCATATACACCTATTGTCGCTTCGGGAAACAATGCTAATGTACTTCATTACATAGAAAACAATCAACAATGTAAAGCAGGCGATTTAATATTATTAGATGTTGGCGCAGAATACGCGAACTACTCTAGTGACATGACAAGAACAATACCTGTATCTGGTCGTTTTACAGACAGACAAAAAGCAGTTTACAACGCTGTTTTAAATGTTAAAAATGAAGCAACAAAAATGCTTATTCCGGGTACTGACTGGGCTGAATACCACGCTGAAGTTGGAAAAATAATGACAAGCGAACTTTTAAACCTAGGCTTACTTAATAAAGCTGACGTACAAAATGAAGACTCAGAATGGCCTGCTTATAAAAAATATTTTATGCATGGAACAAGTCACCACATGGGGTTAGACACACACGATTATGGTATTTTAACAGAGCCTATGCAAGAAAACATGGTGTTTACCGTAGAACCTGCTATTTATATCCCAAAAGAAGGTTTTGGTATTCGTTTAGAAGATGATGTTGTTATCCAAAAAACAGGAGTACCTTTTAATTTAATGAAAAACATTCCTTTAGAGGCTGATGAAATTGAAGATTTAATGAATTCTTAAATTATAAATTATGATAATAAGTGGCCTTACAACGCTACTTATTATCATAATTATTAAATACACTCTCGTTCGTTCTAAAATAAAAAACTCTTTGGATAATTACAATTGAACCCATACTGAATAAAATAAAACTACTTATAAAAATTCATTTCATCTAAATACTCCCAAACATTTTCTGGCAACATGGGTTTTACATTTTTACCAGTTTTAATACCATTCCTAATAAACGTAGAAGACAACTCCATTACAGGTGCATTAATAACATGTATTTTATCATGACCAGTAAATCGAGTATCTACAGTATCTTTAGAAATACGCGGATACACATAAATATCATGGTTTTCCAAAATAACATCGTAGTTTTTCCATTTATGGAAACTCTTCAAGTTATCTTCCCCCATAATTAAAGAAAACTCATGGTTTGGATATTTTTCTTGAACATGAACTAAAGTGTTTATAGTGTAATTTGGCTGCGGTAAATTAAATTCTATATCACTAGGTTCAAGCTTATCGTAATCTTTAGTAGCTAAATACACCAACTCTAAACGTTGGTAATTATCAAGCAAAGTTGTTTTCTTTTTAAACGGATTATGTGGTGTTACCACAAACCAGACCTGATCTAGATCACTATGTTCCGCCATATGGTTTGCTATCACTAAATGCCCAATATGAATAGGATTAAACGACCCAAAATACAATCCAATCTTCATTGATAACTTATTTTAAGAATTTACAAAGTTGCTTACTAAAGTTTCAGCTTCTTCTAGCGCATGTTCCAATGTATCATTTACAACAATAACATCAAAAAGTGGTGCAGTTGCTAACTCGGCAGACGCCTTGGCTACTCGCATATTTATTTTATCGGCACTTTCGGTTTTACGTTTTTTAAGTCGAATTTTAAGCTCATCGATACTTGGTGGTTTTACAAAAATAGCCAAGGTTTCTTCTGGGAATTTTCGTTTAATTCGTAACCCACCAGAAACATCAATATCAAAAATCACATTTTTACCTTTTGCCCAAATACGTTCCACTTCAGTTTTTAAAGTTCCATAGAAATTATCGCGATAAACCTCTTCCCACTCCAAAAACTCATCATTCTTAATTTTAGATTTGAATTCACTAGTTGAAAGAAAATAATAATCGGTGCCATCGATTTCTGTACCTCTAGCCTCCCGAGATGCTGCCGAGATTGAAAATTCTAAATTCAACTTATCTAAGCCTAATAAATGCCTCACTATAGTTGTTTTACCAGAACCCGAAGGTGCAGAAAACACTATAAGTTTACCTTGTTTTTTATTTGTTGCTGCCATAATCTATAATACTATTTTACTGCCACTGGCAACTGAGCATTGCCACTATGAAACGCGACTTTTTTAAAGCACATTCAATAACTGTTCCTTAATTTTCTCTAGTTCATCTTTCATTTGCACTACCAATTGTTGCATAGGTGCATAATTACTTTTTGAGCCAATTGTGTTTATTTCACGCCCCATTTCCTGACTAATAAACCCTAATTTTTTACCGTTAGATTCTTCCGAATTTATCGATTCTATAAAATAATTTAAGTGATTTTTTAATCGAACTTTTTCTTCAGTAATATCAAATTTCTCAATATAATACACCAATTCTTGTTCAAAACGGTTTTCGTCGTATTTCTCTTTAAGCTCCGCAACACCTTTATGTAAACGTTCTCGAACACCTTCAACACGTTCAGGATCCATTTTAATAACTTGTTCTAAAACAGCATCAATAGAATTTACGCGATTAATAAAATCTTGCTCAAGCACCTTTCCTTCATTTAATCGGTAACTATTTAAATCGACAACAGCAGTATTTATTTCACCTGAAATTGTTTTCCACTCATTTTCGTCAATTTCTTCACGAACCGTATTTAACGCATCGGGGAATTTAACTGCCATTTTCAATAATTCAAGCTCGTTTCCATCAACAACTTGTCGTAACTGCTCCATATATTGTTTAACAACGGGTGTGTTAATTTGGGTTGATGTATCTTCAGCCGTAGCTTCAACGTAAATAGAAAAATCTACTTTACCACGTACCAATTTATCGGCAAGAAGTTTTCGAATAGAAAGCTCCTTTTCTCTATAAATAGAAGGCATTCTCGCATTTAAATCTAAACTTTTACTGTTTAAAGATTTTAGTTCTATTGTTATTTTTTTTGTAGGTAATTGTAATACAGATTTTCCGTAACCCGTCATTGAATAAATCATACACCAAATTATATAAGTTGCGCAAAGGTAATTAAAACCAAACGGATAGGAAACCGTTTATTAAATGTTAAAATAGATTCTTTAATATAAACATAGCAACCTATTGAATATATTATCGATATTTTTGTTTTCCTTAAAAATTTAAAACCAATTAAATGAAACTACACAAACATTACCTTTTAGCGTTCTTTATAATTACTACTGTTTTTGGGTGTAAAAATAAAAACACAGAAGAAATTGAAGTTTCTACAAAAACAGAAGAAATTATAGCTAAAAAAATAATAAATGATAGCATAACCAACAACCCACCAAAAGGTATGGTTTGGATTCCTGGTGGCTCTTTTTTACAAGGTGCTGTGCCGCAAGATCAAGCAGCCATGAAACATGAAAGACCTCAGCACCCAGTATCTGTCGATGGTTTTTTTATGGATATTACCGAAGTTACTAATGCCGAATTTGCTAAATTTATTAAAGCTACCGGTTATGTAACTATGGCGGAACGTGAAATTGATTGGAACGAAATGAAGAAACAACTTCATGAAGGCACTCCAAAACCTCACGATTCTGTTTTACAACCCGGCTCTTTAATGTTTAAAAAAACAAAATCATCGGTTCCTAATCTATACGATTTCTCACAATGGTGGCGCTGGTCTATTGGTACAAACTGGAAACACCCAAGTGGACCAGATAGCAATATAGAAGGTAAAGATAACCATCCTGTTGTACACGTTTGTTATGAAGATACTGAAGCTTACTGCGTTTGGGCAGGACGCCGCTTACCTACAGAAGCCGAATGGGAATTTGCTGCTAGAGCAAACCAAGAAAACGCAACGTATTCTTGGGGCGACGATCTCTCCATTTTATCAAAACAAGCAAATAGCTGGGAAGGCGAATTTCCTGTAAACAACACTTTAAAAGATGGTTTTGAACTCACAGCACCTGTAAAAACATATCCTGCAAATAATTTTGGATTGTACGATATGGCTGGAAATGTTTGGGAAATGACTTCCGATTGGTATAACCTAAATTATTACGACGAACTTGCTGCTTTAAACACCTCTATTGATAACCCAAAAGGTGCCGCTAAAGCATACAACCCAAACGCCCCATACATTCAAGAAAAAATTATTAAAGGTGGTTCTTTTTTATGTAGCGACTCGTATTGTGCAAGCTACAGAGTATCATCCCGCATGGGTACAAGTTTAGATTCTTCTGCAGAGCATGTTGGTTTTAGAACCGTTGCTACTCCAGATATGTTAGTTAAAAAGTAAAAAAATCAACTTAATAAAAATCTTCATTTTAATGCTCTAAAGCTATTAAAATGGAGGTTTTTCGTTTTAGGTAAGTTTCAGAAGATAAAAAACTAGCGCCTCCTATTTGGTAAAAGTGGCGGTGGCTCACCATTAAAAGGGTTCCACCTACTAATACTTTTAGCATCCATACCTGCAGCACTCACAATAGCACGATCTCCATAACGCTGACGCATTTTATCGATAGCTTCGGTTAAATGAATTTGCTTTTCGTTATCTTCAAATAAGTTAACTTGATGACCGCCCTCTACTAAATGGCTAAACTTCACTCCAATTAAACGCACCAACAATCGGCGATTATACAGCTTTCTGTATAAATCTAAAACGACCGGAATAATATTATGATCCATGGCACTGTACGGAATACGCTGTTGTTGGGTATACGTTTGAAAATCGGAATACCTAATTTTAAAAGTAACGCAAGCCGTTAATTTATTACCTCGCCGTAATTGATAAGCCAAATTCTCGGTCATGGCCACAATAATACTTTTTAGTTTAGAAACATCTGTGGTATCTTTATTAAAGGTACGCTCGGTTGAAATGGATTTTCGTTCTTGATATTGCACTACAGGACTAAGATCAATACCATTTGCTTTTTTCCA
The DNA here is from genome assembly GCF_009796805.1 of Algibacter sp. L1A34. Taxonomy (NCBI): domain Bacteria; kingdom Pseudomonadati; phylum Bacteroidota; class Flavobacteriia; order Flavobacteriales; family Flavobacteriaceae; genus Algibacter; species Algibacter sp. L1A34. The sequence goes on along the minus strand of NZ_CP047029.1, from coordinate 1,635,497 downwards.
AATACTTAACCCATTTTTACCAAGTACTTTATGCATTAAATCCATTGGCATCTCTTGCACGGTTTGGATGCGTTTTACACCCAAATCGCAAAGTGATTTATATGTAACCTCGCCAACCATCGGTATTTTCCGAACAGAAAGCGGTGCTAAAAAAGGTTTTTCATTACCCGATAAAATTCTTATTTCATTATTAGGCTTAGCTTCTCCTGTCGCTATTTTAGAAACCGTTTTATTAATAGATAGCCCAAAAGAAATAGGCAGTCCCGTTTCCTTCATAATACGTTGTCGTAATTCCGAAGCTAGTTTATGGCAACCAAAAAACTTATCCATACCTGTTAAGTCGATATAAAATTCGTCGATAGATGATTTCTCATAAACTGGAACACTTTCCTTTATAACATCGGTAACATCTTTAGAAAAATTACTATAAATTCCAGAATTCCCTCGTAAAACAACAGCCTCTGGACAAAGTGATTTTGCCAAACGCATAGGCATTGCAGAATGAATACCAAATTTTCGAGCCTCGTAACTGCAAGACGCCACAACACCACGGTCTGATGTACCACCAATAAGCACAGGCTTTCCTATTAAACGACTATCAAGTAGGCGCTCGCAAGACACAAAAAATGTATCTAAATCCATGTGAACAATAGATCGGTTTTTACTCATTTTGGGGTGATTTATGGACGCAAAGCCATGATGATAATTCTGCATTAAAATTACCATAAAATAAAATACAAACGTCAATTATTTTACTCGAAAACCGAATATAGACTTAAATAAAAAGGCGAAATACGCTACCCGATTGACTGATAATAATTTGAATTTTTCAATAATTACTGCTGCTCTCAGAAGATTAATTATGGCAAAATAATCAAAGATTTATTGTTAATAAATAATTACTACATGCGTGATATATTTCAAACTTCATCTAAAACAATTCTCTCTTTCAAACGAAACAAAATAATTAATTAATTAAGCGTCTCCTGAAAGAGTTTAAATATGCGTCGGTATTCATCGGACCAGCTTGAAGCTTCAATAAACCCATGACTCTCCAATGGAAAAACAGCGAGTTCCCAGTTCTCTTTTTTCAGCTCAATTAATCTTTGAGATAAACGCACCACATCTTGAAAATGAACATTGGTATCAATCATACCATGAAGTATTAATAAGTTCCCTTTTAAACCTTCAGCAAAATACAAAGGCGAACTTTGTTTGTAAGCTTTAGGATCTTCAAAAGGCGTGTTTAAAATAGGTGCTGTATAGCCGTGGTTGTAATGTGCCCAATCTGTGACAGAGCGAAGTGCTGCACCACTTTTAAAAGTATCAGGCGCATTAAACATAGCCATTAAGGTAATAAACCCACCGTAAGATCCGCCGTAAATACCGAGTCTATCTTTATCGATACCTTGATTTTCAATAAGGTATTTAGCCCCATCTACTTGGTCGTCTAAATCCTGCCCACCCATATGGCGGTAAATTGCGGTTCGCCAATCGCGACCATAACCTTTACTAGCTCTATAATCTATAGCCAAAACCGTGTAACCATTATCTACCAAAATATTATGAAACATATATTCTCTAAAATAGCCCGGCCACCAGCGGTGTACATTTTGTAAATAACCTGCGCCATGAACAAATATTACAGCCGCACCATTTTTTTTAGCTTCGGTAGGTTTGTAAAGTGTTGCTGGAACTTTTTCGCCATCGCGAGCAGTGAAGTTTATAATTTCGGAATCTATCCATTTATAAGATTTAAAAGCATCGGTGGTCGATTCTGTTAACTGCGTCATTTTCGCGCCAGCTTTGTTAGACATCACATATAATTCCCAAGGCTTATTGGTGTAAGAATAACGAATCGCCAGCTTAGTTTCATCTGGAGAAATGGTGACTTCATGTCCACCTTGGCGCGATGTAATTTGTAACATTTTACCTCCTTTTGCAGGTAAGTGATAAAAGTGCTGTTCGTGCGGACTCACTTTATTGCTTGTTATAAAAAAGGTTTTATGATCTTTTGATAAGCTAACCTCCTGAATTTCGAATTCTCCTTGAGTTAACGCTTTTATTTTACCAGAATTTATGTTGGCTGTATACAAGTGTGAATAGCCTGTTTTTTCGGACTGAAACCAAACGTTACTTTCATCTATCCAGCCCATTTCGGCACGAGAAAACCAACCGACTCCAGGGCCACCAATCCATGCATCGTCATGCTGTTTATCAATCTGTTTTAAACTTCCATCTTCTAGATTCACCAGCATAATCCAGCGGTCTTTATTATCTTGAGATGTGATATTTACTAATGCTTTTCCATTACCAGAAAACACAGGACTACCTATTTCCACACCTCTCGGGTCATCAAAAGTATCTTTATATTCTGATGGATTTTCAGCATATTCTTTTAAGTATTTTGGTTTGTCTTTAATACCGCTTAGCTCATCGGTTTTAATTTGATAGGCTTCTCCGGTTTTAATATTTAAAATCCAAGATTCGTAGCTATTTGGAGTAACCCCAACTTTAGGTCTAGCATTTAAATTTTCGGTATAACCGCTTTCGGTAACATAACTAGGTACGTTAGTGTTTTTATGTTTTTGAGGAATACTTAAGCTATAAATTACAAAGTTTAAATCGGCAGAAATATCAAAATCAACCAAATTTTTATCTTCTAAAAATATAGGTTTAGGATGATTAGAAACCAATTGTTCGTTTCTATATGTTCTGGCGTCAGTTTCGTTTTTACGCTTTTCGAGGATATTAAAATATTGTAATTGATCGTCTTCTAGCCATTGGTCTTTGGTGCTAAGCTTGGGCTCCTCCTTTTCACTTCCCGCTTTAAAATTAGTGAGTTGCGTGATGCTGCCATCGATAATATCCCATTGAAATAAATTATTATCTCGCTTATAAACAATCGATTTTTCATCACCAGAAAATACAGGATTAGATTCTCGATCAATAGTATTTGTAATTTGTTTTTTAGAATAGTTACTGGTATTCATTAAAAACAAATCGCCATCTTTTTGGTAAACCATCCATTGTCCGTTTTTGGAATATTCACCTAAATTTGATTTTTCCTTAAGCGTTTCAAACGATGATTTACTTATTTTTTTTGATTTAATATCCACTTGATAAGTAGACGGAATGGTATCGTTATCCGGATTCCAACTAAAATAAATAGCTTTACTATTATCTGCCCATTTAACACTTGTTGGTAAATAGCCTACAAAATCTTCACCTTGCATAATTTCATCGATACTAAGAGCCGAATCGTTATTAACCTGCCCGAAAGTAAATGCTGTAAAAGCAAGACATAAAAGTGCTATAAGTTGTTTCATATTGAAATTTTAAGATTTTGAAGTAAACCAATTGTTATGTTACGAATTTAGCGGTTTTAGATTGAAGAATGAAATACCTTTTTAAAGTAGTTTAATGAATTTGCATTGCAATTACATATCGTAGTTTGTTTTTCTGAAAAAACCGTCGTAAAAACTAAATAAAAGGCATTAGCTAAAGGGCTGTTTTTCAGTGTGTTTTTAATGTTAAATATTCTTTAAAGTCAACAATAGCGTGAGGTTTTTATGACTTCGGAATCTTATATTTGAAGTTAACATTTATTTATAAAAATCTTATTTATATGATTAAAAGAGTTTTACTTACACCCTTTCAAAAATTTGTGAAAATTGAAAGTTTCAGTGGTATTCTACTCATGTTTGCTACGCTTCTTGCTTTGGTTTGGGCAAACTCTCCTTATGGAGATAGTTATAGAGAACTTTGGCAATACGATTTAGGAATTGTAACAGAAACTTTTGAGTTTAAGAAGCCTTTAATTTTATGGATTAACGATGGGTTGATGGCTATATTTTTCCTTTTAATTGGGTTAGAAATAAAACGAGAGTTATTAATTGGCGAACTTAATACACCTAAAAAAATAGCCTTTCCGTTGGTTGGTGCTTTAGGAGGTATGTTGGTACCGGTAATCTTCTTTTTAGTTTTAAATCAAAACCCCGAAACCACAAAAGGCTGGGGTATACCCATGGCTACGGACATTGCGTTTTCATTAGCTATTCTAAACGTACTTGGTAAACGCGTGCCTTTAAGTCTTAAAATATTTTTAACCGCATTTGCTATTGTAGATGATATAGGAGCTGTTTTAGTTATTGCAATTTTTTATAGTGGAAACATCAATATCACTTTATTGTTGATTGCACTAGCTATGCTTGCCATTTTATACTTCCTATCTTATAAAGGGATTTATTCTAAATTTATCATGTTTTTCTTCGGAATTGTTATTTGGTTTTTATTCTTAAAATCTGGTATTCACCCAACCATAGCCGGTATTTTATTAGCTTTTTCCGTACCAATTAGACAAAAAATTGATACTTCTAAATTTTTAGTAGAACTAGAAAATGTATATAATAATATTAGAACCGCTAGTGTGTTAAAAAACCCCATTCTCTCGCATGAGCAAATTGGCCATGTAGATAATTTAAACGATTGGTCGGCTAAATTTCAATCGCCATTACAGTATTTAGAGCATAGCTTACACGGCTGGGTGGCCTATTTTATCATTCCTGTTTTTGCGCTTGCCAACGCAGGTGTGTTAATTTCTGGTTCGGATAATTTAGATATCGCTTTAGTCATTAATATAATAATATGTTTAGTTTTAGGAAAAGCTATAGGAATTACTTCTATTGTATTTATTGCTCAAAAATTAAAATGGATAGAAGTACCTAGCGATATTAGTTTCAAACAAATTATAGGCGTTGCTTTTTTAGCTGGTATTGGTTTCACAATGGCGATATTTATTGCTAGTTTGGCATTTTTTTCAACGCCAGAATTTATCGATTCTGCTAAAATAGGCATCCTTATTGGGTCTTTTATTTCCGCAATTATTGGGTATCTCATACTTCGTGTGGGATCTAGTAAAACATCCAAAAATTAGCCTATTCTTCTTTTAAATTTAAAAAAAGTCTACGGGCTTTTTTATTTAACAATAAATTAACTTCGATTAGTTCGGTTTGTTCCGAACTAAAAAATATATTTGCAGAGAATTTTCTGAAAATAAATAATTCGTTTTCAGAAAATAGAAACAAAATAATTAAAAATGAAAAATAATATCTGTCAAAAAAAAATGGGCTTAGTTGAGAAACTAGGGGTGCATTTAGAAGCCAGAGAGCAATTAGCCCCAGTTGCTGCACGTATATTGGCGTACATAATTCTTACGGGAAAAAGAGGTGCCACTTTCGAAGATATGGTATCCATTCTTTGTGCTAGTAAAAGCACGATTTCAACCCATCTTAATCATTTACAAGATTTAAATAAAATTGAATATTTCACAAAAACGGGCGATCGTAAAAAGTATTTCATAATCAATAAAAACACCATTATCCAACATGTGGATAGAATGATAAGCCACTGGGACCAAGAGCGCGCTATTCATTTAGAAATTAAAGATTATAAAGAAACTCAAAATGAGATAAAAATTGAAAACAACGACGAGAAGTTCGATTTAACATTTCACAACGATTACGTCAAATTTGTAGATGAAGCTACAGCTTCAGTTAAAGAATTAAGAGATAAATTAATAAACAACCAATTCCATATTTAAAGTTAACAACAATGAAAAAGAATAACTTATACTCCATATTAACGCTAAGTCTTATTTTAGTCGTTTTTAGCTGCGGCAATAAAACCGAACAAGCCGCCGCAACTCAACAAGCTCCTCCTCCCGCTTTTCCTGTAACTGCAATACAGCAAAAAACAGTTACTGGCTACCAAGAATACCCAACAAACATTGAAGGTATTGTAAATAGTGATGTTAGAGCTAAGGTTTCTGGATATATACAAAACGTATTAGTAGATGAAGGTCAAAAAGTACGCAAAGGGCAAGCTTTATTTAGATTAGAAACACAGTCTTTAAGTCAAGATGCGGGTGCAGCAAAAGCACGTGTTAATGTGGCACAAGTTGAAGTTGATAAATTAATTCCTCTTGTAGAGAAAAATATAATTAGTGCGGTACAACTAGAAACTGCAAAAGCTAATTTAGCACAAGCCAAAGCCACTTTAAGTGGAGTTTCGGCTAATATTGGTTATGCCACTATTAAAAGCCCTGTAGACGGTTATGTTGGTGCCATTAACTTTAGAGAAGGTGCATTAATTAGCCCTAGCGACAGCAGCCCATTAACAACGGTTAGTGATATTAGCCAAGTTTATGCCTTTTTTAGTTTTAATGAAGCACAATACATAGACCACTTACAAAGGTTTGAAGGACAAAACAAAGCAGAGCGTATTAAAAACTCACCAGATCTAAGTTTAGTTTTAGCTAATGGAAAAATTTATTCTGAAACTGGACGTATTCAAACCAGTACAGGTCAAATTAACGAAAGTACAGGGACTATAAAAATTAGAGCTGCTTTTGATAATCCAAACGAGATTTTAACCAATGGTAACAGTGGTAAAATTAGACTTCCAATAGAATACAAAGACGCTATTGTGGTACCACAATCAGCAACGTTTGAACAGCAAAAAGATATCATGGTTTTTACTGTTGATCAAGATAATAAAGTAAAATCTAATATTATAAAAGTACAAGGTACTGTAGGTAACTTATATGTTGTAAAATCTGGACTTAAAGTAGGTGATAAACTTATTGTTTCTGGAGTAGGAAAATTAAGAGCAGGAATGCCTATTACTCCACAAGACACACCTTTTGAGGAGGCTATTAAGCCCGTAGCTGTATTATTTAAAAATTAGAAAACCATAAACTTATTTAGTTATGTTAAAAACATTTATTGAAAGACCGGTTCTTTCAACGGTAATTTCTATTATCATAGTAGTACTTGGTGTTATTAGTATATCGAGTCTGCCTATAGAAGAGTATCCAGATATTGCACCACCAACAATTAAAGTAACGGCATCTTATGCAGGAGCCAATGCAGAAACTGTTTTAGAGAGTGTAATTATACCTATAGAAGAACAAATTAATGGTGTGGAAGGTATGAGTTACATTACCTCTACAGCATCTAATACAGGTACAGCAGAAATCACCGTTTACTTTAATCAAGAAGTAGATGCAGATATTGCTGCAGTTAACGTTCAAAACCGTGTGTCACGTGCAAGTGCTTTATTACCTCAAGAGGTTATTCAAACTGGTGTAATAACACAAAAGCAAGAAACGAGTGCTTTAATGTTTATTTCAATGTATTCTGAAAATGAAGATTATGACGCTACATTTATTCAGAATTACTTAAAAATAAACGTAGTACCTGCTATGCAACGTATTAGTGGTGTTGGAGATGTTAGTTTATTCTCCCAACAAGATTATGCTATGCGTATTTGGTTAAAACCTGACAAACTAGCAACCTATGGTTTAATACCTTCAGATATTACAGCAGCATTAGCAGAACAAAATTTAGAAGCAGCTGCAGGTTCTTTAGGTCAGAATAATGGTGAAGCGTTTTCATACACATTAACTTATGGAGGACGTTTTAAAAATGAACAACAATATGCAGACATCGTTATTAAAGCCTTAGGTGATGGAGAGTTTCTACGTCTAAACGATGTGGCAACTATAGAGTTAGACGCACAATCTTATGCAGCTAACGCTATGAGTATGGGTAATCCAGCGGTTTTTATGGGTATTTTCCAAACCAAAGGATCGAATGCAAGAGAAATTATTGAAAACATTAAAGTGACTTTAGAGTCGGTTAAAAAGGACCTTCCAGAAGGATTAGACGTTTTTGTACCTTACGATACGAGTTTATTCTTAAATGCTTCTATCGAAAAGGTAATTAGTACTTTATTAGAAGCCTTCTTATTGGTGTTCTTAGTAGTGTTTATCTTCTTGCAAGATTTTAGATCTACATTAATTCCAGCAATTGCCGTTCCGGTTTCTATTATTGGTACGTTCTTTTTCTTGAATATTTTCGGGTATTCAATTAACTTGTTAACGTTATTCGCGCTAGTACTTGCCATTGGTATTGTAGTAGATGATGCTATTGTGGTTGTGGAAGCTGTACATGCTAAATTAGACCAAGGCGAAAAGAACCCTAAAAAGGCGACGCTTACTGCCATGAACGAAATATCTGGAGCTATTATATCTATTACTTTGGTAATGGCAGCGGTATTTATTCCGGTAACGTTTGTAACTGGTCCTACAGGTGTATTTTACGAGCAATTTGGTGTTACTTTAATTATTGCTATTTTAATTTCAGCAGTAAACGCATTGACTTTAAGTCCGGCATTATGTGCCTTATTATTAAAGGCACATAAAGATGATGAAGAGCTAAAAGGAAAGAGTCCATTAAAGCGTTTTTATAAACTTTTTAATCGTGGTTTTAATGCTACAATTGACCGATATGGGAAATCACTTCATTTTTTATACAAAGTAAAATGGGTATCGCCTTTATTATTAATTTTAGCTGTTGCTGGAATCTTTTGGGCATCTAACACAACACCTACTGGATTTGTACCAAATGAAGATAGAGGTATTATTTTCGCAAATATTGCATTACCAGAAGGTTCTTCTTTAGATAGAACAGATGCTGTTTCTAGAGATTTATACGGTAAAATAAAAGATATTGAAGGTATTGTTGCCGTAAACTTTATTAAAGGTAGAAGTTTAATTAACGGAACAGGTAGTAATTATGGTTTTGGTATTATAAAATTAGCAGATTGGGCCGACCGTGAAGATGTTTCAACTTCCGTACAAGCCATTACAGGTAAGTTATTTGGAGTTGCTGCAGGAATAAAAGATGCAAATATTATTTTCTTTTCACCACCAAGTATTCGTGGTTTTGGTAATTCAGCTGGTTTTGAGGTGAATTTATTAGATAAGTTTGGTGGCGAGTTTTCAGACTTAGATAAAGCGAATAAAGATTTCGCGATGGCTTTAATGGCACATCCAGAAATTAAATACGCACAATCCTCTTTCAGTACAAACTATCCACAGTACGAAATGGAAGTTAATGTACCGTTAGCAAAAGAAAAAGGTGTACCGATTAACAGCATATTCTCAACATTACAAGGTTATATTGGTGGAATTTACGCTTCAGATTTCTCTCGATTTGGGAAACAATTTAGAGTGTATATTCAAGCTTTGCCAGACGACAGAGCAAATGTAGATGATTTAAATAGCATGTATGTACGTACAGATTCTGGTGAAATGACGCCAATTACACAGTTTGTAAAATTAGAGCGTGTTTATGGACCACAATCGGTAACACGTTTTAACTTATTTAATTCTACATCTATAACTGGTGCTACAAACGCAGGTTTTAGTACGGGTGATGCGATTAGAGTTATTGAGGAAGAAGTAGCGAAGTTACCAAACAATTATACCGTTGCTTATTCTGGTTTAACACGAGAAGAAGTAAGTGCAGGTAACCAAACTATATTCATTTTCGCATTAAGTATTCTATTTGTTTACTTCTTGTTAAGTGCGCAGTACGAAAGTTACCTATTACCGTTTGCCGTAGTGTTATCACTACCATTTGGGGTATTTGGAGCCTATATTAGTACTAAGTTCTTTGGCTTAGAAAATAATATTTATTTCCAAATTGCCTTAATCATGCTTATTGGTCTACTCGCCAAAAACGCCATACTTATTGTAGAGTTCGCTCTACAAAGACGTAAAAACGGAGAAAGCATTGTAGATGCAGCAATCCATGGTGCAAAAGCACGTTTACGTCCAATTTTAATGACATCGTTTGCCTTTATTCTAGGTTTAATGCCATTAGTATTAGCAAAAGGTGTTGGAGCAGAAGGAAATAACTCTATCGGTACAGGTGCCGCAGGAGGAATGTTAATCGGAACCATGTTAGGAGTATTCGTAATTCCTATTCTATTTATATTATTTCAATGGTTACAAGAAAAAGTTTCTAGTAAACCAGCAGTACAAACAATTGAAGAATAAAAACTATGAAATCAATTATAAACCATAAAAACTTCACTAAAACCATGCTATTAGGCTTGGTTTTAGTGACCTTACAAAGTTGCTTTGTTGCAAAAGATTACGACCGACCAGAATTAATTGCTAACGAAGCGCTATATCGTACCGATAATTTGCCAACCGATAGTATTTCTATGGCCGATGTATCTTGGAAAACTATTTTTACCGATTCGTTTTTAAATGAATACATAGCCGAAGGTCTTGAAAACAATATGGATGTCCGTATTGCAATTCAGCAAATGGCAGCAGCGAATGCTTATGCCAAACAAGGTAAAGCCGGCTATTTTCCAACATTAAGCGTTGGGCCTAATTATACACACCAAGAATATTCAGAAAACAGTCAATTTGGCTCTATATTTAGTGGCGGTTTAGACACTTACGACGTTACCGCAAACCTATCATGGGAAGCCGATATCTGGGGAAAAATAAGAAGTAACAAACGCGCTACTCAAGCCGCATACTTACAAAGTGTTTCTGGTCATCAAGCAGTAAAAACACAATTAATTTCTAGTATTGCGAACACGTATTACAACCTGTTAGCTTTAGATGCACAATTAGAAGTGACTAAAGAAACTATTGAAACTAGAAAAAGTGGTGTAGAAACTATAAAAGCACTTAAAGATGCGGGACAAGTCACTCAAGTTGCTGTAGACCAAAATATAGCACAGTACAACAGCGCCAGAGCTTTACAAGTAGATTTAGAAACAGCCATTTTTAAAACTGAAAACACACTAAGTATTTTATTAGGCAGAACGGCTCAACATTTTGAACGTAGCAATTTAGACACTCAAAAAATACAGCAAGATATTGCGCTTGGTGTTCCTGCAACATTATTAAACAACAGACCAGATGTTATGGCGGCCGAGTACGGCTTAATTAATGCTTTTGAGTTAACCAATGTGGCAAACAGTAATTTTTACCCATCATTAACATTAACGGCATCTGGTGGTTTACAAAGTTTAGAGTTAGATAACTTGTTTAATGCAAACTCATTATTTGCAACAATAGTTGGTGGTTTAACACAACCTTTATTAAATCAAAGAAAACTTAAAACTCAAAAAGAAGTCGCTCTTGCAAATCAAGAAAGCGCTTTATTAAACTTTAAGAAAACACTATTGATTGCTGGAAATGAAGTTTCTAACGCTCTATATACTTATAAAGCTGAAACCGAAAAATTTCAATTTAGAACTAATGAAGTTGAAGCATTACGCACCGCCGAAGCAAACTCCGAAGAGTTACTTAAAAATGGTTATGCAAATTATCTGGATTTATTAACAGCTAGACAAAGTGCTTTAAGCGCAGAGCTTAACGTAATAGACACTAAATTACAACAATTAGTTTCTATTGTAGATTTATACGAAGCACTTGGTGGCGGATGGAAATAAAATGAAATGATTACTAAAAAAGAATTGCTAAGTTGTGCTATCAACAAGTTTACTCAACTAGGTAGTAAACATGTTTCACTAGATGAAATAGCGCAAACTTTAGGCATTTCTAAAAAAACAATTTATACTTTCTTTAAAAATAAAGAAGATTTAGTAAGCGCTAGTTTAGAGAGTTTATTAAATGAGTATAAAGAAAAAATAAATGGGATTGTTGCTTGCAACGGTAACGATCCTGTTTTTTGTGTTGTTTTAATTTACGAAAAAGGGTTTGAGTATTTAAAATACTTCAAGCCCTCTTTCATTTTTGGCTTAGAAAAGTACTACCCCAAAGCATACAAATTATTTCAGGATTTCACTGAAGAACTAGCCTTTACCACCGTTTACAATTTACTTAAAGACGCACAAAAAAACGGGCACATTAAGCCCGATGTAAATTTAAGATTAGCTGTAAAAATTTACTTTTTAAGAATTGACAACGTGGCTTTCAAAAAAAAGAACCTCTTCGATTTATACGGAAAAGACACTTTATTTAAACACATGGTTGTTTATAATTTAAAAGGTATTATTTCAAACACATATTCTAATCCTTATTTTGAATAGATTTGTATTTTTGCCAAATGAAAGAAGATATTAAAATCCCCAAAGTTGAAGATGTTTACGTTGCTATAGTTAACGAATACAACGATATTTATAAAACTCAAGACTGGAATGCCTACATTATAAACGATAAAGATGTTGATTTAGAAATGGTCTTGATTGTTACTGGTGGTTATTCTGAAAAAAAAACAACTTCTGTTTTTAGAAAAAAACTAGACAAGCTTCCTAAAAAAAGTTACGCAAAAATAGAATTGATGCACGAAGATTTATTCGCGATAAACAACACTTTTAAAGTCTCTTTTTTCGAAGGCAATAAAATGTTCGACAAAACATATTTACTCCTTGAAAACACTGTTAATTTGAAAGCCTTACAAGCCTTACCGCTTATGCAAGTAAAAGGTGTTTTAATAAAGTAAAACTTTTTTTAATTAGAAGAAGAGAAGTTTATGTTTAATCCTATTTTCGTCTAATATTTACCAGAAACAAGTTTTTTATGAAAAGCTCAACAGCTATTTTTTATATGATTTTGAGTGTTATTGCATTTTCATTAATGAATGCCGTAGTAAAATGCCTTAGTGGTTTTGGTGCTTATCAAATAGTATTTTTTAGATCTATAGGAACTTTATTATTTACAGTGCCGTTAATTGTAAAAGCTAAGATTCCTATTCTAGGAAATAATAAAAAACTATTGTTTTTAAGAGGTCTTTTTGGTGTTATTTCTTTAACATGTTTTTTTCAATCATTAAACTATCTTTCGTTGGGTACAGCGGCTTCATTGCGATATACATCACCAATTTTTGCAGCAATTTTTGCGTTATTTTACCTAAAAGAGAAAATAAAACCAATACAATGGATTTTGTTTGTAATCGCTTTTTTAGGTGTTTTAGTTATTAAAGGATTTGGGGCAGATGTTAATTCTTTGGGGGTGATTTTTGCAATATTATCAGCCATTTTTTTAGGACTCATATTTATTGTAATCCGAAAATTAGGAGATTCAGAACACCCATTAATCATCATAAATTATTTTATGGTTTTAGCTTTTTTGTTTGGAGGGATAATGTCTATAAAATACTGGAAAACACCTAATTTAACAGAGTGGCTACTTTTATTAAGTTTAGGAGTTTTTGGATATGTTGGCCAGATATTTATGACGAAATCTTTGCAGGCAAGTGAAACCAATATAGTGGTGCCATTAAAATATTTAGAAGTTGTATTTATGATTATAATTGGTGCGTTTTGGTTTGATGAAATTTATACTTTGTGGACCTTATTTGGGGTCTTTTTAATAATGTTCGGGTTGCTTTATAATATTTATTTAAAGAGAAAGCGGGATTGATTTTTGTTAATCTTTTTTGGTATCGTTGTTTAACTAAAGGCTCAGAGAGCATACCCATCAAATTTTTGTCACTTCGACTTTACGAGAAGTCCCATAACAGTGAGCATACAAACCAGAGTTTTTTTATGAGATTTCTCCCTTTGGTCGAAAGGACAAAACTGTGTTGAAATCTATTCAAACTCACTATTTAAAAAAGTAAAAGAAGGCTTCATTTCTTTTATAAGTGCTAATTTCTTCTCACGTCTCCATTTTTTTAGTTCCTTTTCTCTTACAATGGCTAGTTGAATCCAAGTATGTTTTTCGTAATAAACTAAAAATTCAATATTATATTTTGCTGCAAATGTTTTCTTCTTTTCAATGATGTTTGTTTTATGTTGTTGTAAACGTTCTTTTAAGTTATTGGTTACTCCAACATAAAATGTAGAACGGTATCTATTTGTAATTATGTAAACATAATAAGTGTGAAATCCTTTTTATGGGTTTAGCATTTTGTTTTAAAGGTAAGAAAAAATATTTGTATAAATTGGTACTTCAAACTTAGTGAGAATGCAAATCATGAGCTTGTTTATGAGATTTCTCCTATCGTCGAAATGACAAGCTCTATGAAAAAAAACACTAACCTTTGTCACTTCGACTATAAGATAATTCATACAAAGTAGCTCAAACAACCAAAAATATTATGTGATTTGTCTCTTCGATCGAAATGACAAACAAGGAAATAGCCAAATGGTTAAAACAATAAACTGCACGTAAAAAATAGTATTATTATTTATGCAATTTAAGCTGTATACGCTTTCGCGGAACATCGACTTCTAAAACCTTTACAATAATTTGTTGATGTAAACTTACGTGCTCATTAACATCTTTCACAAAACTATCGGAAAGGTTTGATACGTGTATCAAGCCACTTTCCTTGATACCAACATCAACAAAACACCCAAAGTTGGTGATGTTGTTTACAATACCTGGAAGCAGTTGGCCTTCGTGCAAATCGTTAATGGTTTTTATATTTTGATTAAAGGTAAATACCTTAGCCTGCTCACGAATATCTAAACCTGGTTTTTCCAGTTCTTTTACAATATCTTCCAGCGTTAATAAACCAACAGTTTCGGTGCAATAGTTTTTTAAATTTATAGTTTGAAGAAGGTCTTTATTGCTAATCAACTCTTCTACCGATGTTTTTAAATCTTTCGCCATTTTAGCAACAATAGCATAACTTTCCGGATGCACTGCAGAATCGTCTAACGGGTTTGCAGCATCTTTAATTCTTAAAAAAGCAGCACCTTGCTCAAAAGCTTTTCCGCCTAAGCGTGGCACTTTTTTAATAGCCGCTCTAGATTTAAAAACACCGTTTTCATTTCGGTAATTAAAAATATTTTCGGCTAATTTTGGACCAATTCCAGATACATAACTCAGTAAACTTTTACTGGCCGAATTAATATTTACACCTACAGCATTTACACAATTCTCCACAACAACATCCAATTGTTTTTGTAGTTTATTTTGATCTACATCGTGTTGATATTGACCAACACCAATAGATTTGGCATCTATTTTAACCAACTCCGCCAATGGATCTTGTAAACGGCGCCCAATAGAAACCGATCCACGCACCGTAACATCGTAATCTGGAAATTCCTCTCGCGCAATTTTAGAGGCCGAATAAATACTCGCTCCAGCTTCGCTAACTACAAAAACCTGCATATCGTTTTTAAAATGTACTTTACGCACCAAAGCTTCGGTTTCTCGAGATGCCGTACCGTTACCAATGGCAATGGCTTCAATTTTATAAGCATCGCAAAGCGAACTTATTTTTTTCATAGCACCAATACTATCACTTTTTGGTGGATGTGGATATATTGTTTCGTTATATTTTAATTGTCCTTGTGCATCTAAACACACCAATTTACAACCCGATCTAAAACCTGGATCTATTGCTAAAACACGTTTTTCACCCAATGGAGAACCTAATAAAAGTTGTTTTAAGTTCTTAGCAAAAACAGTAATTGCAGCTTCATCGGCTTTATCTTTTGCTATTTGCATCGCCTCGTTGCTTAAAGACGGTAATAATAAACGCTTGTAAGCATCTTTAATGGCAATCTGGATTTCTTCCGCGCAAGCGTTATTACTTTTAATAATACGACGTTCTATGTTATCGAAAGCACGGTCGTGATCTATTTCAACTTTCACGCGAATAAAACCTTCTTTTTCTGCGCGTAAAATGGCTAATAATCTATGTGATGGAATTCTACTCAGACTTTCTTCCCAATCGAAATAATCACGGAATTTTTGAGCATCCTCATCTTTAGCTTTTGTTTTTACCACTTTCGTGGAAATCATAGCGAAACGTTCTAACTGACGACGAATGTTATTTCTAATATCGGCACGCTCATTGATCCATTCTGCTATAATATGCCTTGCACCTTCCAAAGCTTCTTCAACCGATGACACCTCGCCTTTTACATATTTAAAAGCAATAGATTCTACATCACTGGCATTCTGGCTCATTATTATTTTTGCCAAAGGCTCTAAACCGTTAAGTCGCGCTTTTTCAGCTTTAGTTTTTCTGCTTTTCTTAAAAGGCAAGTATAAATCTTCAAGAGCTGTTAAATCTTGCGTAATTTCAATTTTTTGTTTTAATTCCGTAGTTAAAACACCCTGTTCTTCTAAAGCCTTTAAAACTGCTTTTTTCCGTTTCTCTAAAGCTTCAAATTGTTCTTTAAATTTTACGATGTCTCCAATTTGGACCTCATCTAAATTTCCGGTACGCTCTTTTCTGTATCGCGAAATAAAGGGAATGGTACAATCTTCATTTAATAAATCGACCGTATTTTTAACCGATTGCTCAGATAAACTGGTATTTGAAATGATGTAGGAAACAAGTGATTTCATAAGTTTAAAAAATATAAAAGCGAATGTAATAAAGTTCTATAAAATGTAGTGACTAGCCTAGCGCTTTTCTTTTAAACAGAAATACTTTAAGCATTAAAAAACCTTAAAAGTTAAGGCTATATATTTAAGGAAAGTCTTTAACAAAAAAACCAACCCGAAAAGGTTGGTTTTTTACTTATAACATAAATTTTGTAGGTAATTTTTAGTCTAAGGCAGGTATACGTAATACTTGTCCTGGGTAAATTTTATCAGGGTCAGTAAGCATAGGCTTATTGGCTTCAAAAATAACCGGGTACTTCATAGCATTTCCGTAATAATTTTTTGCAATCTTTCCTAATGTGTCACCACTTGCTACGGTATGGAACTGCGCTTCTGGCTCTACGTTTTCAACCGTCATTTGGTCGTCTACAGTAGCAATACCATTCGAGTTACCTACTACTAAAATAACTTTTTCTTTAGTAGCTTGATCGTAAGCTGCACCAGTAATGGTAGCGGCATCATCATCAATAAATATCTTTAAATTTTCAACTTGTAATTTCAAGTTTGAAACAGTTTCTTGTAAATTTCTTGCTGCAGCTTCTTCTAATTTAAGTTCTGCTGCCGCCGCTTCTGTTGCAACTTCTACTGCTTCTTCTGCATCTGTTTTACCAATTCCAAATACTTTGGCTCCGGCATTCTTAATAAATGAAAATAATCCCATATTTAGTTTATTGTTTTAGGTTTAATATTTGGTTTGAAAGCAATTTAATAAATTATTAAACACCTTCTATAATTAAGACACTAAATCTTCCGAAGGGTCACATGTTTTATGAAAAAAATAGACTAAAAGCACATTAAAACAAAAAACCCACTTAAAACTCTCATTTCAAGTAGATTCTAAACTAAATAACTAATTCAATTATTTTATATTCTTTTATTTTCTCTTGGGTTTTCAACACGTTCCTTTTTAAACTTACGCATTTTATCACTATTAGTATCTGTTGTTGTTACCTTAGATTTTGCAGATCTTAAATACTGGATATATCCACGACCTTCAAACTCATATGTAGTTCCAGATGCTGCGTGATACAATTCTATTTTACCATCGTTAATTACGCTTAACTCAAATTGTTCGTTATCAAAATAATCGTAATCCAAGGTTAGGGTTTTTAAATACACATCATTACTAACATCACCTACCCCGTAAACCCCTGTATAATCCCAATATAAATTGTTTATATTTTTACCGCTATCATCTTGTGAACTTTTAAATTCCGAGTCATTTCCTCCGGCTAAAAACTGTAAATAGTTTTCGTTATCAAAATCGTTAAGAGCTCCCTGGTTACTTGTATAAACTTTTTCCCAAGCATTATATTCTTGTAAAAAATAATGAATATTATCGTAGAACACAAAATCGTAATCAAACGTATTACGTTCATAACCATCTAAAAAATAAGAGGTATCGTTATTTGGGTTATACAATTCAATGGTATTATAATCAACTTGATATACATCAAACGTATTAAAACCATCGGCATCATGCTCCACATCCAAAATCATTTCGTAGGTATTATAAGTGGCCACATCTATACCAAAACCATTTCCGGTATCGCCAAGACCAACAATATTATTATTCGCATACATAACCCCATTTTTAAACGATATAGTAAAAGCCTTTTGTAAAAAAGCCGTTTCACCAAAACCTTTAGTCGCATTAATATCAACATACCACAACTCGTATGAGTTTAGTAATTGATTAACCGATATTGTAGGCTCATCAATATAATCGTCTACTATAACTTCGGTATAGCAAGACGTAAAAAGTGTCGCGATTAGAGCAAAGCTCGAAAGTAATTTTATAGTTTTCATATTGTAATATTTTAGTAAAAATGGCTATGTTCTATAATCCTGAAAACAAGCATTTTTAATGTTTCTAATTAATAGGTTTCAAAACGCGTGCCAAAAAATAATTTCATTATCCTTAATCTACTTATATAAGACTAAAATTTTCCGTATTTTTGATATATAAATTTGATTCAATATCATGGATAAACCTTTAAAATACGCGGTTTTTGGCGCAGGAAGCTGGGCTACAGCTATTGTAAAAATGCTTAGCGAAAATCTTGACGAAATTGGTTGGTATATGCGTAGTGTTTACACCAAAGAACATTTATTACGCGAGCAACACAACCCTAATTATTTAAGTTCGGTAGAGTTTCATTTAGACCAACTTAAAATTAGTAACAACATAAACGAAATTGCAGAATATGCCGATGTGCTCATTTTTGTAATTCCCTCTGCATTTATACACAGTGAATTAGAAAAACTTAATGTTAACATAGAAAATAAAACTATAGTATCGGCCGTAAAAGGTATTATGCCCGAAACCGGACTATTGGTCGGTCAGCATTTTCACGACATCTACAACGTACCTTACGATAATATAGCCGTAATAGCTGGTCCATGCCATGCCGAAGAGGTTGCCCTAGAGCGCCTTTCTTACTTAACTATTTCGTGTTCAGATCAAGTTAAAGCCAAACAAATTGCCGATAATTTATCTTCAGATTATATAAAAACAAAAATTAGCGACGATATTATCGGTATAGAATATGCCGTAATGCTTAAAAATATTTATGCTATAGCAGCCGGAATAGCACATGGTTTGGGTTATGGCGATAATTTCCAAAGTGTACTTATGAGTAATTCCATTCGTGAAATGAAACGTTTTATCAAGAAAATGCATAAAATGAAACGTAACATCAATAATTCCGCTTATTTAGGCGATTTATTAGTTACCGGTTACTCTGTTTTTTCCCGAAACCGTATGTTTGGAAACATGATTGGTAAAGGCTACACCGTAAAATCTGCACAGATGGAAATGAACATGGTGGCCGAAGGCTATTACGCCACAAAATCGGCACATTTATTAAACGTAAAAAACACCAAAAAGACGCAATTACCCATAATAAATGCCGTTTACGAGATATTATACGAAAACAAAAACCCGAAAAAAATATTTAAAAAACTGACCGATAAGTTAGATTAAAACTTACTTTTGGGCGTTACCCGAAAAAGGGTCGGGCTTTCACTACTCGCTCCCTTCCTTTGGTCGGGGAGCTCAAACAAACCGTTCAATCCCTAACGCAAAACTAAATACTGAGGCTGATTTAAGATTTTAAATATGTGATATTATTGCTTATCATTATAATATTAAGCTTCAAGAAGATTTAACCTATAATGGATTTTAATTAGAAAAAAATAAGTAAAACTCAAGACCTCTTTCTTTTGAAAAAACACTCTCTGAACTAGAAATAAAGCACACATATATTAAACCATATAAACATCAAACAAACGGTATAATAGAACGCTTCTTTTATTAAAATTTCAAACTTTAACACCATTCTATAGATACCATTTCCGGAGGAAGTATTTTCATCTAAAACATTTGTTTCTAAGTGCATTAATTGATAAATTTAGTCCATTAAACTATTTCAAAATTTTGGCTTATGAAAAACATGTTCAATGAGAAAGAAATACTGACTGTTGTTGATAGAATTAAAAAACTACACAAGGAAGCGGAACCTCTTTGGGGAAAAATGAGTGTTGATCAAATGCTAGCACATTGCAACGTAACTTACGAAATGGTTTATGATAAAAAGCACCCAAAACCAAACGCGTTTAAACGCTGGATGCTTAAAGCTATTGTAAAACCAGTAGTTATTGGAGACAAACCTTACAAAAAGAATAGCCGTACAGCTCCCGAATTTATAATTAAGGGTACTAAAAACTTCGATTTAGAAAAAAACCGACTGGTAGATTTTATTAATAGAACACAACGCTTAGGTTCCGGTCATTTTGAAAACAAAGCATCACACTCTTTCGGGAACTTAACTAATAAAGAATGGAATACTATGTTTTACAAACATTTAGACCATCATCTAAATCAGTTTGGTGTTTAAAACTCATAAAAAAAGCCAACTATTAAATAGCTGGCTTTTACTTTTTAAATTAACTTGATTTAAGTCAATTGTGTAATGGTAATTATTTATCGGTATAGACCTTAGAGTCTTCCCCTTTACCAAATATCATAACTAACTTGTCTTGGGCATTCATGTACACTGCATCTAGTTTCCAACCTTCATTTTTTGAAGCTTCGATTAAACACTTTCTAACATCAGGATTAAATAAATTTAATTCAGACTTAATTGTATCTGCTTTTACATTAATTGAAAACAAAAGCATTGCTACTACGCTAATTAATTGTAACTTTTTCATTAGAGTATATTTTAAATTATATACTATATTACGATATAATTTAATCATTCTTAAATATAATAGTTGACTGTATTTTATTAACGTTTAAATCAATAACTCTACCCAAAATCAAAGCGCGATTATCTTTTTCGTGACCAGCAGGAACATTAAATGCAATAGGAAAATCGTAGTCTGATAAAGCGTCTAAAAACAATTGTTCAATAGATGTGCCCCAAGGAGTTGTATTCTTTCTAACCCGACTAATACCTCCAATAATAACACCTTTACAATTATCAAAATACCCAGCACGTTTTAAACTTTGCAACATTCTATCTATATGGTATTTGTACTCGCCTACTTCTTCTATAAAAAGAATTTTTCCATCGGTATCAATACTTGTTTTAGAACCCAACATAGTATGTAATAACGTTAAATTCCCACCAACTAATGGAGCTGTAACAGTTCCTGGTCGGTTATATTTAGAACCCTCAAGTGTATAACTTAATGGTTTTCCAAAAATAGCCGCTTTAAATGTCGCAATAGGTTTTTCTATGGTACTCATTTCATCGGGTAAACTTAAACACATAATACCATGAATACTCTCAATACCTTCATTATTAAATTGATTATGCAATGCCGTAATATCACTATAACCAATAAGCCATTTTGGATGTTGTTTAAACTTGGTGTAATCTAATTTATCCAAAATTCTAACCGTACCATAACCACCTCGAGCACACCAAATAGCGCTAACCGTGGAATCATCTAGAGCATTCTGAAAATCGGCACAACGTTCATCATCCGTACCTGCAAAATGATCCGCTTTACTAAATACATGCTCACCAACAATAGCATGTAAACCCCAACTTTTAAGTAACGCTTTGGCTTCTTCAATTACTTTTACACCGTTTTTTAGTACGCCCGAAGGAGCAACAATGGCAACGGTGTCACCTGCTTTTAAGTATGGAGGCTGTATCAATTTAGTAGATTTTTTTAATGATGTGTCTTGCGCTAATAATGTTGTTTTCCCGAAGAAAAAAATGGAACAAAATAAAATTGTAATATATGTAATTCGTGTCATAATGTAAATGTACATTTTTTTTCTAAATAGGCCTTAAATTGATTACTTTTACGGCTTCAAATACACTTGTATTCCCGAGTAAAATAGATATATTTTTTAATATCAGCAATTAATTTTAATCTAGCTAATACTCGAAATACATTCAAAATATAATTTTTAAATTGATGAACACACCAAAAAGATACACCATAACAGCTGCTTTACCATACACCAATGGCTCAATACACATCGGACATTTAGCTGGTGTTTATGTACCTGCAGATATTTATGCACGATATTTACGCCTAACCGGAAATGATGTATTATTTATTGGCGGAAGTGATGAACATGGTGTACCAATTACCATTAAAGCTAAAAACGAAGGTGTAACACCGCAAGATATTGTAGATAAATATCACGCGATTATTAAAAAATCGTTTGTTGATTTTGGAATAACTTACGATAATTATTCTCGTACATCTGCTCCAATTCATCATGAAACAGCTTCGGAGTTTTTCAAAACTTTAGATGCAAAAGGTGAGTTTATTGAAGAAACATCAGAACAACTTTACGATGCTGAAGCTAATCAATTTTTGGCCGATAGATTCGTGATTGGAACTTGTCCTAAATGTGGTAATGAAGAAAGTTATGGTGACCAGTGTGAAAACTGTGGAACTAGCCATAATGCTACAGATTTAATAAATCCTAAATCGGCTATAACAGGTAATGTACCAACATTAAAACAAACAAAACATTGGTATTTACCATTAGATAAACACGAAGCTTTTTTAAGAGAATGGATTCTTGAAGGGCATAAAAAAGATTGGAAGCCCAACGTTTACGGACAATGTAAATCTTGGATAGACGATGGTTTACGACCAAGAGCAGTAACTCGAGATTTAGACTGGGGAATTCCTGTTCCTGCCGAAGGCGGTGAGGGCAAAGTACTTTATGTTTGGTTCGATGCTCCTATTGGTTATATATCATCTACCAAAGAATGGGCTGCTCGCGAAGGCAAAGATTGGGAGCCATATTGGAAAGATAAAGACACTAAATTAGTACACTTTATAGGTAAAGATAATATTGTGTTTCACTGTATTATTTTCCCTGCAATGTTAAAAGCTGAAGGCTCTTATATTTTACCGGATAATGTACCTGCAAACGAGTTTTTAAATTTAGAAGGCAACAAATTATCAACCTCTAAAAATTGGGCGGTTTGGTTACCAGAATATTTAGAAGATTTCCCAGGGCAACAAGATGTTTTACGTTACGTATTAACAGCAAACGCACCAGAAACTAAGGATAACGATTTTACTTGGAAAGATTTTCAGGCAAGAAATAATAATGAATTGGTAGCTATATTCGGAAACTTTATTAACCGTGTAGTTGTTTTAACCAATAAATATTATGAAGGTATTGTGCCAAGTCCTTCTGAATTTTTGCAAGTAGATGAAGAAACTTTGGCCGCTATAAAAGCTTATCCAGATGTTATTGCTAGTTCTATAGAGCGTTATCGTTTTAGAGAAGCCAGTCAAGAATTAATGAATTTAGCGCGTTTAGGAAATAAATACCTAGCCGATGCTGAACCTTGGAAGGTTATTAAAGTAGATGCAGAACGCACAAAAACCATTATGTATGTGGCGTTACAAATTGCTTCTGCATTAGCAACTTTAAGCGAACCTTTTTTACCGTTTACTTCAACTAAATTAAAAAATATACTAAATCATTCTGCGCTTGACGCTGATACGACTTGGAAAGAAGTTACCACAAAAAGTGTGTTACTTCCTGCAGGACATAAAATTGGAGTAGCAGAATTATTATTCTCTAAAGTTGAAGATGAAACTATTCAAAAACAACTTGATAAATTAGCCGCTAGTAAAAAAGCAAACGAAGCCGCTAATAAAGTGGTAGAACCTCAAAAAGAGACTATAAATTTTGATGATTTCACCAAATTAGATATGCGTGTTGGTACTATTATTGAAGCCGAAAAAATGCCGAAAGCTAAAAAACTTCTAGTTTTAAAAGTAGATACAGGTATTGATGTGCGTACTATTGTTTCTGGCATTGCAGAGAGTTTTAAACCAGAAGATGTGGTTGGGAAACGTGTTACCGTTTTAGTAAATTTAGCGCCAAGAGCTTTACGTGGAGTTGAAAGTGAAGGTATGATTTTAATGACTGAAAGTGAAGATGGAAAATTGGTGTTTGTAAATCCAGATACCGATAATGTTGCAAATGGATTAACAATAAGTTAAACAGAATTTACTAACTTTATAAAAAAACCCAAACATCATGTTATCAAAAGCTATAGAAACCGCATTAAACAATCAAATAAAAATAGAAGCAGAATCGTCTCAAATTTATTTAGCCATGGCTTGTTGGGCTGAAGTTAAAGGGTTAGAAGGCGTTGCCAGTTTTATGTATGCACAATCGGATGAAGAACGTGAACACATGCTAAAGCTTGTAAAATTCGTAAATGAGCGTGGCGGACATGCCAAAATCTCCGAATTATCAGCACCTAACGTAACTTTTACATCATTTAAAGAAATGTTTGAGACATTATTTGAACATGAAGTTTTCGTTTCACAAAGCATTAACGATTTGGTTCATATTAGCCTAGAAGAAAGAGACTATGCATCGCATAACTTTTTGCAATGGTATGTTGCCGAGCAAATTGAAGAAGAAGCCGTAGCACGTACTATTTTAGATAAAATAAATCTTATTGGAGATGATAAAGGCGGACTGTACCTTTTTGATAGAGATATCCAAAACCTAACTGTAACTTCCGCATCTGCAGAAGGTTTGCAATAATTTTAACATTTAATCTTATTTAGATTTAATAAAAATAGCTATTTTTGCCCAAGATAAATTTTATATCTATTCTGTTTTGGGCAAAAAAAAGCAAAAAAAGGCAATTAAAATGTTACGCAAATCGGGAATAAATCTTCCTGACAAAGTAAAAAGTAGTTGCTGTAAAAAATTTAAAAAAGGAGAAAATAAGCGGTGTAAAAAGTGCCCTTGTTTTGATTTACTTAAAAAAGTTGCCTAATTTTCCTTAAAAAAACATCTAATATACTTCGTAACAAAAACCATCCGTGTTTTGTTAGTTATAAAAAAACCCGATAACGTTAAAAAAATAATTTATAGTGACTCCTTCTCTCGAATAGGAGTCTTAACTTGCGTACAAAAGGTTGTCATTTTATACAAAAAATACAAACCAAATAATTAATGATTTTCAAACCCAAATATTAACCTAATTATTCCATGCAAATGAAAAAAATAGCAATTTTATTAGTATTAGCCTTGGTTCTAGTATCCTGCGGCTCATCAAAAGTAGTACGTACTTCAAAAAAAGTGATGAAAGGAAATTGGACGTTAAGCACCATTTCTTATAGTGAAAAAGGAACTTATAATGTCTCGCTACTTGATGATGCTCCAAAAGCTTGTTTTGAAGGTAGTGAGTGGCAATTTATTCCGAATAATAATACAGGAATCTACACCATTAATAACGCAGAATGTAGTATTGGCGCTCGTAATTTCATCTTCACGATTCAAGAAGTTGATCCTACAACAGATTTGTATGACTTTTTATTAAAGCCAACAGATGAAAAAGGAAAATCGCCAACAAATTACGGCTACAGAATGCAACTTTCTCAACTTACCGAGTATACAATGCAATGGCAACAAACGGTTAACGTAGAGGGTAAACCGTTTACAATTACAATGAATTTTACAAAAAATTAAAACTTACTCATGAAAACAATTTATAATAAAATCGGATTAATTCTTTTAGCATTAGTACTTACAGCAAATGTAACAAGCTGCAAATCGGTACAAAATGCAAACAACAAACAGAAAGGTGGCGCCATTGGTGCTGCTGGTGGTGCTCTTTTAGGTGCTATTATTGGTAACAATGTTGGCAAAGGTGGAAATGGAGAGTTAGGTGCTGTTATTGGCGGTGTACTTGGCGGAGGCGCTGGTGTACTTATTGGTAACAAAATGGATAAACAGGCTCAACAAATTGAAAACGAAATTCCTGGCGCCACAGTAGAGCGTGTAGACAATGGGATTGTAGTAACTTTCGATGAAAATAGTGGTGTATACTTTAAGACTGCAAAATACGATGTAAATACAACTTCTCAAGAAACTTTAAATAAATTAATTGCTGTTTTTAAAGAATATCCAGAGACCAATATATTAGTTGTAGGCCATACCGATAGTGTTGGTAGCGAAGATTCGAACATGACGTTATCTAAGAACAGAGCTAACGCTGTTACTAATTATTTTTTAAGTAAAGGCTTAAGCAGTGGTCGTTTTACAACCAATTGGTACGGAGAAGAACAACCTACGAACGATAATACAACGGCAGAAGGTCGTGCAAAAAACAGAAGGGTAAATATTGCTATTTTACCAAATGAAAAAATGATTGAAGATGCTAAAACTGAAGCTGGACAATAAGCTTATTTTTTAGATTCATTCATATAATATTAAGGCTATTCTTTTTGTAGGATAGCCTTTTTTTGGTTTGAAGAAACTAGCTTATACTTAATTTTGTATTAGTTACAAATTTTGGTGATGGGTCACTGTAACGAGGATCTTGGATAATTGCCAGTTTTTCCATAGTGATAACTTCAATAGTTATACAATCAAATTCCTCGATAACCTTTCCTGTAATGGTATAAATTCCTTTTCCTCTAAACGGATATTTACTGGCTACTGGAGGAAAATGAACCGTGTCAAGAAAATCACCATCATAATCTAAAAATGTTCCAAAATGCATGTATTTACCACTAGATGTTATGGTGTTTTTAGTGGTTACCAAATAGCCTTCAATAGAAATATTACGGTTCTTAAACTTTGGAAGCTGGGCTGCACGTAAAGGCTGTACAGCCGTTTGCTCTAACAAGCAAAACGGGTTACATAAGGTGAAACCTAAAAGTTCCATAGCATCAAAAGCATCTTCTAATGTTGTGCTTGATAATTCTGGTGTTTTATAATCAACACACTCAGTTTCAAATAAATTAATAACATGTTCTTGAACCACTGTTTTACTTGTTTTTAAATGCGCTTCCCAAAGCAATTCACGTTTGTTAATCCCTGTAAATCGAAATGCATTTATTTTTATAAGAATGGCCGTTTGTTCGACTGATATAGTCATGCGTTGAATAAAATTATCTAAACAATTGAAAGCACCATTTTCTGTACGCTCTAAAAGTAATTTTTTAATAGTTTTAACTTCTAAACCATGTAAAAACATAAACCCTAAATAAATATTTTTACCCATGATAATGGTTTCATTAAAACTTCTATTAACACAAGGTGCTTCAATAATACCACCATGCATTCGGGCTTCGTGCACATAAAGCTCTGTACTATAAAAACCGCCAAAATTATTAATAGTTGCTACCATATATTCCAACGGGAAATAGGCTTTTAGAAAAAGGCTTTGATAACTTTCTACAGCATAAGAAGCCGAGTGCCCTTTTGCAAATGCATAGCCAGCAAAACTTTCAATTTGTTTCCAAATTTCTTCAACTACATCATGAGGTTCTCCTTTTTGCCTACAATTATTAAAAAAGAGCTCTTTTACAGATAAAAACTCATCGCGCGATCTAAATTTACCAGACATGCCACGGCGCAACTTATCAGCTTCAGCTAAAGTTAAACCTCCAAAATAATGCGCTACTTTTATCACATCTTCTTGATACACCATAACACCATAAGTTTCAGGCATAATCTTGAGTAAAACAGGGTGTGCCTTTTTGCAACGTTCGGGATCTCGATAACGCAGAATGTATTCACGCATCATACCAGATTTTGCAACACCCGGACGAATAATAGAACTCGCAGCCACTAAACCTAAATAATTATCGACTTGTAATTTTTTCAACAACATACGCATAGCAGGCGATTCCACATAAAAACAACCAATAGCTTGAGCATGTCGCAAAATGTGCTTTATTTTTTCGTCTATTTTAAAACCTTTAATATCATGAATATCAATAGGCGGTTTTTCTGGATGATTATATTTTACAATATCTACTGTATCTTTAATTTTCCCTAAACCACGCTGACTCAAAATATCAAATTTATAAAGCCCAATATCTTCAGCAACTACCATATCAAAATGTGTAGTAGCAAAGCCTTTCGGCGGAAAAAATGTTGCCGTATAGCAATGTATAGGTTTTTCTGAAATGATAATGCCGCTAGCATGAATACCCAAATAATTAGGAAAACCCTGAATATACTCACTGTAAATAATCACTAATTGAGACAATTTATCTAAGGTTTTTACATTATATCTCCCCTTACTCAGCATATCAATTTCAGCTTTTGGTAATCCAAAAACCTTTCCTAACTCCCTCACCGAAGCTTTAAATTTAAACGTATTATAAACTGCTAAAAGCGCCGTATTTTTAAAAGTTTTAAAAATGAATTGCGTAATATCATCACGATCGGTCCACGAAAAATCGATATCAAAATCTGGTGGATTTTTACGGTAAAGGTTTATAAAACGTTCAAAATATAAATCAAGTTCTACGGGGTCTACATCTGTAATCCTTAATAAATACGCTACAATACTATTGGCTCCACTACCTCTACCTACATAATAATAATTTTTACTTCTCGCATATTTTAAAATTTTCCAATTCATTAAAAAATAAGACACAAACTTCTTCTCTTTAATAATACTTAATTCTTTATTTATACGATTAAAAACAACGGCATCAGGCTTTTGATAGCGATATGATAAACCATCATAAGTAAGCTTTTTTAGTAATTTATAGTCTAAATCTTCACTTTTGGTATATGCTTTTTGATTGTTTGGTGTCCCTGTTGAAAATTCAAAATTCACAGAACATTTATTTAAAATAGACTTAGTATTTTCAATAAGTTCGGGGAATTCATGGTAAATTTCAAATAACTCCTTAGCAGAAAGCATCACATCCGTTTCCTGTCCTTCTTCATTTTTAGGTAATTTACTTAACAGACAATTATTGGCTATCGCCCGAAGTAATCTATGCGTGTTAAATCCCTTTTTATTTTCAAAAGAAACCGCTTGTAAAATCACTAATTTATTTCGACTATTATTTTTTTTAGAGAATTTAAGTCGGTTCAAATCTTGCGGTTTCACACCTAAATACTCATGCTTTTTTAGATTGAAATCTCCATCATGCTTATAAGGATAAATAACAAATGTATCGCCTAATACGGGAGCTATATCGGGTATAACAAAACTAGTATTATGCAAAAAGGTTGACAAATATGTATTAATATTATGAAAGCCTTGATTACTTTTAGCAAGCATTACAAATTGTTGCTTTGCTCCGTTTCTAAAATCGACACCCAAGACTGGCTTTATTTTATATTTCTCCGATAACCGAACAAAATCTAAACAAGCCGATGTATTATTAATATCAGTTAACGCCATAGTTTCAAACCCTTTTTCGGAAGAAATAGCAAGTAGTTTTTCAGGGCTTATTGCCCCGTAACGCAGACTGAAATATGAATGACAATTTAAATACATAAGTTTTACAAAATTAGCTACATTTAAAAGTAATTGTTGCTTACATTTGTAGTAAACCAAATTAAATATTTAAAGGTTAATGAAATTTATTCAATCGAATATTAAACATTTACGAAGTCTGAAAAGTTTTTCGCAAGAACGTTTTGCGGACGAATTAGGTTGGACGCGCTCAATTGTGGGTTCATATGAAGAAGGACGCTCAGAGCCACCAATAGATCGTTTAATTGAGCTTTCTACTTACTTTAATATACCAATAGATATTTTGGTTAAAAATGACTTACGCCGCACTAAAAACACGTCGTTTATAGAGGTAGGGAACAAGCGTGTGTTATTTCCGGTAACGGTAAACGATATGGACGAAGATTTAATCGAGATTGTCCCAACGAAAGCTTCGGCGGGTTATTTACAAGGTTATGCCGATCCTGAATATATTGAGCAACTTCAGAAAATAAAATTACCGTTTTTACCTACGGGAACACATCGTGCATTTCCGATAAGTGGAGATTCTATGCTACCTGTAAAAGACGGATCTTTTATTGTTGCTAAATTTATCGATTCTATAAACGATGTGAAAAACGGGCGAACTTATATTGTTTTAACTAAAGATGATGGACTTGTTTATAAAAGAGTTTATAATAAAATTAAAGAAAAAAACTGTTTAGAACTTCGATCTGATAACAAATTATACACACCTTACGATGTGAAAACTGCCGATATTATGGAAATATGGGAATTTACTTGCTGTATCAATACACAAGAATATAGTGAGGAAGAACTTAAACTAAGTAGTATTATAAACATGTTTCAGGAACTAAAAATTGAATTAAAATCTATTAAAGGTTTAGAAAACTATGCTTTATAATAACCAAATTCGATTTTAATACTATATTTAACCAGAGTAATAATGATAATTAATTAAGTTCTTTTAAAAACCAAAGTATCATTAAAAAATAAAAACCACCGCCATGCTACGACCAAAATCAACACCATTAACGCTTTTTAACCCTGAAGAAACCGATAGTTTAGGTGCCCTTTTTTTCGATACAGGAATTTCTGCAGGTTACCCTGCTCCTACCGAAGATTTTAGTCAACAACAGCAACACTTATCTTTAGATAATGAACTTGTACGAAATAAAGAAACCACATTTTATGCACGTGTTAGTGGGCAATCAATGATTGGAGCTGGTCTAGACGACAATGATTTGTTGGTTATAGATAGAAGTATAGAACCAACAAATAATAAAATTGCAGTTTGCTTTCTAGACGGTGAATTTACGGTGAAGCGTTTAAAAGTAGATAAAGATGAAATGTGGTTAAAACCAGAAAACCCAAACTATCCTATTATTAAAATCACCAGTGACAACAAATTTCTTATCTGGGGAATTGTTACTAATGTGATTAAAAAAGTATAATTTTAAAGTTAAATTTAGAACATAAAA
This sequence comes from Algibacter sp. L1A34, assembly GCF_009796805.1. NCBI lineage: Bacteria > Pseudomonadati > Bacteroidota > Flavobacteriia > Flavobacteriales > Flavobacteriaceae > Algibacter > Algibacter sp. L1A34. The sequence continues at coordinate 1,605,087 of NZ_CP047029.1, read as the reverse complement.
AAATGCGAAGCTTTACACTTCGCATTTTTAATATAAAATAAAATTGATATTTTAGTCTGCTAAAACAATCAACTTATTGTTTTTTAATTCTAACGTTCCAGAGTTAATTTTTAATAATGTCGCTCCTTTTGCATTTTTAGTAAATTTATCCTGAACCTCTTCATCTAATTCTATGTTTCCCGAAATTTTTACAAATCCTTCTTTTAAAATAGATATAATTGGCACGTGATTATTTAACATTTCGAATTCACCATTAACTCCTGGTACAGCAACGCTAGTTACTTCTCCGCTAAATAATACTGCTTCTGGCGATACAATTTCTAAATACATAGTAAAACTTATTTTACTACTCTGAATTTATTTCAGAGTCTTTTTAATTTTTATTGAAAATTCTATTTAAAAGATACTAGAGACCGAACCAAGTTCGGTATTTACTTCTTCGGCTTATACCTCTGCAAGCATTTTATCTCCAGCTTCGATAGCTTCTTCAATAGTTCCTTTAAGGTTAAACGCTGCTTCTGGTAAGTGATCTAATTCACCATCCATAATCATGTTAAATCCTTTAATAGTTTCTTTAATATCTACTAAAACACCTTTAAGACCAGTAAATTGCTCTGCTACGTGGAAAGGTTGAGATAAGAAACGTTGTACACGTCTTGCTCTACCTACAGCTAGTTTATCTTCTTCAGATAATTCTTCCATACCTAGAATAGCAATAATATCTTGTAATTCTTTATAACGTTGTAATAACTCTTTAACACGTTGTGCACAGTTATAGTGATCATCACCTAAAATATCAGCAGTTAAAATTCTTGAAGTAGAATCTAATGGATCTACCGCAGGATAAATACCTAACTCAGCAATTTTACGAGACAATACTGTTGTTGCATCTAAGTGAGCAAACGTTGTAGCTGGTGCAGGATCCGTTAAATCATCTGCAGGTACGTAAACCGCTTGTACAGATGTAATAGAACCTCTTTTAGTTGAAGTAATACGCTCTTGCATAGCACCCATTTCTGTTGCTAATGTTGGTTGGTAACCTACCGCAGAAGGCATACGACCTAATAATGCAGATACCTCAGAACCAGCTTGTGTAAAACGGAAGATATTATCTACGAAGAATAATACATCTTTCCCTTGTCCTTCACCAGCACCATCACGGAAATATTCTGCAATAGTTAAACCAGATAAAGCTACACGAGCACGAGCTCCAGGAGGCTCATTCATTTGTCCAAATACGAAAGTCGCTTTAGATTCTTTCATTCCAGCTTTATCAACTTTAGATAAATCCCATCCGCCTTCTTCCATAGAATGCATAAAGTCATCACCATATTTGATAATTCCTGATTCTAACATTTCACGTAGTAAATCGTTTCCTTCACGAGTTCTTTCACCCACTCCAGCAAATACAGATAAACCACCGTGTCCTTTTGCTATATTGTTAATCAACTCTTGAATTAATACTGTTTTACCTACTCCAGCACCACCAAATAAACCAATTTTACCACCTTTTGCATAAGGCTCAATTAAATCGATTACTTTAATACCTGTAAATAAAACTTCAGTAGAAGTTGATAAATCTTCAAATCTAGGTGCTTGACGGTGAATTGGTAACCCAGCTTCTCCAGCTTTAGGTAAATCTCCAAGACCATCAATAGCATCTCCAATTACGTTGAATAAACGTCCGTAAACATCATCGCCAACAGGCATTTGTATAGGCGCACCGGTAGCAGCAACCTCTGTTCCTCTACTTAATCCATCAGAAGAATCCATAGCGATAGTACGCACAGTATCTTCACCAATGTGAGATTGTACTTCTAGTACTAAAAGCGATCCATCGGCTCTTTTAATTTCTAATGAATCATAAATTTTTGGAAGTTCAGCACCAGCTCCGAATTCAACATCGATAACTGGACCTACTATTTGTGCAACTTTACCTGTAACTTTAGACATTACTTATATGTTTAATATTATGCGTTTTAATTCAACAAAAACCTTTTGGGTTTTCGCGTGCAAATATAATGGTTTTAATTTAAAATGAAAGTCGTTTTTTAGAATAAAAAAGGGTATCCTGATGGAATACCCTTTTTGTATCTTTTTAAATTACTTTTTTATTGCAATGTTGGAGAATAGTTTGTTGGATAATCTCCTGGATTTGGCACATTACCAGATGCTATAAAATTAGCCCCAAAAGAGTCATCAATAGCTTCCAAAAATTTATATGCCATATAAGAATATCCCCTACCTGTTAAATGAATACCATCTAAACTAACAGCTCCACCAGTTACCAAGTTAGCTTTTAAAGTGTAATTTCCAAAAGAAATTCCTGTTGTTGCTAATTCTGATAAAATAGTATTTAAATCTACTAGAGCAATATTATCATTAGCATCTGATACAGCCTTAATCGTTACATTATATGCATCTGTAGCATCTTTAATTGCTAATTGTTCTTCTGGTGTTAAAACCCATTTATCTGCTAGAGGAACAGCTACTCCATTTACACTTAGCGGGTTCCCGGGAACAGCTTCTGTTCCTATAAAAGAAGAGGCACTAAGCACTAACAAATCCTCAGCGGTTGCTTGTCTCATACTAACTAATGCTGGATTTATGGCTGTTAAATCGGTTAAATCTTCATCCATAATTACAACGGCGTTAGTTGCCGATTCAGAAAATTGAATTGTACGTTTTATAATTTCGGCATCGGCGTCTACTTGCGCCATTAAACCATTTCCAACTAGATATGCAAAACCTTGAACAATTCCCGCATTGTATGCGCCGTAAGCTGCTGCACTATTTAAATATCCTGCTGTAGCTGCATCTAATGGAATTGGATTATAAGGCACTGTTGTAAAATGTGGTAAATCTGTTATATAAGGCACATTAGTTACCACACCTTTAGCGCCTCCACTTGTTAATGTGGCAACTAAACCACTTAAAACATTAGCAAAAACATTAGGATCTGTAATATCATTACTTCCGTATGTAGAAGGATCTAAATTCCCTTGTTGATCTACACCACTTCCACCAGAAACAGCGAAACTTAAAACATCATTCGCTCCCATTTCTGATAAGGTAAAAAACGTAGGGCTTTGTGCCATAGCATCTCCTAATATGGTTGTACTTGGACTTGATGCCATTCTTACAAAGTAAGGATTAGCATAAGAACCTACACCCGCAATATTCCCATAGCTATCTGATAGTAAATGAAAACTTTTTGCTCCAGGCACACCTAAATTACTAAAAGGCCCTGTTGGATTATTTAAAACAATATCTGTAGATACCGTTACTGGGCCAACCAACGACTCTAAAGGCACCGGAGTAGACCCTCCAAAAACAAGTCTTGGTTCTGCTATTCTTGTACCGCCCGCTGCCAAGCCTCCGAAATTATCATTGGTTAAAGGTTGTGCGAAATCACCTCCTCCTAGAGAGGCAAATTGATTGGCCAATAAGTTTGGAAAAGAATTATTTTGCCCGGCTATAAAAAGCGCGCCATCTGTATATCCAGCTGTAAAAGATGCCCCTAGAGACACGTAGTTTGTAAAATCTGCTGACCCAGAAACTAGCTCTGGTAGAACCTCAGCCGCTTCTTCTCTACTAACATCGTCAATTTCGTTACAACTTGTAAAACCAATTAAAGCTGATAATACTAATATATATTTTGAGTTTATTATTGTGTTCTTCATCTTATAAATTATTAATTGTCCATGAAACATAATACATAGACCCAATGTGCCCTGTACCCACTGCTGTGAAATATTCATCTCCTAAAAGATTGGTTGCACCTGCCTTAAAAATAGATTTCATAGATGGAACCTTTAAGTTAATTTGTGCATCTACAACATGAAATTCTGGAACAACACCATTTGCAAAGGTTGCTTCCCAATAATAATCATCACTAAACCTATAAGCTACGTTAAAACCGAAATTTTTAAATAGATTTGGATTCCCAAAAGTAGCTTTAAATTTATGTTCTGGTGTATTAAAGTTTGTTGCAAAATCCGGGTATTTATTTCTATCGAAATCTAATTTTGCGTAAGTATAACTTGCGCTTAAATCGAAATCTTCAAATACTTTAGTTGATAAACCGACAGAAGCCCCATATGAATTAACATTTGCCTCAGAATTTGTATATGTACTATATGCTTGACTATCCCCATTTGCTAATGCTGCAATGGATAAGCCTCCATCACCAACGGTTCCGTAATATGGTGCAACAACAACTTCTTGTGAAATAAAATCTTTATAACTATTGTAATAAGCACTTAAATCAACAGTAATATTACTGAATTTACCTCTATAACCTACCTCTGCTGAGGTTACTTGTTCTGGTTTTACTATTTCTGGATTTGCAACTTCTAATACCGCAGGATTACCTGTCTCTGCAAGTTCTAAAGCAGAACTAGCCGTGTATGAATTATTATAAGCAGCAGATCCTGTTTGCGTTATACTTGCTGGTTGTAAAAGTGCTCTTCCTCCAGCTGATACCTCATAATTTCTTGTCCATCTATCTAAGTTAGTAGGAGCAGAACCAACTAAAATTGCTCTACCTGCATTTAAACCAATAAATAAATCTTGAGTTGTTGGGTTTCTAAATCCAGTTTGAACTGACGCTCTAATGTTATGATTTTGATTAAGTGTTAAAGCTCCAGAAATTCTTGGAGAGATAAATCCATCAAAAAATTCCGATTTATCATAACGAGCAGAACCCGTTAGTTTTAATTCCATATCATCGCTTAATTCAAAATTTTTCTGAATTTGTGTATAAATTCCAAATTCCGAATAAGTAATAGGCCCATCGATATCTGTATAAATGGTTCCAGATGAATTTAAATTATATTTTCTATAAGAACCACCAACCTGAATATCTGCGAAATCTATAAGATGACTAAAGTTATAATTTGCATCTGCATGATAATACGTAGAAGCATCTTGAAATTTAGAACCTGTTGTTAAGTCTGGATCATTTATACTTCTATTAAAAGCTGCTACAAACTCATCCGATCCTGGAAGAAATCTTCCTGTATCAGCAACTGTTCTTGCTGCTGCATGTGCTTGAGTTTCATCGGCACCACCAAGAGTTGCAGAAATAAATGCTCCAGTATATTCTCCAAACCATGTATTATTATCTTTCCAAGCACTATTTATATTAATACCAGTAAACACCATATCATAGGAGTCTCCTGCCTTATCAGACACAACATAGCCTCTTACAAAAAAGTTGTCATTTTTGAATTCAATTTTATGTTGTTCTTGAAAAAAGTTATTGATATTATATCTATTTGTTCCTTGATAAATTGTTGAACCTGTTCCAACCTTACCAACATAAGATATTTCAAAATCGTTTTCCCATGGACGATAGTACAATCCCCAATCGGATTTAATACTACTTGCATCATAATTTGTTAAATCTCTTTCATCATAACCTGTTCTACTTACATCTACAAGTGGTACCAAATCGACCAACGACGGGTTAGGTAAATTTGCTAAAAAAGTCTCGCTTTCTATTACATTTTTTAAATTTGTAGATACCTCATCTCCATAAACATTAATACCATCGTAATCTATATTTGCTCTTGTTCCACCGATATTAGTTTTATCTTCTTCACTAACGGCAGCCCAATCGGTTCCTTTTAAATACCCGAAGTTTACTTTAGCAGCAAATTTATCACTAAACTTATAAGCTGCGCGAATACTAACATCGGTATATTCGTTATCACCAGAAGCTTCTTGTGAAGTAATCCCTCTTTTAACAGAGGCACTAATACCGTGATGATCGAAAGGACTCTTACTTCTCATAAATAAAATACCGTTAAAGGCATTTGCTCCATATAATGCAGAAGACGCTCCGGGCAGCAATTCTACGCTTAAAACATCAGTTTCTGTCATACCAACTAAATTCCCTAAAGGAAAATTTAATGCTGGTGTTGAGTTATCCATACCGTCTACCAACTGCATAAACCTGTTGTTAGAAAATGTTGCAAACCCTCTTGTATTAATAGACTTAAATGTTAAACTATTAGTATTTACATCTACACCTTTTAAGTTTTCCAAACCATCGTAAAAATCGGCAGAAGCTGTATTTTTAATTTCTTTAAGGCCGAAACGTTCTACTGTAACAGGAGACTCGAATACTCGCTCTGGCGTTCTAGATGCTGAAATAACTACTTCGTCTAAAGCATTACCTTCTTTTAAAATAAAATCGACTTTTTGATTGTTTTTTGTAATTTCAATTGTAACCGTTTCAAAGCCAACGCTACTTGCTTGTACTGTGAAAGGAGGACTTTGATTGTAAGTTAGAGAAAAATTACCATCAAAATCGGTAATATTTCCTGTAGAAGTACCGAGAACGATAATATTCGCTCCAGGAATAGGTTGACTGTTATCGTCGACAACAGAACCAGAAATTGTAGTTTGTGAAAAAGTTATTCCACAAAAAAACAACATAACAAGGGGGAGAATTGCTTTCATTTATATTAGTTAGTTTTAATTTAGAATAGCAATATATGTATATTAAGTATTATTTACATACAAAAAAGCATAAAAATTATGCGCGCATAGCACTTATTAACAAAAAACCAGAGATAAAATTGTGATTTTCATAAAATAAAGATGGTATAAATGAAAATTAGCCTGATTTCAAAAAAAAATGAAACCAGGCTAATAAATTTATTTTTTATGCTAAATATTACTCTACCGTAACCGATTTTGCAAGGTTACGTGGTTGATCGACATTTTTATCTAATAACACCGCAATATGGTAAGATAATAATTGAAGTGGAATAGTTGTTAATAATGGAGACAGGGACTCTAAAGTTTCAGGAACTTCAATAACGTGGTCTGCTAGATCTCTCACTTGCACATCACCTTCGGTAACTATACCAATAATTTTTCCTTTTCTCGATTTAATTTCTTGAATGTTACTTACAACTTTCTCGTAATGTCCTTTTTTGGTTGCAATAACCACAATTGGCATATTTTCGTCAATTAATGCAATTGGTCCATGCTTCATTTCGGCAGCAGGATAACCTTCAGCATGTATATATGAAATTTCTTTAAGTTTCAATGCTCCTTCTAAAGCAACAGGGAAATTAAAACCTCTACCCAAATAAAGGAAATTACTAACATCCTTATAGATATCCGCAATCATTTTTATATGAGCATCAGATTCTAAAGCTTTTTCAACTTTCTTGGGAATCATTTCTAATTCTAATAAATGCTGACGAAAATCAGAACTACTAATTGTTCCTTTTGCTCTTGCTAATCTTAATGCAATAAGCGTTAAAACCGTAATTTGAGTTGTAAATGCTTTAGTAGATGCCACTCCAATTTCTGGACCTGCATGAGTATATGCTCCAGCATCGGACTCTCTAGCAATAGATGAACCAACTACGTTACAAACTCCGAATACAAATGCACCTTTAGATTTTGCTAATTTTATAGCAGCCAAAGTATCGGCAGTTTCACCAGATTGTGAAATAGCGATAACAATATCGTTCTCTGTAATTATTGGATTTCTATATCTAAATTCTGAAGCGTATTCAACCTCTACAGGTATTCTAGCTAAATCTTCAAAAATATATTCTGCAACTAATCCAGCATGCCAAGACGTTCCACAAGCAACAATGATAATACGATTAGCGTTTAAAAACTTTTTCATATTATCTTCAACACCAGCCATTTTTATAATCGCTTCATTTCGCAACAATCTACCTCTATAAGTATCTGTTATTGCCTTTGGTTGTTCATGAATTTCTTTCAGCATAAAATGCTCGTATCCACCTTTTTCAATTTGCTCTAAGTTTAATTGAAGCTCTTGAACGTAAGTCTGAACGATAGAATCGTCTTTTATTTTTCGAACTTTAACTCCTTTATGGAATCTAATAACAGCCATTTCTTCATCTTCTAAATAAACAGCATTTTTTGTATATTCTAAAAATGGTGAAGCATCACTTGCAATAAAGAACTCATCTTCGTTTTCCCCAATACCAATAGCTAATGGACTTCCTAAGCGAGCCACAACTATTTCTTCTGGTTTGTTTTTATCAAAAATAGCAATAGCATAAGCACCAACAACCTGGTTTAAGGCTACTTGTACAGCCTTACCTAACTTAACGTTTTCTTTCTTTTTTACATCTTCAATTAAATTAACAAGGACTTCAGTATCCGTGTCAGAATAAAATGTATATCCTCTAGAAATTAGCTCTTGCTTAAGGGAATCGTAGTTTTCAATAATTCCGTTGTGAACTATAACTAATTCACCAGAATTTGAAAGATGTGGATGCGAGTTAACATCGTTTGGTACACCGTGAGTTGCCCAACGTGTGTGACCAATACCAACACTACCTGTATTTGTAATCTCAGCTTTTACACGTGCTTCTAAATCAACAACCTTACCTTTAGTTTTAGAAACTTTTAGATCTTTGCCATCAAAAAGAGCAATTCCGGCACTATCATACCCTCTATATTCTAATCGTTTTAACCCTTCTATTACTATCGGATAAGCTTCTCTATAACCTATATAACCTACAATTCCGCACATATGTTAATGTTTTATTTGTTTGGCTCTGTATAGAACACTTTAAGTTTAATTTTTTTCTCTTGATCAACGCTTTCATTAGAACCATACAATACTGTTCCTCTTGGGGTAATAACGGATGCTGCAGGTACATTAGTAACATCTTCATCATCACTATCCGCGATTTTAGCATTTGTTATATAGTTCACATTGGTAGATAATACTAAACCAATTTTAGTATTTGTAGAATCGTTAACCAAGATATTATTTAAGTGTTCAGTTAAACGAATTTTATATTTATAATTACCATTTTCATCACCAACACGTTGTCCTTGGCTAATTAATTTAGAATTAAACGGATCCGTATCTGATTCAATTGGGTCGAAATCATAATCGATAGTAGATTGACTATTATTTACATCGTAAGCATAAATTCTATTGAAATGACTATAGTTATTACCATTAGAATCGTCTGGAAACGCCTGCATAACCTCATCTTCATATATAACAAGCTGTGCATCATTCACTAACCTGTTTAAAATATAGTTACCATCTTCGTCTTTTTCGTAATTATCTCCACTAGGAATTCTAAAACTATCTAAGAAATCTTTTTTAGCTTCATCATTTTCAAACAAATCAACCACAGCCATAGAATTACCAGAACCTTTTAAATAAAGTTCTTCATCTCCATTAGTTTCATCTCCATCTGCTAGAGTAACCTCTGTAATTTTATTTACAAAAGTATTTAGTGTATTACCTGTAAAAGACAAAGTATAAGTTCCTTCTATAGTTTCGTCTACAATAGTAGAATCATAACTATAGTTAATAACAATATTAGCCTCTGTAGAACTCATATCAAGCATAACCATACTCCCATCATCATCTACAGCTTCTGCTTTAAAAAACAGACCTCTAAAATAATTATTAAAATTATTAGCATTACTTAATTCTGATTCACCTTCTTTTTCAATTATAAGGTTTTTCCAAAATTCAGGATCTAACTCAACTTTAAAAGCGGGTGCACTTCTTGTTGTTAACTCATCATCGGTTCCTACATCTGTAACAGTTATAATAACATCAGAACTCGGCTCCACACTTTCATCCTCAAAAATTAATTCTCCTTTTAGATTATCGAAATTAATAGTAGAGCTTCCGTTGTAGGCCACATTATCAGAACTCCCATCGGGATATGAATAATATTTTTGAGTAGTATCTCCATCGGCATCAGCAAAAGGATCAAAGTCTCTTAAAAAATAGTCGTTTTTATAAATAGACAACTTAAACGGTTTTACTGTACCCGTATAATCACCATATAAAGAATCTTGAATAGTATATTCCGCATTACCATCTTCATCGTAATTATTAATTCTACTATAGTAAGGAATTGTAAGTACGACTGAAGTTATCTCCGGATTATCACCAAAATCTGGATCATAACTAGATGGGGTTACTTGCGTAACAATACTAGCGGTAGTTTGTCCGTAAGCAGGATCGTTAAACACTCCTAATAAATAAGAAGCCAAATTATTAACCTGAACAGACTCTAACTTTTTATTATACGCTACAATTGGAATTTCGTATAAACCAGTATCGAAATTAGCGTTGTCTTTTCCTAAAACGGCACTATCCAACTCGGTAAATTCTTTATCGCAAGCAACAAAACTAGTTAATAAAAATAGGAATGCAGCAGGGAATTTAAGGGCTTTAAATGTCTTTTTCATAAATTTTTTTAAATGAATTTTGAGTAGGCTAGCCTAAAACTTCGTTATTAAAGAAGTTTGTATAAGCTTCACCAAATTCATCTTTAGTTTTATACTCTAAAATAGGCTTGTCAGATGCTTTTATGTACGCATCTACTTCTTCTGTTATGTCTTCAGACCCTACTATTATTGCATCAGAGTAATCAATAGCAACTTTCATTAGGTTGTTATATGTTGGCTCCTCAAGCACTTTAATAGCATCTTCATTAATATTGTCAAATTTAACTTTATTAATCAGATCTTTATTTAACGTATTGTTAAAACTTTGATTGTATATCGAAGTCACAATTTTACTTTCGTTAAAAAGAGGCTCATCTTTATAATATTCTTTTAAGTAAACTGGCAATAATGATGCTAACCAACCATGTATATGTATAATATCTGGAGACCAATTAAGTTTCTTAACCGTTTCAATCACGCCTTTTGCGAAGAAAATAGCACGTTCGTCATTATCCGAAAACAATTTCCCAGCCTCATCCGTTAACGTCGCTTTTCTTTTAAAATACTCATCATTATCGATAAAATAAACCTGAATACGTTCTTTCGGAATAGATGCAACCTTGATAATTAAAGGCATATCTAAATCGTTTATCACTAAATTGATTCCCGATAACCTAATAACTTCGTGTAATTGATGTCTTCTCTCATTAATATTCCCGTATCTAGGCATGAAGATTCTTATTTGCCCTCCTTGTTGATTTACTAATCTTGGCGCTTCAAACGACATTGACGAAATCTCCGTTTCTGGTAAATAAGGAACTACCTCAGATGATACGTATAATACCCTCTTATCTTTCATATGTATATTTTTGATGACTTTTAACTTATTTTTTTATAAAAATTCATTGAAAAAACCCTTAGTTTGTTGCGAATTCTCGTTAAAAAACACGCAAAAGTACAAAATTTTATGCAGATTGCTTGTAAAATCTTAAGTTTGCAAGCGTTAAATTTTAAATAAAAGGTGGAAGTTTACTCGGAAAAACAACAAATTACAGCTGCAATTGATGCTGTAAAAGCTAAAAAACTAACTTTAGGATTAGTGCCTACAATGGGCGCTTTACATGAAGGGCATTTGCAATTAGTAATAAAGGCTTTAGAAGAAAATGATATGGTTGTGGTTAGCATTTTTGTTAACCCAACCCAGTTTGATAATCCTGAAGACCTCGATAAGTACCCGAGGACATTGGAAAGTGATGTTGCATTATTAAAAACAGTTAGTGAAACCAAAATTATGGTTTACGCACCCTCTGTAGATGATGTTTATGAAGGCAATACGGTTTCGGAAGACTTTGAATTCGACGGATTAGAATTTGAAATGGAAGGCAAATTTCGTGATGGGCATTTTAATGGTGTTGGAACCATAGTAAAACGCCTTTTTGAAATTGTAAAACCAAACAAAGCTTATTTTGGTGAGAAAGATTTCCAACAACTTCAAATTATTAAAAAATTAGTTGAAAAACATCAAATGCCATTAGAAATAGTGGGTTGTAAAATTCATCGCGAAGCTAATGGCTTAGCTATGAGCTCACGAAACACAAGGCTAAAACCGCATTTCAGCAAAGCAGCACCCTTCATCTATGAAACACTAAAAACTGCCAAAATAAAATTTGGCACAAAAAGTGCTAAGAAAGTAATGGAATGGGTTGAGAGGCAATTTAAAAATCATGATTTATTAGAATTAGAGTATTTCATAATTTCCGAAGTTGAAACATTAAAACCTTTAAAACGAAAAACGAACAACAAAGCATATAGAGCGTTTATTGCAGTATATGCAGACGATATTAGACTAATTGATAATATCGCACTAAATTAATTATCTTTGCCGCATGCAAATTCAAGTAGTAAAATCTAAAATACACCGAGTAAAAGTTACAGGTGCCGATTTAAATTACATTGGTAGTATCACTATCGATGAGGATTTAATGGAAGCTGCTAACATTATTCAGGGTGAAAAAGTCCAAATTGTAAACAACAATAATGGAGCAAGACTAGAAACCTATGCCATTCCAGGACCAAGAAACAGTGGCGAAATCACTTTAAACGGCGCTGCTGCAAGATTAGTTGCACCTGGCGATGTACTTATTTTAATAACTTATGCCTTCATGGATATTGAAGAAGCTAAAGTATTTAAACCATCGTTAGTATTTCCTGATGAAGCGACCAATCTACTGAAATAAGCTTTTGAATAAACAAGCAAAAAATATACTTAAAATTACACTCCCATTACTATTGGGAGTTTTTTTAGTCTGGTATTCACTATCTAAAGTATCGATAGAAGAAATCATTGAATACGCGAAAAATGCCGACTATAAATGGATTATATTAGGTGTCTTTTTAGGTTTATTAAGTCATTTATCACGCTCTTACCGCTGGCTTTTTATGCTAGAACCCATGGGTTACAAAATAAAATTCGGAAATAGCATCATGGCTGTTTTTGCAACTTATTTAATAAACTACACCATACCAAGGGCTGGCGAAGTTGCAAGAGCATCGATACTTACAAATTACGAAGGTGTGCCATTCGAAAAAGGCTTCGGAACTATTGTTGCCGAACGTATCGCAGACATGATTGTTATGCTTAGTATTATTGCAATAACACTCTTTCTACAATTCGATTTTATTTATGGTTTTTTAGTCGAAAAGTTTAATCCTGTAAAAATAGGAATAGCACTTGCTATATGTATTTTGCTAGGTTTTTTATTTTTACGATTATTAAGAAGAAGTCATTCTAAAATAGCATTAAAAATTAGAAGTTTTGCTAACGGATTAATTGAAGGCGCATTGAGCATTTTTAAAATGAAGAAGAAATGGGCGTTCATTTTCCACACTCTTTTCATTTGGGGCATGTACTTACTCATGTTCTACATAACATCCTTTTCCTTAACAGATTTACACGGTATTTCTGCAGGCGCCATTTTAATAGGTTTTATTTCGGCAAGCTTTAGTATTGCTGCCACCAATGGAGGAATAGGCTCCTACCCTTTAGCTATTTACGCAGCCTTTTCAATTTTTGGAATTGCAGAAGAACCAAGTATTGCTTTCGGATGGATTATGTGGGCATCACAAACTTTAATGGTTATTATTTTTGGTGGCCTTTCATTAATTTACCTTCCAATTTACAATAGAAAAAAAACAAATAAAACTGTGCAATAGAACAAATTATCTTTTTTTGAATTGTAAATGCATATTTCATACCTTGCCATATTAAATCTCAAATCATCATTAAAATGAAGAAATCTATCCTTTTATTTTTCCTATTTAGCCTTGTTATTAATAATACTGAAGCTCAAGTAAAATATGAAACTATCGAATCTTCTAAACTTGGAGAAACGCGCCAGATAAAAATTCAACTACCACGTGGCTACAACTCTAACGATAATAAAAGCTATCCTATTTTCATTGTTCTAGATGGCGATTATCTATTTGAAGCCGTAGCTGGAAATGTAGATTACTATTCCTACTGGGAAGATATGCCAGCATCTATAGTCGTTGGGGTAAACCAAATGGAAACCAGATATGACGATTGTTTATATTCTGAACAAAACTCTTTACCTGTTGAAACCGGAGCAGCATTTTTCGAATTTATTGGCCAAGAACTAGTTCCTTATATCGAAAAAACATACCGTACAGTAAATTTTAGAGTTGTCGTTGGTCACGGACAAACAGCAAATTTTATTAATTATTATTTATTAAAACCTCAACCACTATTTCAAGGTTATATATCTATTAGTCCCGAATTGGCGCCAAGCATGATAGATTATATTCCTGAAAGCTTAGCTAAAGCAGAATCTAAAATATTCTATTATTTAGCAAACACGAATAACGACGGGTCTTCTATAAAAAAAATGACCAAGGCTCTAAACACAGATATTGCAGCATTAGATAATAAAAATATAGTTTATAATTTTGATAGTTTCGATGGCCCATCACATTATTCTGTGCCAACACATGCTATTCCAAATGCTATCGAAGATATATTTCAGATATTTCAACCTATTTCAAAAAAGGAATATAAAGAAACCATTCTCGAATTAGAAATTTCACCAGCTTTATATCTTCAAGAAAAATACGATGCTATCAACGAATTATTCGGAATTGACAAAAAAATTCTAATTAATGATTTTAAAGCAATTTCGGCAGCAATCGAAAAAAATGAGCTTTACGAGTATTATGAAGAATTAGGCAAAATAGCAAGAAAAGAATATCCCGAAACACTTTTAGGCTCCTATTATATCGCACGTTTTTACGAAGAGACAGGTGAACCTAAAAAAGCGATGCGCACTTATCAATCTGCCTATACTTTAGAGGAGGTTGCTGGTATTACTAAAGATGAAATGTTAGAAAAAGCAAACCTTATTAAAGAAGATTTTGGTTACTAACTATTAAAATTTTCAAAACAAAACTTAAATTCCAAATCTAAAAAATGGCTAAAGTAAAAACCACTTTTTTTTGCCAGAACTGCGGCACGCAATACGCCAAATGGCAAGGGCAATGTAATGCCTGTAAAAACTGGAACACCATAGTTGAAGAGGTAGTGCAAAAACCAGAAAAAAGTGATTGGAAAACACCGACATCCTCGACGAAAAGAGCATCGATTCCATTAAGGATAAAAGATATAGATTCTTCTAAAGAAGCGCGACTAGATACTTTTGATGGTGAATTTAATCGCGTTTTAGGAGGTGGTATTGTACCAGGGTCATTAACACTTTTAGGCGGTGAGCCAGGTATTGGAAAAAGCACACTACTACTTCAAATTTCATTAAAATTACCTTATAAAACTTTATATGTTTCAGGTGAAGAAAGCCAAAAACAAATAAAAATGCGTGCAGAACGCGTTAACCCTAACAATAACAACTGCTACATTCTAACCGAAACTAAAACGCAAAACATATTTAAACAAATTGAAGCTTTAGAGCCCGATATTGTTATAATAGATTCTATTCAAACCTTGCATAGCGATTATATCGAATCGTCTTCCGGAAGTATTTCTCAAATAAAAGAATGTACAACCGAACTTATAAAATTTGCAAAAGAAACAGCAACACCCGTGTTATTAATTGGCCATATTACCAAAGACGGTAACATTGCAGGTCCAAAAATCTTAGAACACATGGTAGATACAGTTTTACAATTCGAAGGCGACCGAAATCATGTATTTAGAATTTTAAGAGCAAACAAAAACCGTTTTGGATCAACAAACGAATTAGGCATTTATGAAATGCAAGGTTCTGGTCTGCGTGAAGTTACTAACCCAAGTGAAATTTTAATTTCTAAAAAAGACGAAGATTTATCAGGCAACGCCATTGCCGCAACACTTGAAGGCATGCGCCCGCTTATGATAGAGGTGCAAGCCTTAGTAAGCACAGCCGTTTATGGTACACCACAACGAAGCGCCACAGGCTTTAACGCCAAACGCTTAAACATGCTTTTAGCTGTTTTAGAGAAACGAGCAGGTTTCCGCCTTGGCGCAAAAGATGTTTTTTTAAATATTACAGGAGGCATTACAGTAGATGATCCCGCAATAGATTTAGCCGTGGTTGCCTCTATCCTGTCTTCTAATGAAGATGTCGCTCTACAAAAAGATTTTTGTTTTGCAGCCGAAGTTGGACTTTCTGGAGAAATCCGTCCCGTTCAACGTGTTGAACAGCGTATTTTAGAAGCTGAAAAACTGGGATTCGCAACCATATTTGTATCTAAATACAATAAAATCTCTCTTAAAAATACAACGATTAAAATTCAGTTAATATCTAAAATTGAAGATTTAGTATCAAATTTGACTTAAAAAATCTATTAAACTACTGTAAAGCGCAATTGGTCGCTAAAAACCACCTGTTTCAACGAATATTTATTGAATTACAAATTTAGTTCTTTAATTTTGTCGAAATATTTATACGGAACAGTTTTAAATAATTGAAAATTTACTCCCTCGATATATTTCAATTAGCTAGAATACATTTAAAAAACAATAAAATTTCCCTCCGTATACACCTTTTAACGATTATTTAAGTGTTTTATATCAAAAAAATGCTTTTTAACGATTATTTTAGTTATTATAACGATGAAAAGTATTAATATTACATTCAATAGAAGTCTAATTTAGATTTACAAACCTAAAAAATTAACACATTATAAGTTTACTTCCCTCGTAAATATTTTTTTAATAGATCCATTTATCAAAAAATAGTTTATAGTCAAAATTTAATAGTCCCAAACTAATTAAAGTTTTAACCTATGAGGATAAATTACGATAACCAATGTCTTGTTACAAAAAAACATTTAGCATACACATCTTGTATAGTTTTATGTTTATTAGCTAAAATATTTTATGATCTAATTTTTTGTAATCAAAACAGTTCATGCATCTCAACTCTTACTTTCACTAGTATTAGCCACATCTTTTTATTTATAACCTATTCTTTTTTCCAATCTAGACAACACTATACAACCCCTAGCTTAGGCATACTCGATTTAGTGTCGCAAAGTATAAGAAACCAATACCATACTAACACAAAACCTTAAGAGTAGAAGATTTGATTTTTAAATAATTCGAAAAATCTTTACCTCAAAAAAACATACAAATTTATAATCACCCAAATTAATTCAACAATGCACCTCAATAATTTTAAGTCCAGATTTATTCTATTAATTTCATTTGTTTTATTTAACACTGCAAATGCTCAATTAAGTGATTTACATTTTTTACCTCCGTTAAAACAAGATAGTAACAATCAAGCTATTCAACAGCAAACAATTTATTTGTCAACTCCGGTTACAAGTTCATTTACTGTAAATGTATATATAGGCACGAGTACAACGCCTATTAAAAGTTTTTCTTTATCCAAATCTACTCCTGTATCTTATGATTTAGCTAATGGAGACAATAATATCACCTTAGTAACCAATGCTAATACAGGAATTGTGTTAAGTAACGCTGGTTTAAGATTTGAAGCTCCATCAAGCAATAAATTTTATGTAAACTATAGAGGTAGATCTAGTGCACAAGCAGCATCAATAACGTCTAAAGGTAGAGCGGCTATGGGGCAAAAATTTAAATGGGGTGGCGCACCTATAGAGGCAAACCATAGCTCCATGAGTGCTACCTTAGGTATTATGGCTTCAGAAAATGATACAAATATTATTATTTCGGGCTACAACCCCAACTGTAAGTTCCGTCTAGGCAGTGATTTAGATGGTATTACATCAAATTCAATTAGCGTTACCCTACAAAAAGGAGAGTCTTATGTAGTAGAAGCACCTAAAGACGCTACAGATGAAAATATTGATGGCTGGATTGGAGCCTCAATAGACTCTGATAAAGATATTGTTATCAGTAATGGAATGTTAAATTTTGGAGTAAGTGCTTCTAGCGCAAGTAGAGATGCTGGAGCAGACCAACCAGTTCCAGAAGATAAGTTGGGTAAAGAATATGTTTTCGTAAGAGGCTACGGAGGTACTACGAATGAATATGTTATTATAATCGGAACTCAAGCAAACACTAATGTTTATGTAAACGGGAATACAACACCATTTGCCAATATAGATGAAGGGGAATATGCCGAAATACCAAGTTCATATTTTTCAGGAAGTTTAGTTGGCGAGAATATGCTGGTTACCACCTCTAAAGATGCATATGCTTATCAAGTAATTTCCGGAGCTTCGACTATTTACACAGTAAGTCTTAATTTTGTCGCCCCCGTAAACTGCTTAATGCCAGACTCTATGGATTATATTTATGATATTAAAGATATTGCTGGAATTACTGCTTCTGGTGGATTGTTTTTAATAGCATCTTCTACAACGCCTAATTCAAATATAATAGTGGAAGACGAAACAGGAACAGTTACATTGCCTGAACCATTAACTGTAGCAGGCACATCTTCATGGAAATCCTTTTATATTTCAGATCTTACAGGAAATGTGTCCGTTGAATCCTCAGGACCAATTGCTGTCGGCTTTTTAGGCTACAATGGAGCTAGAGGTATTGCAGGGTACTTTTCTGGTTTCGATACTGTACCAGAAGTAGATCTACAAGTAGGAGGCGGAGGTTGCTTACCAGGCGCTATTGTAGAAGTGTATGATGAGACATTTGATTCTTATCAATGGTTTGAAGATGGTGTATCAATAGAAGGAGCTACAGACCCTACTTATACACCAACAAAATCTGCAGACTATTATGTAAGAGTTGTTAAAGGTGGGTGTACTTATGATTCACAACCACTTTCGGCATACTATTGTAATCCTGATATTTTACTAAACAAAACGGTTGACAAAGAAAGTCTTATCGAAGGTGAAACAGCAATATTTACTATTGAAGTAGAGAACTTTGGTGTAAATCCAGTTACCAATTTAACCGTTGTAGATGATATTCCTAGCGGACTAACTCTAATAAGTTCTAACCCCTCTATAGGAACTTGGAGTGGCAACACATGGACTATAGGAACTTTAAGCTCTGGAAGTAAAGAAACTATAGAATTACAAGTTCAAGCCGATGAAATAAACACTCTAATTACAGATTTAACTAATACAGCATATAATTATCAAGACCAAACAGATAATAATATTACTACAGACAGTCCTTCTGCTAATATTTCCGTATATAATTATATCAACGAAGCTACAGTATATTTTGATGGTCAAGACGACTATCTTGATGTAGATTCTTTTATTACTAACTGGGACTCTGCAACCATAATGGGTTGGGTTAAACTAGAAAGTGACAATACTGGAAATTTAACTGGAAATTATAGCATTGCCGGGCAAGAAACTATTAGACTATATGTTACTTCGGGAAGAACTCCAGCTTTTTTAGTTTATACACAAGCCCAAGTAACTAGTTCAAAAACATACCCATCCAATAATATTCAAGTACAGCCAAAGGCTGCAGATAATATTAAACTAGACAATGATATTTGGTATCATGTTGCCGGTGTTTTTGATTCGAGTTCTCAAACAATAAAACTTTATCTTAATGGCGAACTACTAAATACGGTAACCGACTCGGATTTAAACTCAGAAATACTATCCACATTTGATAATGGCACACCACACACCTATGCAAACCGAGACTTTGTTATTGGTAGATACCCAACCAATACTAGTACAGCAGGAAACGCTCATTTTCATGGAAATATTGACGAAGTTCGCGTGTTTAATAGAGCCTTGAGTGAAGAGCAATTACAACAAATGGTTTATCAAGAAATTGAGGATAATAGCGGAAACTTAATAGGAACAATAATCCCTAAGGATATTCAAGATTCACAAACTAACGAAAAAATATTATGGAGTGATCTTCAAGCTTATTACCCAATGACAGATATAATAGGCACAACCATTACAGATTATTCTAATAACAACCATGCTCTTACTATGCATAACATAACTACCATTAACGAGCAAACTGCACCCATGCCATATGTTTCAAATTACGATGGCGATTGGACTAGCAAAAGCACATGGTTACATGGAGACGTCTGGGATATAACAGATACGGACACAAATAAAGCATGGAGTATTGTAAGTATACAAAATGATATCGATGCCAATCATTCTATAGAAAACATAGGTTTAATTATAGATTCAGGTAAAACCCTGACTATAAACGGAGACAATCTTGTGCAAAATAATTGGTATTTAGAGCTAGGAGGAACACTCGATTTAATGAACGATTCTCAACTTATTCAAACTAAAAACAGTGATTTAGTAACATGGGAAAACGGCAAAATATTACGTAGACAAGAAGGAACATCCAATGTATATTGGTACAACAGTTGGTCGTCACCCGTCGGAGTTACAGGTATCACATCGTTAACAGATAATAACACCTCTGCCAATAATAACAATAATACTGACTTCGAAATAGATATGATAAAATTCAATTCTGGTTTAGAAGGAAAGTTCACCTCTAGCTATAGCGGATCAGGAAGTATTAGCACCTATTGGCTATATACTTTTATCAATGGATTAACCTATTGGGACTGGGAAAAAATATCCACATCAACTCCTATAAAAACCGGAGTAGGATATACACAAAAAGGAACAGGAAATGTAGGCACAGAACAGGAATATATTTTCGAAGGCAAACCTAATAATGGAACAATCTTAATCGATGTTATTGACAAAGGAGGAGATGGATCGGTAGTTAGTGTTTCAAAAACAGAGTATCTTTTAGGAAACCCTTATGCATCAGCACTGGATATACACAAGTTTATAGATGACAATGAAGGTTTAATTGATGGAACACTGCAACTATGGCAACAATGGAGCGGTGCTTCTCATAATTTAAGAGATTACAATGCAGGATACGCACAAGTTAATAAACTAGGGGCTTGTAGAGCACGCCAATTTGCAGGACGAAACGGAGGGACTACAGGTGGTGAAGTCGGAACACTTACCCCTACAAAATATTTACCTGTAGCTCAAGGTTTTATTACAGAAATTATAGCAACAGGAAAAATAGAATTTAATAATAGCCAGCGTATTTTTATAAAAGAATCTGATGTCGACGGGACAGAAAATAATGGTTCGGTATTTTTTAAAGGAGCACAAGGAAAAACTACCACTACAACTAATATCACTTCTGAAGAAAACGTTATTCAAAAAATTAGATTAGAATTTAACTCGATTACCGGACCAGAAACAAAAAGAGAGCTTTTACTTGGGTTTAGCGAGCAAACCTCTGACGCCTATGATTACGGATACGATGCAGAATCAGATGATGTAAACAACAACGATTTAAATTTAGTTTTAGACGGTAAAAACATGAACCTGCAAGCTTATAGCGAAATCACTGAAGACAAAGTTGTTCCGCTAAACTTCAGATCATCTGGTGATAATTCTTTTGAAATTAAAATCTCTGAAAAAATTAATTTAAATGAAGATCAAGAGGTTTATTTACATGATAATTTATTAGGGTTGTATTTCAATTTAAATCAAGAGTATGGATATAGCTTCACCTCTACCCAAGGTATATTTAATGAAAGATTCGAAATTGTATTTCAAAATGAAACAACAACACTAAGTAACGAAGAGTTAGCTACTACAGAAAACTTTATCTATTTCAAAAATAGCGCAAACACATTATACGTTAAAAAGCTAAATAGCGAAGTGACTAAACTAGCCTTAATTAATATGAGAGGTCAAACAGTTTTAGAGCAACAAAACGTATCGTCTAGCGAACTAAGCAATGGTATTCCATTTAATAATTTTGCGACAGGAACTTATATTGTTTGCTTAAGAACAGAAGCTAATGAGGTGCTTACTAAAAAGATAGTTATAAACTAACAGTTAATTACATAAGCGTATTTTAAAAGACCACAACTCTAGTGGTCTTTTTTTATTTTAAAAAATTAATGTTTTAAGTATTATTGCTTAAATTCGCATCCTTACTAGAATTAATGATAAATGAGCGCTAAATTTCCTGAATACAAAGGACTTGACTTACCAAATGTTGCAGACCAGATCTTAAACTATTGGCAAGAAAACAACATATTTGAAAAAAGTGTAACCACTAGAGAAGGTAATAAACCTTTTGTGTTTTTCGAAGGCCCGCCTTCGGCAAACGGTTTACCTGGTGTACACCATGTTTTAGCACGTGCTATTAAAGATATTTTTCCACGCTATAAAACCATGAAAGGTTACCAAGTTAAGCGTAAAGCTGGTTGGGACACACACGGTTTACCTATTGAGTTAGGTGTAGAAAAAGAATTAGGTATTACCAAGGAAGATATTGGTAAAACCATTTCAGTAGAGGATTATAACGCTGCATGTAGAAAAGCAGTAATGCGCTATACAGATGTTTGGAACGACCTCACTCAAAAAATGGGATATTGGGTTGATATGGACGATCCATACATTACTTACGAACCAAAATACATGGAAACCGTATGGTGGTTGCTAAAAGAAATATACACTAAAAAACTAATGTATAAAGGCTACACAATTCAGCCTTATTCACCAAAAGCAGGAACTGGTTTAAGTTCTCATGAGGTTAACCAGCCAGGAGCGTATCAAGACGTAACCGACACTACTATCGTTGCTCAGTTTAAAGCTATAGAAAGTACATTGCCAGATTTTTTAAAAAATGAAGGTGATATACATTTTACTGCATGGACAACAACTCCTTGGACATTACCAAGTAATACAGCATTAACTGTTGGACCAAAAATTGACTACGTTTTAGTTCAAACGTATAATCAATACACATTCAAACCTATTAAGGTTATTTTAGCAAAAGCTTTAGTTGGAAAACAGTTTGGAGGAAAAAATAATACTCAAGTAGAAACTAAAGCAGAGTTATTAGATTATAAAGAAGGAGACAAGAAGATTCCGTTTTATATAGTAGATGTTGGTTGGGATTATTCTGACGAAGAATATGAAGAAATTAAAAACACATATAAAAAAGAGAGCATAATAGGTGATAAAAAAGCTCCAAAACAAACATTTTCTCGAAAGGAATTTAAAGGAAACGATCTTGTTGGCATTAAATACGAACAATTATTACCATATGCCTTACCAAATGATAATCCAGAAAATGCTTTTAGAGTTATAGCCGGAGATTTTGTAACTACCGAAGATGGTACTGGAATAGTGCATACAGCACCAACTTTTGGAGCAGATGATGCTTTGGTTGCAAAACAAGCTACACCAGAAATTCCGCCACTTTTAGTAAAAGATGAAAATGACAACCTAGTACCACTTGTGGATTTACAAGGTCGTTTTAGACCAGAAATTAAAGATGATATTTACGGTTTTTCAGAAGAATATGTAAAATCTGAATACTTAAGTGAAGAGGAGTTTATTATAGAACTAGCAAAACAACAAGAAAAATTAAAGCCTGTTATTGCAGATTTAAAAAGCTATTTGAGTGTTGATGAAAGACTAGCTCTTAAATTAAAAAATGAAAACAAAGCTTTTAAAGTTGAAAAATATAAGCATAGTTACCCACATTGTTGGAGAACAGATAAACCTATTCTTTATTACCCATTAGATTCTTGGTTTATTAAAGTAACGGACATAAAAGGCCGTATGCACGAGTTAAACACAGGTATTAACTGGAAACCAAAATCGACTGGAGAAGGTCGTTTTGGAAACTGGTTAGCAAATGCAAACGACTGGAATTTATCACGTTCACGTTATTGGGGGATTCCATTACCAATTTGGAGAACCGAAGATGGTAAAGAAGAAATTTGCATAGGTTCTGTTGAAGAACTGAAAGCAGAAATGCAAAATGCAGTTACAGCCGGTGTTTTAGCTGAAGATATATTTGCAGATTTCGAAGTTGGAAATAATTCCGAAGAAAACTACGCGAAAATAGATTTACATAAAAATATAGTTGATGAAATCACTTTAGTTTCAGCAAGCGGACAACCTATGAAACGCGAAAGCGATTTAATTGATGTCTGGTTCGATTCTGGCTCTATGCCTTATGCGCAATGGCACTACCCTTTTGAAAATAAAGATAAAATTGACGAAAACAAATCGTTTCCAGCAGATTTTATCGCTGAAGGTGTCGATCAAACACGTGGATGGTTTTATACGCTTCATGCTATAGCGACTATGGTTTTCGATTCTGTAGCTTATAAAAACGTAGTCTCTAACGGATTAGTGTTAGATAAAAACGGACAAAAAATGTCTAAACGTTTAGGTAACGCCGTGGATCCGTTTGAAACTTTAGGGACATATGGTGCCGATGCTACGCGTTGGTACATGATTGCCAATGCAAATCCTTGGGATAATTTAAAATTCGATTTAGAAGGGATAGAAGAAGTAAAACGTAAATTCTTCGGAACACTTTACAACACCTATTCATTCTTCCAGCTTTATGCTAATCTTGATAACTTTAATTATAGTGAAGCCGATATTCCGTTAAACGAACGTCCAGAAATAGATAGATGGATTCTTTCAGAATTACACACATTAATCCAAAAAGTAGATGCTTTTTATGCCGATTACGAGCCAACAAAAGCAGCGCGAGCTATTTCAGACTTTACACAAGATTACGTAAGCAACTGGTTTGTACGTTTAAGCAGAAGACGTTTCTGGAAAGGTGATTACCAACAAGATAAAATTTCAGCATACCAAACACTTTACACCTGTATGGTAACTATTTCGAAATTAGGCGCACCCATTGCACCGTTCTTTATGGACAAGTTGTATTTAGATTTAAATTCGGTTACTAAAAAAGAATCTTTCGAGAGTGTTCACTTATCAGAATTCCCAGTATTCGATGCTAATTTTGTTGATAAGTCGCTCGAAAACAAGATGGAAAGCGCTCAAATCATTTCATCTTTAGTACTTTCATTACGAGCTAAAGAAAAAATAAAAGTAAGACAACCATTACAAAAAATCATGATTCCTATTGATAGTGAATCTCAAAAAAATGAAATACTAGCGGTTGCAGACCTTATAAAATCTGAGGTTAATGTAAAAGAAATTGAAGTTCTAGAAGATGCTTCGGATATTTTAGTAAAACAAATAAAACCAAACTTTAAAGTTCTTGGCCCACGTTTTGGAAAAGACATGAAAGCCATCGCGCAATTAGTTAATAACTTCACTGCTAGTGACATAAAAAACATCGAGCAAAATGGTATTTTGGACATCGAAGTTAACGGAAAAAGTATTACCTTAGAACGTACAGATGTTGAAATAACATCACAAGACATCGAAGGGTGGTTGGTTGCAAACGAAGGTTCATTAACTGTAGCTTTAGATGTAACGATTTCTGAAGAATTACGTAAAGAAGGTATTGCGAGAGAATTAATAAACCGCATACAAAATTTACGAAAAGATTCAGGATTAGAAGTTACCGACCGTATTAATGTAACTTTTCAAAAAGACGAACATATTGTCAAGGCTGTAGAAGCAAATATTGCGTATATTAAGTCTGAAACACTAACAAACGAATTAAATATTATTGATAATTTACAAGATGGTATAGAAATTGCTTTTGATGAGGTAAATACCAGATTGTATATCCAAAAAAACTAAAACTATGGCTGAAAATACTGAGAGATATTCGGATGCTAATTTAGCAGAATTTAAAGTGCTAATATCTGAAAAAATAAAAAAGGCACAACACGATTTAGCACTAATACAAAGTGCGTATATGAACGACCATAACAATGGTACTGAAGATACATCGCCTCAATTTAAAGCTTTTGATGAAGGCAGCGCGGTAATGAGCAAAGAATCTAACTCACAGCTAGCAATACGTCAAGAAAAATTTATCCGTGATTTAAAAAACGCATTAATTCGTATCGAAAACAAAACTTACGGTGTTTGTCGAGTTACAGGAAAATTAATAAACAAAAAACGTTTAGAGCTTGTACCACACGCTACATTAAGTATCGAAGCTAAAAACATGCAATAATCACAATTAAAATTTTATATTTGAAACGTCTCATGCTTTTATGAGACGTTTTTATTTTTGAACATGTCTTTAAAAAAATCCATCATACTTATTATTTCTATTTTATTAATCGATCAGATTAGTAAAATCTATATTAAAACCCATTTTGCTCTTCACGATAGTGTTGAGGTGTTTAGCTGGTTTAAAATATATTTTATTGAAAACGATGGTATGGCTTGGGGCACAAAAATTAGTGATTTCGTTTCATTTATTAATGATAGAACTGCTAAAATAGCTTTAACCCTATTTAGAGTATTTGCCATTTTCGGTATTGGTTATTGGTTATTTGATGCTACAAGAAAACAGAGTTCAAATATATTGATAGCAGCTATTGCTTTAATCTTTGCAGGCGCTTTAGGAAATATTATCGATTCTGTATTTTATGGTGTTTTGTTTGAAAACAGCATGAATCAAGTTGCTTCATTTTTACCAGAAACAGGAGGTTATGATAGTTTACTTCACGGTAAAGTAGTAGATATGCTCTACTTCCCTCTATTTCAAGCCGATTTGCCACAATGGCTTCCTCTATATGGCGGACAACGCTTTAACTTCTTTGAACCCGTTTTTAACGTTGCCGACATGGCTATAAGCACGGGTTTTATAATGTTGATTGTTTTTAATAAAAAAGCATTTAGTAAAAGCTAAAAGAAAGTAACTTCTATAACTAAAACTCATAAACAAGCTCGGGAGTCACACAATAATCTAATCGTACATCACTTTCAAAAACATCCGTAATTTCAGTATCAGCTTCAAAAAAAGACAATCCAATTTTAATAGTTTCAGGTTTACATTTCGCCAAAAACCGATCGTAAAAGCCTTTACCATAGCCCACGCGATTACCAATTTCATCAAAAGCTAAAAGCGGAATAAAAACAACCTCAACTTTATCATCTAAAATTTCGATACCATCAACAGGTTCAGGAATATTATAACTATTTTTTTTAATAATGGTATTATCAGTTAGCAGAAAATGAATCATTCCACCCTCTTTAAAATCACTTTTAGAAATTAAAATATTTTTATCTTTTCCCGATAAAATATTCAGAATATAATCGGTATTTACTTCCTTATGCTCTTCAATAGCAAGAAACACGTGGTAAAACGAATGTCCCCAAATAGGTAATTTTAAAAGTTGATTAGCAATAGCCAAACTAAAATCGTCTATTTGAGTCGTCGATAAATTATTCCGTAGACTTTTATATGTTTTTCGCAACTCATTTTTAGTCATACTAAATACAGATTTTCAAACCTTTATAATCAAAAAAGTTTTTCAAAATTAATGTTTTAAAGTCGTAGAAATATGAAACAATGCATCACCTTGATACACAATTGGCGATTCGTTCACATTAATAATATATCCAGAATTTGGTGCTTTTACAGCGTAATCAAACTTCCCGTATGGATCTGTAATATTCCCCAGCACATCACGTCTATCTACGTAAGACCCAATGGCAACATCAGGCTTAAACATACCCGAATATTTAGCACGCTGCCATTTACTATCATCAATAAAAACAGTGCTTTTTCTAGGAGTAGCAGATTTAAAATTAACACCTAACATACCCAAATATTTCAACACACGTTTAGAGCCATTTACACCAACATTGGTAACTGCATCATCGATATGGTTAGATTTTCCACCTTCAAAAAGCAACATGGGTTTCCCTAGCTTAAAGCAAGTTGTTCTAAAAGACTTGGATAAGTTTTTAGAATACAAAACAAAAGGAGCTCCAAAGGCCTTCGCTAAATTGTTAAGCTCTAAATCTTCTTTAACATAACGTAATTGAGGCGCATTAAAGCGGCCAGAACCACCTGTATGGAAATCTAAAATAATATCCACGTGCGGCAAAATTTCATTCACCAATTTAAATGCTACACGAGCAGCCAATGAGCCCGACGGACTCCCAGGAAACACGCGGTTTAAATCACGTCCATCAGGAAATTCTCGTTTTAAATTGATAAAACCAAAAACATTAATAACCGGAATACAAATAATAGTTCCAATTTTGGGTTTATTAATACCCTTAGCAATAATTTGCCTTACAATTTCAACACCATTAACTTCGTCGCCATGTATTCCTGCAGTAAAAAGAACTACTGGCCCAGGCTTTTTAGCACGTTCAATAATAACAGGTACATTTACCGGTGTGGATGTATGTAAATTAGCGACATCAAAATTAACTTCTCTCCGCTCTCCAGGTTTAATATCCTCTCCTAAAATAGTTAAAATGTCGCTACTTAATTTTGCCATTTATTTGGTGTTTTTCTCAATATAAACAATAATATTTTTTGCAATGTTTCGTCCAGTAGCCCTTTCAATACCTTCTAAACCAGGTGTAGAGTTTACTTCTAAAAGTAACGGTCCACGTTCAGACTGTAACATATCAACACCACAAACAGGCAATTTCAAAGCCGTTGCTGCATTCATAGCAACTTTCAACTCATCGTGATTTAGCTTAACAATCTCTGCCGATCCGCCACGGTGTAAATTAGATCTAAACTCGCCTTCTTTTCCTTGACGCTTCATGGCACCAACTACTTGTCCATCTACAACTAAAGCACGTAAATCTGCCCCTTTCGCTTCCGAAATATACTCTTGCACCAAAGCACGAGCCTGCAAACCATTAAAAGCCTCTAAAACAGATTCGGCAGCATTTTTAGTTTCAGCTAAAACCACACCTAAACCCTGAGTACCTTCCAAAAGCTTAATAATAACAGGCGTTCCACCAACATGCTTAATAACACGTTCCACATCGCGCGAATAATTAGTAAATACCGTTTTTGGCATACCAATCCCCGCTTTAGATAAACGTTGAAAACTACGTAAT
Source organism: Algibacter sp. L1A34 (assembly GCF_009796805.1). Lineage (NCBI taxonomy): Bacteria > Pseudomonadati > Bacteroidota > Flavobacteriia > Flavobacteriales > Flavobacteriaceae > Algibacter > Algibacter sp. L1A34. Next base: position 1,576,578 of record NZ_CP047029.1, on the reverse strand, counting down.
TTATCACGCGAACGAATTATAGCGTCCGATGTTACCGTAGTAAAAACACCCATCATTTCAAATTGGCGCACCACTGCACACCCAAAAAACGTAACCGACGTTCCAATTCTAGGGATAATAGCATCAACATAGTCCAAATACCGATCTTTATAAAAAATCGTTGGCTTTTCTTTCTCAATAATAAGGTCACACTTCAACGGGTCTATAACCTCAATTTTGTGGCCTCTTTTTTCTCCTTCCTCCACCAAACGATCGGTCGAATACAATTCCGCATTACGCGATAAAATTACTATGTTCATTGTTATTGTTTTTTCATTTTAAAAGAAACCTGTTCCAAATCCACATCGATTAAAAATTTTTGCTTTAAAAATTGTCTACCAATCAATACGGGATATTTCATATCGCTTCTCGTGCTTAAAGTTAAGTTAATCTTGTACGTTTTTCCAAAAATTACGACATCCGATTTTACTTTATATCTATTTTCCTTAAAACCGTTACTGCTTTTCACATTAGTGCGCCAAAATTCGGTAAAAACAATCTCTGTATCACCAAAATTTTCGTGTACATCACTATTAAAACCACATTTAAGCACATTATTTTCTTCAATAATCTCTGTGCAATGTATAGCCGATGTATAAGCACCCGTATCCATTTTTACATCAATATTAAACAAACCTAATCCCGGAAAATCCACAACATCGGTTCTACCTAAAATTTTTTTACTCATTTTTCAATTATTTCTTTGGGCGTTACCACAAGGGCCGGGCTTTCAGCAGTCGCTTTTTTGTGTTGCATAGGCGCAACAACACAAAAAGAGCTTCAACAATGCCTCAATCCCTAACGCGGTCTCGGCCGCCAACATACATTTTCTTCATTAAATAAAATACGATCTAATTAAATAGAAGCATTTTTAAAAGTGGCGAAAGTATACAATTAGTCAATTCAAAAAACATTTTTAAAAATTATTTTCAATCAATAATATTACACGCATAAGTTATAACATCTATTCCTATAAATTCGTGAGATTACTACCTAAAAAACATCAATAAAATAATTACCTTTGAGACAATGGAGACCCCTGACTTAGACATACAATTAAAAACCCTACCAAACCAACCTGGTGTTTATCAATATTTCGATAAAGATGATACCATAATTTACGTAGGTAAAGCCAAAAACCTAAAAAAAAGAGTAAGCTCCTATTTCACTAAAACCCACGATAATGGTAAAACCCGTGTGTTGGTAAAAAAAATAGTGAATATCAAGCACATTGTAGTCGATACAGAAACCGATGCGCTTTTACTAGAAAACAATCTTATAAAAAAATACAAACCGCGATATAACGTTTTACTAAAAGACGATAAATCGTACCCGTGGATTTGCATAAAAAACGAACGTTTCCCACGTGTGTTTTCTACCCGACGTGTTTTTAAAGATGGTAGCGATTATTTTGGACCATACACCAGCGGAAAAACCGTTTACACCCTTTTAGATTTAATAAAAGGACTTTACAGTTTGCGTACCTGCAACTTTAATTTATCTCAAGAAAAAGTAAACTCTGGCAAATATAAAGTCTGTTTAGAATATCATTTAGGTAACTGCAAAGGCGCTTGCGAAAACCGAGAAACCGAAGCGCAATACAACAAAAACATAGTAGCGATAAAAGAAATTTTAAAAGGAAATTTTAAAGATTCTTTACAGCAATTTAAACAACAAATGCGGGACTTGGCCGATAATATGCAGTTTGAAGAAGCGCATAAAATGAAAGAGAAAATTCAGGTTTTAGAAAACTACCAAGCCAAATCTACCATTGTAAATCCAAAAATTAGCAATGTAGATGTATTTTCAATAATGAGCGATGAAGGTTACGGTTACATTAACTTTTTACAACTATCCTATGGTTCCATAATTCGTTCGCATACTTTAGAAATTAAAAAGAAATTAGACGAAACCGATCAAGAACTACTAGAGCTTGCTATTACAGAAATTAGACAACGTTTCGATTCGAACTCTAAAGAAATATACGTGCCTTTTAAAGTCAATTTAGGAGAAAACTTAAAAGTTACGGTTCCGCAATTAGGCGATAAAAAACACATTTTAGATTTATCACTTCGGAATGCCAAATATTTCCGAATGGAGCGTTTCAAACAAATAAAAATAGTAGATCCCGATAGGCATGCTAACCGAATTATGGCACAAATGAAGGCTGATTTACGTCTTTCTGAAGAACCTCGGCACATAGAATGTTTCGATAACTCGAACATACAAGGCACAAACCCTGTTGCCGCCTGCGTAGTATTTAAAAACGGGAAGCCAAGTAAAAAAGATTACCGTCATTTTAATATAAAAACCGTTGTTGGCCCAGACGATTTTGCCTCTATGGAAGAAGTAGTGTACCGCCGTTACAAACGCTTAGTTGAAGAAGATCAACCTTTACCTCAACTTATAATTATAGATGGTGGAAAAGGACAATTATCATCAGCATTAAAAAGTATAGATGCTTTAGGTTTAAGACAGACCATTACGGTAATTGGTATTGCAAAACGTTTAGAAGAATTATTCTATCCAGACGATCCAATTCCCTTATATTTAGATAAAAAAAGCGAAACCTTAAAAGTGATACAATTTTTAAGAAATGAAGCCCACCGTTTTGGTATTGAACATCACCGAAATAGACGGAGTAAATCGGCATTAAATACAGAGTTAGAAACCATTCCAGGAATTGGTGATAAAACTATTGTAGAACTTTTAAAACATTTTAAATCTGCCAAACGCATAGCCAATGCGAAACTAGACGAATTGGAAGATGTTGTTGGCGTATCTAGAGCTTCTAAAATTTATAGTTATTATCATGAAAAGCAAAATTAAAATCGATTATCATTTCAATATTTAGAGGAATTACAGAATAGTTAAAACAAAAGCAGTGATTAAAAAAACCTTCATATTACTTCTAATTCTGTTCATTACTTTTTCCGCGAAAGCGCAAAACAAAACAGAAACACACAAAACAAAAGTTGGCTTAGTGTTAAGTGGTGGCGGCGCAAAAGGACTCGCGCATATTGGTGTTTTAAAAGTAATTGATAGCTTAGGCATAAAAATAGATTATGTTGCAGGAACGAGTATGGGCGCCATAATTGGAGGACTTTACGCTGCGGGATATTCTGGTAATCAACTCGATTCAATTTTTCATGAAGTAGATTTTGATAAACTTATAAGCGACGATTTACCCCGAAGTTCCAAAGCCTTTTATGAACGTGATAATGCCGAGCGCTATGCTGTAAAACTACCATTCGATAATTTTAAAATAAAATTACCATCGGCTCTCTCTCGTGGGCAAAATACTTATAACTTATTTTCATCATTAACATTACCCTTTAACGGAATTAGTGATTTCAATAAATTACATATTCCATTTTTCTGCATTGCTACAAACGTAGAAACAGGTAAACAAGTGGTTTTAGATACTGGCGACTTAACACAGTCTATTATGGCGAGTAGTGCGTTACCATCATTATACCAGCCTGTAATAATTAATAACAATGTACTTATCGATGGTGGTGTAACAAATAATTATCCAATTGAAGAACTACGCGCTAAAGGCATGGATAAAATTATTGGTGTCGATGTGCAAGACGGACTTTTAAATCGTGATGAGCTTCTTTCGGCTCCCGATGTTTTGTTCCAAATAAATAATTTCAGAACCATAAATGATATGAAATTAAAAACAAAGCATACCGATATTTACATAAAGCCGAATATTAAAGAATACAACGTGGTATCCTTTAATGAAGGTCGAGAAATTATTGAAAGCGGAAAAAAAGCAGCTTTAGAAAACTTAGAAGATTTTAAAGCATTACCAATACGAAAAAAGACGCATTACCTTAAAGAAAAAATTCCTGATAGTATTACCATAAATAACTTCTCTGTTAAGGGAAATAACAACTATACCCGCGCCTATGTTTTAGGAAAACTAAAATTAAAACCAAATGAAAAAATAAGTTATAAAGACCTTGTTAAAGGCGTTAATAATTTGGTAGCGACTAATAATTTCGATTCATTTCAATATAAATTAAAACCA